>JAYVXB010000656.1:0-12132 GCA_043785585.1 Deltaproteobacteria bacterium | reverse complement strand
CGCGGCGGCTCTTCTTCATGACTTCGATTTCGCCGTCGAGGACGACGTACATCTCGCGCGCCGGATCGCCCTCTTTGAAGACGGCGTCCCCCGCGGCGGCGCGCATGGTCTTCAGCGTCTTCGTGAGGTGCTCGAGCACGTCGTCGGAGAGCGCACCAAAGAGCCCGATGTCGCGCAACGCCGCGACGGTCACCGGGATGTCGGGCCGCGAGTCGCGAGGATTCAAAATGGCTGCGCTCATGATCTCACCTACAGGAACCATACTGGATGCCGCCGATGGTGACTGCCGGCATCAACGCGCCGCACGTCAGCGCTCCGCATTGCCCAGTACCGCCGACCTTGCACCACTTTTCGCATGTCGTTCCGTTCGAGCATCGATATCCCGGCGCGCAAAACGGAGCGTTCTGCCCTCCGCACGTGGTCGTGCTCCGGCCGCCCTTCACGCAATCGGTCGCGCCGAGCGTCGTGGGGGCGCACGTCGCGACGGGGTCCGTCGTGATCGTCGGGAGACCGCCGCACGCATTCGCGTCGTCGAGCGCGCACGAGATGAGGCAGACCTTCAGGTTGACGATGGGCGCCATCGCCGTGGTCATGGCCTGCTCGCAGTCCCCGGTGCCAGGAGTGCCGCACGCCGCGCCCGCGGTGGCGCAATAGGGGCGACACGCACCGTAGAGGCAGGTCAGTCCCGCCGCGCATCCGCCGGTCGTGGCGCACGCGCGCCCTTGGGTCGCGGCGCCTGCGCCAGTGCATGCGGTCGATCCGTTGACGTCGGTGACCTCGCACGTCTGGTTCGCTCCGCATCCACATTGCGGAGCCAGCCCGCAGCTCGCAGGCGGCGGCTTGACGCAGGTGGCGCCGCTGTCGCCAGGATTTGCCGAGTCACCCGCGATGCCCGAGTCGCCTTGCGGATTGCCCGAGTCGAGCTTCGGCTGTCCGCCGTCGTCGAGCGCACCGCTGTCATCGCCCGCCGCACCGCTGTCGTCGCCCGCGGTGCCACCGCTTCCCGACGTCGCGCATCCGATCGAGGGCGCCGTGCTCGCCGCGAGCATCGCCAGACCGAGCACGAAAGACAGCCGCCGCAGGCTCATGGGCGCCCTTTCCCGACGGAAAAACCCAAGCCCAGAGCTAGCACACCGACGTAGGCCGGAATAGGAGCGCACCGCGATCGACGGCGCTCAGAGGTCGACGAGATCCTTCGTGAACACGATGCGGCGTCTACCGGGTCCGGCGTAGTCGTCGACTTCTCGCGCGTTCCAACCCTGTGCGACGTGAAAGCGAATCGAGCCCTCGTTGCCGAGCGTCGTAATCGCCTTCATGCGGACGCACTTCGCGGTGCGGCACTCGGCCGTGAACGTATCGTAAAGGAGCCGACCGACGCCGCGACGACGGAAGTCCGGATGGATGCCGACGAGGTGCACGTAGCCGGTCGTCTTCGCGTCCTCGGGGCGCGCGACGAAGCCGAGCAAGAAGCCGATCATCTCGTCGCCCTGCTCGACGATGAGCGCGTGACCGCCGAGCTCGTAGAAGAAGATCGGGTGCGCGAACGTGCTGATGGGGCCGCCCCACCAGTGGTCGATGACCTCGACGATGCGGTCGAAATCGACCTTCGTGATCTTGCGGGTCTGCATGAGAAGGGCCGAGCTTCCTCGCTTTGTGCGCGACGTGCAACGGCGTTTCGACGGGTGTCCGGTCTCGTGCCGATCGTCATCGGTCATCGACAGGCCTTGACGTGGCGGCGCGGCTCCGTCACGAGTCTCTCGTGGTCGTCATCGCTCCGTCGATCCTCTCTGCAGATTTCTCCCGTCTCGGCGACGAAGTGCGCGCGGTCGAGGCCGCGGGCGCCGATTGGATTCACGTCGACGTGATGGACGGCCGCTTCGTACCCAACATCACGATCGGGCCTCTCGTCGTGAAGGCGCTTCGCAAAGTGACGAAGCTGCCGCTCGACGTGCACTTGATGATCGTCGAGCCCGAGAAATACATCGACGAGTTCGCCGCGGCGGGCGCCGACACGATCACCGTGCACGTCGAGGCGTGCCCGCATTTGCATCGGACGCTGCAGCAGATTCGCGGACTGAAGAAGCGCGCCGGCGTCGTGCTCAACCCGTCGACGAGCGAAGAGACGCTGCGCTACGTCGTCGACGTCGCCGACCTCATCCTCGTGATGAGCGTGAACCCCGGATTCGGCGGGCAATCGTTCATCCACGAGGTGCTCCCGAAGGTGCGCGCGATACGGCAGATGATCGACACGTCGGGGCGGCCGATCGATCTCGAGATCGACGGCGGCATCTCCGAGGAGACGGCGGCACTCGCGACCGCGGCGGGGGCGCGCGCTCTCGTGGCCGGCAACGCCGTGTTCACGAAGCCGAGCTATGCCGACGCGATCGCGGTGTTGCGGCGCGAGGGGGAACGCGGGGCAAAGGGGCTCGCAAAGTGAGTCGCCGAGGGAGAGCGCTCGCGCTCGGAGCGTGGACGATTGCGGTGGGTTGTGGCCCGGCGTCGCCAACGACGATCGGTCCGAAGACCGTGACGGTGGGCTCGGCAACCTCGAGCGCCGCGCCGCCGATTCGAACGAACGATCCGCATTCCACGCCGCCCGAGCCGGGGCGTGACGAGAAGCTCATCGCGCGGATGTTGCGACGCGTGACGAAGGCGCGCGGCGTCGAGGCGACCAGGCCGGTCCCAGGCGTCGTCTTGTCGCGTGCCGATCTCATCGCGCGGGTGAAAGAGCACGTCGCGAAAGAGGTGCCGCCCGAATCGATTCGGAACGAAGGGCTCGTGCTGCAGCTCTTCGGTTTCATCCCGACGAGCTTCGATTACGAGAAGGCCGAGTTCGCGCTGCTCGAGGCGCAGCTCGCGGGTTACTACGAGCCCGCGGACGGGACGATGTACCTCGCGGGTGATCTGCAAGAGGCGGACGCCGAGGCGACGCTCGCGCACGAGCTCGTCCACGCGCTCCAAGATCAGAAGTGGGATCTCAAGGCACGATCGAAATACCGCCGCGGGGAGTCGGATCTATCGACCGCGGTGTCGGCGCTCGCGGAGGGCGATGCGACGAGCGCGATGTTCGACGTGATGTTCGCGAAGGCGGGGCGCACCGCGCTCGACGTGCCGGACGAGCTCTACGCCGAGCAGATTCGCGGGAGCATGCTCACCGGCGCGACCGCGACCGCGCCGCAGATCATGCGAAGCTCGCTCGGTGCGCCGTACATCTATGGGACGGTCTTCGTGCACACGATGCGACGACGCGGGGGTTGGCGCGAAGTGAACCGCGCGTGGGACGATCCGCCGACGACGAGCGAGCAGATCCTGCACGTCGAGAAGTACGACGCGCGAGAGAAGCCGCTCCGCGTCGCCGCACCGAAGGCGGACACGCTCGGCGCCGGGTGGAGGTCCGTCGACGACGACGTGTTCGGCGAGCTCGGCGTTCGGCTCTCGTTCGAAGAGTGGATGCCGCCCGAGGACGCAGCCGAAGCGGCGGCCGGTTGGGGCGGAGATCGCGGTGCGCTGTTCAAGAACGGCGACCTCGTCGCGTTCGCGTGGCGACTCCGCTACGACGACGGCGCACCGCAAGTCGACGCGCTCGCGCGGCGCGCGTTCACGATGGCGCGTGCGGGGGTGTCGAAGAAGCTCGGCGCAGCGAAGACGTCGGACGCGACGTTCGTATGCTTCGATCGCGGAGATCGCGGGCCGTTCGCGATCGCGCGCTTCGGCAAGGATCTCGTCTTCGTCGCGGGCCCGGCGAACGCGGCCGCAGCGACGTGGAAGTCGACCGGCTCGTGCGCGCTCGCGAAGACGTGGGTCGCGGAGATCGCGAAGGGTCGCTGAGGCGTCAGGTCGAAAGCGCTTCGCGGACGAGCTGAAGGCCCGCGTACGCGGCGAGCGTCTGGATTTGATGGCGGTCGCCGTGAAAGAGTCGCTCTTTGATCGTGGTGCCTGCGGGACCGGCGGTGGCGAGGAAAACGGTGCCGACGGGTTTCGCGTCGGTGCCGCCACTCGGCCCTGCGACGCCCGTCAACGCGAGCGCGACGTCCGCGCCCGACACGCGCCGCACGCCTTCCGCCATCGCCGCGGCAACCTCGGGGCTCACCGCGCCGTGCCAGCGGATCGTCTCTTCGTCGATCCCGAGGATGCGCGACTTCGCGCTGTTCGCGTAGGTCACGGCGTCGACGAGCAGAAAATCACTCGCGCCCGGCTCGCGCGTCAGGAGGTGCCCGACGAGCCCGCCCGTGCACGACTCCGCGATCGCCAACGTGTACCCCTTCGCGCGGAGCGCGCGGCCCACGACGCCCGCGAACGTCTCGTCGGCCTCGCCGTAGATGATCGCGCCGAGGCGCTGTTTCACGTCCGCCGTCGCGCGGTCGCACGTCTCGCGCGCCGCTTGCTGCGACGACGCGCGCGCGAGCACCTTCACCTCGATCTCCGGGAAGTGCGCGCGGTAGCCGACCGTGACGCCCGGATACGCGGCCTCGACCCCGGCGAGCTTCTCGCCGACGGCGCTCTCGGGCAGACCAAACGTTCGAAGACGCACTTGGTAGCCATCGTTCGGCGCGAGCGCGCGGATGCGTGGTGCGACCTGCTCTTCGAACATCCGCTCCATCTCGCGCGGAACGCCCGGCAGGAAGAACGCGAGGCAGGTTCCGGATGCGCCGATGCGTACGCCGAAGCCGGGCGCGGTGCCGATCGGGTTCGGGAGGATGTCGGCTCCCTCGGGAAAATCGGCCTGCTTCGAGTTCGACTCGGTGAGCGTGCGTCCGTATTTTTCGACGCGGCGACGAATGTGATCGAGCGACGAGCCGTCGCGAACGAGGCGCTTGCCGAGCGCGTCGGCGACGGCTTCGGTGGTGAGGTCGTCGGTGGTCGGTCCGAGACCGCCCGTGCAGACGACGACACGGACGCTTCGACTGAGGCGATCGAGCGCGTCGACGATGCGCCCCTTGTTGTCGTCGATGACGGTGTCCTCGACGACCTCGAAGCCGAGGTCCGTGAGCGCGGCGCAGAGCCAACGCGCGTTCGTGTTGACGAGCTCGCCACGCGTCAGCTCGGTCCCGATGCAGAGCACTGCGCAAGTCATGGGACGGACCAGGGTAGCCCAAAAAAAGAGGATGCTACGGGGCGTCGTACGCGCACCTCACGCCGACGCGCGGGTCCTTCGCGCTGGGCGAGAGCTCGAGGCGCGACCAGGTGCGTAGCTCGGTGGCGAGCTCCGTGGACCAGGAACCTCCGCGCGCGATGCCCAGCGCGGGGCGCGACGGGTCGACGGCCCACTCTGCGACGTTGCCTGCCATGTCGTGGAGACCGAGCGCTGTGTCGCCGGTCGGGTGCGCGCCCACGGTGTCGGCGCCGACGCCGCGCTCGGAGCACGGTCCGCGCGCGAGCCCCCACGCGGCCCGACGGCACACCGCCCCGGTGTCGCCCCACGGGTAGCGCGACACCGAGCCGCTCGGCGCGCCGCTCGATGCGGCCGCGAGCCACTCGTCGTCCGTGGGCAGTCGACCGCCGCGCGACGCGCAGTACGCAGAGGCGTCGTCGCGACTCAACGCGCTTGCCGCACGCGCGCCATCCGGACCGGAGTGCGCGGCGATCCTCGCGACGGTCGCCTCGAACGCATCGATGTAAAATGCACGTGTCTCGATCGTGCGCGGAAGCACGCGTCCTTCGGCCTCCCAGTCCGACGGACCGATCGTGAACGTTGCAGGAGGGACCCGCACGCGCACGTCCGGCGCGTCGCATCCGCCGGCCTCGCGCACCAGCGGCGCCGGGCAGGCGTCCGTCGGAGGCAGGCATCGCGAGCCGCTCGCGACGAAGCCGTCACTGCACTGCGCGTCGTTCGAGCGCCAACGCGCCGCGATGGTCGCGGCCGTCGCCAGCGTCATGCCGATGACGATCCACGGCGTCACGCTTCGAAAAAATGGCGTTCTAAGCTTCCACACGCACGCTCAGGACGCCGATGCGATCGATCTCGATCTCGAGGGCGTCGCCTGCGACGAGCGGTCCGACTCCTTCGGGCGTCCCGGTGGCGATGAGATCGCCCGGCTCGAGCGTCATCATGCGGCTCGCGTACGCGACGAGCGTCGGCACGTCGAAGATCATGTTCGACGTCGCGCCGTCTTGCTTCGTCGCAGCGTTCACGCGGCACTGGACGCGAAGCTGCGACGCATCGAGCTCCGTCTCGATCCACGGGCCGACCGGGCAGAACGTGTCGAAGCCCTTCGCGCGCGTGAACTGCACGTCCTTGCGCTGGAGATCGCGCGCCGTGATGTCGCCGACGCACGTGTAGCCGAAGACGTACGCGAGCGCGTCTTCGCGCGACACGTTGCGGCACCGCCTGCCGATGACGACGCCGAGCTCCGCCTCGTGCTCGACGCGCGTGCTCTCCGGCGGCAAGCGAATCGCGCCGCCCGGATCGAGGAGCGACGACGGCGGCTTCAAGAAGAGGAGCGGCTCGGTCGGCACGTCGTGCCCGAGCTCCTTCGCGTGCGCGGCGTAGTTGCGGCCGATGCAGAGGATCTTCGAAGGGGCGACCGGGCACCGCAGATCGCGCTCCGTCCAAGCGATCTCGGTGTTGCCGAGGCGTCCTTCGAGCCACGGCGGAGCGTCGTAGAGGCGTGCGACGCCGGACTCGAGGCGCGCGAAACGCGCCCCAGCGGGGGTATCGATACGTGCAATGCGCATCGGTCGCGAACGTAGCGCACCTTGAGCGACGCGCGAAGAGACCCTACTGTCCGCGCGCGATGAGCCCCATTCGACTGGCGTTCTCTCCGGACAGCGACGACATCTTCATGTTCTGGGCGCTCCTCAACGGAAAGATAGATCCCGAGGGGATCGCATTTTCCCACGAGCGCGCCGACACCGAGACGTTGAACGAGCGCGCCGCGCGCGGCGACGTCGACGTCATCGCGGTCTCGATGGCGAGGTACGCCGGCATCGCCGACGACTACCTGCTCTTGCCGCACGGCGCGTCCGTCGGTCGCAACTACGGCCCGGTCGTCGTCGCGACCGCCGCGCGATCGCTCGCGTCGCTCGAAGGCGCGCGCATCGGCGTGCCCGGATTGCGAACGACCGCGTACCTCACGCTGCGCCTTCTCTTGCCGCGCTTCGAAGCGATCGTCCTTCCGATCAGCCCCTACGCGCGCGTCTTCGAGGCGCTTCGCACGCGCGAGGTCGACGCGGCGCTGCTCATTCACGAGGGGCGCCTCACGTACGAGCGCGAAGGCTTCGCGCGCGTGTCCGACATCGGCGAAGGATGGAGCGCATTGACGGGCGGGCTTCCGTTGCCGCTCGGTGGCAACGCGATACGGCGCGGCTTGGGACCCGAGCTCGTCGCGAAGGTGTCGAGGTTGTGCAAGAGCTCGATCGCGTGGGCGCTCGCGCATCGCGACGAAGTGATCGACGCGCTCCTCGCGGTCGAATCGCGCGGCGACGTCGGGCTCGATCGCGCGATGCTCGATCGCTACCTCGCGATGTACGCGAACGAAGACACGCTCGATCTCCCCGCCGACGGACGACGCGCCGTGAGCGAGCTCTTCACGCGCGCACGCGCGGCGGGCCTGATTGATCGTGACGTCCGCGTGGAGTGGGCGCCGTAGCGTCGCGACGATTCAGCCCGCGTCGACACCGCCACGCACGCCCGCGTCGTTGCCACCGGGTTGCGGTTGCGGCTCGGGCGGTTGGTGCGTGAGCGGATCGGTCGTCGGCGTGCACACGATGCAATCGAGGTCGACGCAGACGACGAAGCCGCCGCCTGCCGAGGTCCATGTACCGACCGGCGTCTCGATAGGCGTCGGCTCGTTCCGGTTGCCGCCGCTCACGGTCACGATCTTGCCGTCGCACCGGAGCCGCGACGCATCGGTGCTCGACACGTCGCTGCTGGAGATGGCGCACTCGCCGTTCTTGGTCGGGAGGGTCCCGATGACGACGTTGATCGGGACGCTTTGCAGCGTACCGGTGCATCGCATGTTCGATCCGCACGCGATGCAGCCGCCCGCCGTCGAGCTCTCGGACGGCGACGCCGTGTCGCGTTCGAACGAGTGCACGGAATCGAACGGCCCGGGACCGCTCCCGCATGCCATCACGAACACGGCAACCCCACCGCCGATCGACACCGTCCACCGCATCGGCACACCTCGTCCGTTAGCGTAGCACCCGCTTCAGAAGTAATAGATCGCCGAGACCTGATTCAAAAACAGGCCCCACGGGTTCGTCAGCGGGACCGCCGTTCCGAACGTGTTCGTTCCGTCGGACGTCGAGTTCGGATCGGTCTTCACCTTGGTCGACGTACGGCGGAAATAGAGACCGATGCCGCCTTCGAGGGCGAGCTGCGGGACGCCGATGAAGCCGAAGTGGATCTCGGCGCCGATGCGCGCGCCGATGTCGAAAAGAAAGCCGCTGTAGTTGGTGTCGGGCGTCGGCGCGGTGCCTTTTTGCGTGCCGCTCGTGAAGCCGAGGTCGGTCTCGGGGACGAGCAGGAAGGTGTAGTGCTTGCCGTGCGCGAACGCGATCGGCACGCCGACGTGAAGCGCGAAGCCGAGCTGGCTCGCGTGGTCGGTCGTGGTCGTGTTGGCCCCGGCGACGTTCTCGTTCGAACCGGAGATGCTCGCGAAGCCGACGCCGACGTCGATCCCGAAGTTTCGCTGTATCCAATAGCGCGCGCCGACGACGGGCGCGTCGAGCGTCGTCGGGCGCAGTGCGCCGGGCGCGCCACCGGCAAACGGCAGTTGGCGCAGACCGAAGAAGCCGACACCGACATGGCCGACGACCGTATCGTGGTCGGTCTCGCCGCTCTCTTCCTTTTTCGCCGGCGCGGCGGGTGCGCCGCCTGCACCTGCGGTCGCTGTCGCTGTCGCGGTTCCGCCCGCGGTGCCTGCGACCGGGGGATCCTCCGCACGCGCCTCGCTCGCGAAGAGCAACCCCGAAGCGCCGAGTACCACCACGAACGTCGTCTTCCAGCTCATGACTCGCCTCCTCTTGCGACGCGATCAAGCCACGCCGAGGAGCGAACGGGCAACTTCCCGCTATACGCTTTTCGAACACTCCAAACACCTACGAAAGAATGCTGCGATATCGCAGGATGCGGGAACGCGAAAGCCATGGCGACGTTGCTTCTTCGGTTGCGGCGCGTTTCGCCACCGCTACATTGCACTCGCGCGGTTGCGGACTTGGCTTTTGCTCCGACGCGGAGGGTTCGAGGATGCAATCGAGGTTCTTCGGCATGAGCGCGCTCGTCGCGCTCGTCGGCGTCTGCAACGCGATCGGCTGCGGAACGTCCGCAGGAACGAACGACGAGCCCGCCGCGCGCACCGGACAATCGATCCAAGGCGGCACCGCCGACACGACGCACACGTTCGAGGTCGGCGTCTGCGGCGGAAACCCCGGACAGTGCCAGCTCCTCTGCACCGGAACGCTCATCGCGCCAAACCTCGTCGTCACCGCCCGCCACTGCGTCTCGCAGACGCCGTCGGGGAACGTCGACTGCGCGACTACGAACTTCGGCGCGCAGTACAACGCTTCGCAGTACTACATCACCACGAGCTCGACGATGCTCTCCAGCGCCGGCACGTGGGTGCGCGCGAAGGAGTTCGTCACGCCGACGCCGACCGCTCTCTGCGGCAACGACATCGCGCTCATCATCTTGACGAGCAACGTGCCCGCGAGCGCGGCGACCCCCGCGATTCCGAATGTCATGTACGACCTTCGCGATCGCGCGCACATCTCGAAGCTCGCCGACACCGCGATTGGCTACGGGCTCACGTCGCCGGCGAACATGAACAGCGCCGGGACGCGCCACATTCGGCAGAACATCGCGTTCAACTGCATCCCCAGCGATCCGTCGAAGTTCATCGACTGCTGGGCGCACGGCTACCAAAACGAGATGCGCGAGCAGGAGTTCTTCTCCGGCGACGGTCCGTGCGAAGGCGACTCGGGCTCGGGCGCGTTCTCGCAGGCGCAGTTCGACACCGGCGAGTTTCTCTCGCTCGGCGTGCTCTCGCGCGGCGGTGTCACGCTCGACGGCATGACGTGCCAAGGATCGTTTTACACGCGCCTCGATTCGTACCGCGATCTCATCATCTCGACAGCCAACCGCGCCGCGACGCTCGGTGGGTACACCGCGCCGAGCTGGGTGAGCTCGCCGCCGATCCCTCCGCTGGCCGACGGCGGAACCAAGCCTCCGGCGGACGGTGGGTCGTCGTCGAGCGACGGCGGTCCTGCGACGCCGTTGCCCGGAGAGCTCGGCGCGCCGTGCGCGAACGACGACGAGTGCAACAGCAAGAGCTGCTCCGCGCTCGACGGCAAGACGTTCGTCTGCACGCAGTCGTGCGACGCGACGAAAGTGTGCCCCGACGGCTTCTCGTGCAAGTCGGGCTTCTGCTTCGTCACGCCGCCGGCTGCGAGCAACTCGACGCAATCGACCGGAAACAGCGGCGGATGCGCGGTCGCCGCGCCGGCCAAAGACCCCTCCAAGCCGATCCCCTGGCTCCTCGGGATCGTGGGAATCGCGCTCGCGGGCGCCGCGTTGCGCCGTCGTCGGTAAGTAATGAGTGGCGCGCCGGCACCTGTCGTCCCTCCGACAGGTAGGACAGGGACATTCCGTGTAATTTCCATGCTTCGCGAGACAGTTGCGCGCGCACGGACTTTGCTGAACGCTTCTTGAGGATGTCCGCCGCCGTCACCAACCCCGACCCCGAGCAGACGCGCCAGCGGGCGCGATTCGACGCGGTACGCCGCCGCATCTTCGGCGAGATGTCACAGTCGGCGGCGCGCTGGCGGCTCGTTTGGCTCCTGCCGTTCCACCTCGCGGTGCTCGCGCTGCTCGTCGCGCGTGGCTTCGAGCCGTGGCGGGCGTGGCTGCTGCTCGGGACGTTCTTGTTCAGCGGCGTGATGTTCGTGCTGAAGACCCGCCCGATGGCGGGCACTGGCGCGATCAGCCTCTTCGTCGGAGCGATCTGTTGCATCGGCTCGCTCGCGGCGACCGGCGGCATCGCCAGCCCGCTGCTCATCACGACGGTGCAAATCCTCATGGGCGCGTCGATCGTCATCAGCGAGCCCAAGGGCCTCAAGACGATCTTCTTCGGTTTCTACCTAGCGCTCATGCTCGGGCTCGTCTTGCTCTCGCGCACGGTGATCGGCGAGCTGCCTGCGCCGCTCGCGCCGGTCAACGGATGGCCGTCGCCCGAGTACGTGACGATCACGCTCTCGTCGATCGCGTTCGTCGCTTTCGGGATGTATCGGATGGGCTGCACCGTTTCGAAAGCGTACGAGCGCGTCGCGCTCGAGCTCGCCGAGCGACGCGAAGAGCTCTGCAGCGAGAACGAAGATCGGACGCGCGCGCTCGAGGGCATCGCCGCGCGCCTCGCTCACGAGGTGAAGAACCCGCTCGCCGCGATCAAAGGCCTGTCGACGCACATGGCGCGCAGCTCCGCCGATCCCAAGGTCGCCGAGCGCCTCGCGATCGTCGCCGCAGAAGCGGATCGCCTCCAAGGGATCGTCGACGGATTCCTCTCGTTCTCCCGCGGCTTCGACGATCTCAAGGTCGCGCCGACCAACCTCCACGACATCGCGCACGAGCTCGCGCTTCTACTCGAGACGCGCGCCGGCGATCACGGCGTCGTCCTCGAAGTGAGCGGCAAGAAGGACATCGTCGTCAACGCCGACGGACGCAAGCTTCGCCAAGCGCTCCTCAACGTCGTGCTCAACGCGATGCAAGCGTCGCCCGACGGTGGCACCGTGCGCATCGATGTGGCGCGCGCCGGATGCGAAGGCGGCGTGCGCGTGCGTGTGACCGACGACGGACCGGGGATGACGCGCGAGGTGCTCGAGCGCATTCGCAAGCCGTACTTCACGACGAAAGAGGGCGGCACTGGCCTCGGCGTCGCGGTCGCGCGTGGGCTCGTCGAGCAGCACGGCGGCGCGCTCGTCTTCGACAGCGCGCCCGGACGCGGCACCACGGTCTCGCTCGAGCTTCCGGTGTGCGCGCTCAAGATGTGCGCAGGCGTCGCCGGCGCGCTGCCGAACCCGTTCAAGAAGACGGAGACCGCAGCCGCCGAGGTTTCTTCCGAAGCGCCGGCACGGTAGATCTCCTCCCATGAATCGCGTGCTGGTGATCGACGACGATGCGTCGCTGCGCTTCACGCT
>JAYVXB010000655.1:0-3818 GCA_043785585.1 Deltaproteobacteria bacterium | reverse complement strand
TGCGCGCGCCCGAGCCCGGATAGATCGTATAGCCGATCGCGGTGCAACCGAGGCGCAGCGCGTCCTTCACCGAGCCGGTGACGGCGCTGCACGGCTGGTCGACCTTCGCGAGCGAGTCGGAGTTGTTCAGCTTCAAGATCATCGGGACCTGCCCCGCGAACTTGTCGGCCGCCGCCTCGAGGAACCCGAGCGGCGCCGCGTACGCGTTGCACCCCGAGTCGATCGCGAGCTGGAAGTGGTAGTCCGGATCGTACGACGGCGCGTTCGGCGCGAACGACCGCGCGGGGCCGTGCTCGAAGCCTTGGTCGACGGGAAGAATGACGAACTTGCCCGTGCCGGCGAGCGCGCCCGTGTTCATCAGGCGCGCGAGATTCGTCTTCGTGCCGACGTTGTCGGCTCCGTACCAAGAGAGAATTTGCTTAACGCGATCGGTGACGGCCATGCGTCGGCTCCTTGTGTAGTTCGGAGGCCCGCGCCAGTTCGCACGGGCCCACGCTCTCGCTCACGGCTCGAGCAGGGGCCGAAGGTAGCTCATTCCCCTTCTTTGTCGATCCAGACGTCGTTGCTGGCCGACGTCGAGATGAGCTGCACGAAAACGCCGTTTCCGTTGGTGTCGCCGCGCGCGGTGACCACGTACCAAGCTTTGCCTTCGAGGGGCGTGAAGCTCACTGCAGTGCCGTTCACCGAGAACGCGACCCCCTTCGAAGACGTCGTCTGCGACGCCGACCCCGCGACCGTCGCGTACCCGAACTGGAGCGGGCCCGTCGGCTGCACGCTGAGGACCGACCAGTCCATCCCGGTTTTGCACGCGCTCCCGCAGAGCGCGCCCCAGGCCGTCGTGAACGTCCCGGGTGTCGCCGCCGGGTAGAAGCTCGTGATGCTGGTGGAGACGTCCGCGTAGCTGCCGGTCTCCGCTTTGTAGTTGTCCTGCGCGGCGCGGATGTTTTGGATCATCTGCGTCGCCTCGGTGACCTTTGCCGAGGTGACCTTGCTTCGGTACGCGACGACCGCGACCGTCGCCAGGACGCCGATGATCGCAACGGTTATCATGACCTCGATCAGGGTTACGCCGCGGCTCGTGCTCTTCTTGCTTCGCATCAACCGAACAGTGTAGCGCGAAAAACCCGCGCGCTCCTCAGAGACGGACGTCGACCTCGACGGACGCGCTCGAGGAGATTCGGCGAGCCGGCGAAAATTGTCGCTCAGGCCCCCCATGGCGCGCGCATACACGCTTCGCTAGAGTGCTTGCCCCATGTCCGAGCCCAAACACGCGCCTCATTCCGCACTCGCGCCGTCGGTCGTCGGCACCACCCTCGAGTCGCACATCATGGGCGGCATGCGCGGGACGCCCGGCGCGACGGGCCGATTCACGTCGCTGCTCAACAACATTTCGCTCGCGGTGCGCATCATCCACGCGCGCGTTCGCTCGGCCGGCCTCGCCGACCTCCTCGGGTACACCGGCGAGACCAACGTGCAGGGCGAAGAGGTGCAGAAGCTCGACGAGCACGCCAACGACGTCCTCTGCTCGGTGCTCCAGCGAACGCGCGACTGCGCGCTCATCGCGAGCGAAGAGATGGAGGACGCCGTCGTCGTCGATCCTCACGGCAAGTACGTCGTGATGTTCGATCCGCTCGACGGCTCGAGCAACATCGACGTCAACGTCACCATCGGGACGATCTTCGCGATCATGCGCGCGCCGAAGCAGGGCGAGAACTTGATGGAGGCGGCGCTCCAGCAAGGCAAGCACCTCGTCGCTGCCGGATACGCCGTGTACGGATCGTCGACGAGCCTCGTGCTCACGATGGGACAGGGCGTGCACGAGTTCACGCTCGATCCGACGTGCGGCGAGTTCTTCCTCTCTCGCGCGAACATCCGATGCCCCGAAAAGGGCAACCTCTATTCGGTCAACGAGGGGAACCACTCGCGCTGGACCGATGGCGTGAAGAAGTGGGCGGCGACGATGAAGAGCGACGACAAGGCGCACGGGTTTCCGTACGGACATCGCTACGTCGGCTCGCTCGTCGGCGACGCGCATCGCACGCTCCTCAAGGGCGGCATCTTCGCGTACCCCGCCGACACCAAGAGCCCCGACGGAAAGCTTCGTCTGCTCTACGAGGCGAACCCGATGGCGTTCCTTTTCGAGCAAGCGGGTGGCGCGGCGACGAACGGCGTCGATCGAATCCTCGACATCACGCCGACGGCATTGCACGCGCGGACGCCGCTCGTGCTCGGATCGCGCACGGACGTCGCGACGTTTCGGGACTTCGTCACCGGCGCACGTTGACGTGCATGGACGTGGACGTGCGCAAGCGCACGCCGGTGTGCGAATAGGTCACAGGCCGAAAGCCGCAGGCTCCGGGTTGCCCGATGACCTATATTGGAAGCTTGATCGGAGGAGCGACGAAATCCCCAGACGAGGAGACGGACGACGCGCCGCGAAAGCAGGCGCTGCCGGCGCCAGGCGACGTCATCGGCGGGAAGTACCGCGTCGAGCGGGCCGTCCGCGAGGGTGGAATGGGGGCGGTGTTCGCTGCGCAACACGAGGTGCTCGGCCAACGGGTCGCGGTAAAGGTGCTCCTCGCCGACGCGGCGAAGGACGAAGCGAGCGTCGCGAGATTTCTCTTCGAGGCGCACGCGGCGGCGAACTTGAACAGCGAGCACGTCGCGTCGGTCATCGACGCGGGGACGCTCGCGAACGGGCTCCCGTTCTTCGTGATGGAATACTTGGAAGGGGCGGATCTCGGCGAGCTGCTTCGCCTCGGCGGGCCGCTCGCGGTCAGCGAGCTCGCGGACTACATGCTGCAAGCGCTGGCGGGGCTCGCGCACGCGCACGCGGCGGAGATCATTCATCGCGATCTCAAACCGTCGAACGTCTTCTTGGCCGTGCGTCCCGACGGGACCAACGTGATCAAGATCCTCGACTTCGGGATCTCGAAGTCGACCAACGCCGACGCGAGCAAGGGATACAAATCGCTCACGGGGCAGCAGCTCCTCGGCTCGCCCGCGTACATGTCGCCCGAGCAGATTCGAAACGCGCGCGGCATCGACTCGCGCGCCGACATCTGGTCGATCGGCGTCGTCATGTACGAGCTCCTCACCGGCGAGATCCCGTTCGATGGCGACGGCGTCGGAGAAATCCTCGCGGCGATCCTCGACGCGAACCCGGTGCCCGTCAGCGTACGCAACCCCACCGTGCCGAAATCGTTCTCCGACATCGTCGGGCGTTGCTTGAAGAAAAATCGCGACGATCGATTTCGCAATGCCGCAGAGCTCGCCGAGGCGATCGCGCCGTTCGGGACGGGCGCGCACGACGCGCTCGTCGATCGGACCGCGCAGACGCTCGCGCGCCCGCCGATGGCCGTGCCGACGCCGCTCCACGCGATTCGGATCACCGCGGCGGGCGCTGCCTATGCGGGCCCCGAAGCGACGACGCTCGGTCCGGAGTCCGATGGACCGAGCTCCGTCCGGCTGGCGCTCGCGCGGACCGAGCGCGGTCGCGCGATCTCACTGCCGACGGACGAAACGCCGCGCGCGCCGCACGAAAAGACGCAGCCGTCGCGACGCCGTCGGCGTGGCGGTCTGCTCGGCGCGATCGCCGTGATCGCGCTCGCGGTTGCGGCGTTCTTCGGGCGTGAACGCGTGCTCGCACCCTTCACGTCGCATCAGGCGGAGCCCTCCGAACAAGTACCTGCCGTGACCGCCGCGGCGCTCCCGCCAAGCGCGATGGCGCCGACACCGAGCGACACCGCTGTCGCCGTGCCTTCCGCAGCGCCATCCGCTTCTGCGTCCGCGCCTTCACCGTCCAGCGCTCCTTCGTC
>JAYVXB010000654.1:0-3824 GCA_043785585.1 Deltaproteobacteria bacterium | reverse complement strand
CGAGCACGCCGCCCTTCTCGCACGGGATCGGCATCCCACCGCCGTACGTGATCGTGAGCGCGCGATCGCCGAGGGTGAGTGTGAGCGGCGCCACCGCGGAGGGCGCTGGCGCGACCGCGACGGGAGCGGTAGGCGGCGTCGGCGCGGTGGAGGTCGCCGTCGCGGGCGACGTCGCGATCGACGAGGCGATCGTCGTCGGCGGCGGAACGGGATCGCTGCTCCCACGCGAGCGACCGCACGAGGCGCACACCAGAAGCGCGATCACCGCTGCCGTCGATCGCGAGCTCATCGCCGACAGAGTACGCCGCGAACGAGCTCGTCGGACGAGCGGTCGCTCTCACCCCGGCAGGGCACGCGATGCCGTCGCGTGTCGTTGCGGCGCGACGTCGTGTTGCGAGATCCAGCGGGTGAGGTGCGGAGCACCCACGAGGCCGCGTGCTATCGTGCGTCGAGATGGCCAACGTCCCGACCGCTCCTCGCGTCAGCTTCGAGGCGTACTTGGAGGCCGAAGGAACGGGGAGCGGATCTTGCTCCACGGCCGCTCAATCGACGTCGACGCTGTCTATGCGTGAGTGAGCGAGGCCATCGATGCCATCGATTGAACATCTTCGTACCGAGTACACGCGCGCCGGACTGAGCGAGGGCGACGTCGACGCGGATCCGATCGCGCAGTTCGCGCGATGGTTCGACGAAGCGCTGAAGTCGGGCCTTCGCGAGCCGAACGCGATGACGCTCGCGACCGCGTCGCGCGACGGCGATCCGTCGGCGCGCGTCGTGCTGCTGAAAGGATTCGACGCGCACGGCTTCGTGTTCTTCACGAGCTACGACAGCGACAAGGGCCGCGAGCTCGCGCACAACGCGCGCGCGGCGCTCGTCTTCGCGTGGCTCGACCTCGAGCGGCAGGTGCGTATCTCCGGCGACGTCACGCGCGTCGCGCGGGACGAGACCGAGGCGTACTTCCGCACGCGGCCTCGCCCGAGCCAAATCGCGGCGTGGGCGTCCGCCCAAAGCCGTCCGCTCGCAGCACGCGACGAGCTCGAAGCGCGCATCGCGGAGCTCGACGCCGAGCACCACGGCCGCGAGGTCCCCGCGCCGCCGTACTGGGGTGGCTATCGCGTGGCGCCGCGGCGGATCGAGCTCTGGCAAGGGCGACCGAGCCGCCTCCACGATCGCCTTTGCTACACGCGCGTCGACACGGCGTCGCCTTGGACCTTGCAACGCCTGTCGCCGTAGTAGTCTCTCCCGCGATGACCTCCCCGACCGATCGCTCGCTGTCCGATCTTCTCACCCTGGGCGACCGCATCGTCGCGATGGCGACCAAGGGGGGAGCGACCGTCGCCGAGTGCGTCGTCCGATCCGGCGCCGATCTCTCGGCGAAGGTGCGCATGGGCAAGCCCGAGCTCGTCGAAGAGGCGGGCAGTCGCTCGGCGGGCCTCCGCGTGATGAAGGGGAAGCAAGTCGCGTCGACGTCGACGAGCGATCTCACCGAGGCGGGGATCGATCGCTTCGTCAAAGACGCGCTCGAGCTCGTCGAGCTGTCGCAAGAGGATCCGTTCGCGGGCCCCGCCGATCCGAAGCTCCTGTCGGATCCGTCGAAGCTTCCGGATCTCGATCTCTACGATCCGAAGGGCGGGCAAATCAACGCCGCGCAAGCGATCGCGCTCGCCAAGGAAGGCGAGGACGCTGCGTTCGCGTTCGACAAACGAATCACGAACAGCGACGGCTCGACGTTCGGCCGCACCGCGAGCGCATCGGCGATCGTGCTCTCGAGCGGATTTCGCGCCGCTTACAAGGGGTCGTACCAATCGCTCAGCGTCGTCCCGGTCGCGGCGGACGAAGGTGGCAAGAACCGACGCGGCTACCACTGGACCGCGAAGCGCTGGCTCGACGAGCTCGACGACGCGACGGAGGTCGGGCGCGAGGCAGCGCGACGCACGCTCCGCAAGCTCGGCGCGAAGCCGGTCGCGACGTGCGAGGTCCCCGTCGTCTTCGATCCCGACGCCGCGCGATCGATCCTCGGCATGCTCGCGGGATGCATCATGGGCAGCTCGATCTGGCGAAAATCGAGCTACCTCGTGGGGCGCGAGGGGACGCGCGTCGCGAGCGATCTCGTCGACATCGTGGACGACCCGCTCATTCCGCGCGCGCCCGGATCGCGACCCTTCGACGGCGAAGGTTTGGCGAGCCGCAAGAACGTCGTCGTCGAAAAAGGTGTATTGCGCATGTACCTCTGCGACAGCTACTCGGCGCGAAAGCTCGAGCGCGAGAGCACCGGCAGCGCGTCGCGCGGAGGCGGCGCAGGCGTCGGCGCGAGCACGAGCAACTTCATCCTCCAGCCGGGGACCGACTCGAACGAAGCGATCGTCAAAGCGACGAAGCGCGGGCTCTACGTCACCGAGATGATGGGCTTCGGCTTCAACGCCGTGACGGGCGATTTCTCGCGCGGCGCATCCGGGTTCTGGATCGAGGACGGTGCGCTCGCGTTCCCCGTCAGCGAGGTGACGATCTCGCTCAACGTCGATCAACTCTGGCAGAGCATCGACGCGATCGGAAACGACCTCGACCTTCGCACGTCGACCGCATCGCCGACGATTCGCGTCGCGAAGATGACCGTCGCGGGCCCCTCAGCGTGACGCGAGCACCACGCACTGCGTGACCGGTCCGCCGACGCCGCCGTCGCTGCACCAGAGAACTTTGAGCGTGCCGTCGCCATCGCCGAAGAGAATCGCCGTGTGCAAGGAGAGCGCGGTCAGCGCGAGATCGTTGCTCGCGGTGGACCAGCTCTGCGCTCCCCCATCCGCGAGCTGCGACGTCCGCAACATCGACGGCGGCGACATCGGAAGCGAGTCGCCGTAGCCGAGTGTGTCGATCTTCGGTGGCGTCGAGCTCGGAGTCGACGTGCGAGCAGGCCGAAGCTCGGCGACGAGAGGGGAGACGTTGGCGCCCGTGAGCGCGTCGATCGACACTGCGGCGAGGGTCGTCGCTTTGCCGCCGCCGAGCGCCGCGTGGATGAAGCGCGTGCGCGCGACACCGGAGACGAGCGTCGTGTCGTCGGTGAACGCCGTGATCGCGAGCGCGGCGTCGACGCCCGCGTCGCCGCGCGACATGCCCATGACGACGACGGTGGCGTGCTTGCCGGGATCGAGCGTCACGTGGCCGAGCGCGCGAGGGTGCGCGCACGACGTCTCGCCGGCAGCGACGAGGGCGACGTCGTAGGTGCCCGAGCCGGTGACCGTGACGTAGCGGCTGACGGTCGCGAAGCCGACGCCGATGGATGGCGGCGCGGCATCGCTCGCGACGGCGTCCGCGCGCGCGTCGCCGATCGCGGCGTCGATCGCGCTCGCGTCGGAGGTCGCGTCGGCAGGCGGTGCGGCCGCGTCGGGTGGCGTCGAGGGCGCGAAGAGCGGTCCGATCCACGACGTCGTCGTCGCGAGGCGATAGCAGACGTCGAACGCACCGAGGTCCGGCGAGACGTGCGCTACGCGGAACGTCGTCGTCACGGTGGCCGCGCCGTCGGGACCGTCGTTGCCCGCGGTCCCGTCGCGCCCAGGGTCGATGACGCTCGCGTCGTTGCCCGCGTCGCCCGAACCCCCGGCGGCGTCACCGCCGCAACCGACGGCGAATGCACCGAGCACGGCTGCTAGGGAGCCGACCGATCCGACAGCGAACCATCGAGTGAAGCGAGAAGACATAAGCTACGAACGCCTAGTTTAGCCGCTTTCCGCGTAAGGCGGTGGTGTTACGTTGCGCGACGTGACCCCGGACGAAATCAAAGCGCTCCGTGCGGAGCTGAAGTGCACGGCGAAGGAGCTCGCGGTCGCGCT
>JAYVXB010000653.1:0-3825 GCA_043785585.1 Deltaproteobacteria bacterium | reverse complement strand
CATCGGGGTTCGTGACCTCGGGGTACGCGAAGTAGTCGCGCTCTTCGGCTTGGCGGAGCGCGGTCTCGTCGCCCGCCTTCTTCGCGCTCACCCGCTTGTGAAGGATGTGCTCGTCACCGATCGGCGGCCAGAGCGCTTCGAGCGTCGTGCCCGAGAGCGGATCGAAGCTCGTGATGCCGACACCGCGCTGCGCACGATCGGCGTCGCGCGATTCCGCCATCGAGAGGATGTTTCGGCCCCACACGAGCCGCGGAGGATCGTTCGCGGTGTAGTAGTCGGTCGCGGTCGTGACGATGACTTCGTCGAGACGCACGTACGAGAGGAGGCCGAGCATCCCCACGCACTGCTGCCACACGGCCCACGCGTCGGTGTTCGGGCGCGTCGGCACCTTCGCGAGTTTCGCGAAGCGCGCGGCCACCGCCTTGCCGAGCACCGGCGCGCTCGTGAGTCCCTGCAGGCGGAGGCGATTCGCCAGCACCGCCGCGCCCGGCGTCTGGCTCACGATGCGGCGCCACGCGCCGTCGAGCGTCTGCGAGTAGTCCGGGATGCCCGACGTTCCGAACGGCTTCGCCTTGAGGAAGAAGCGCGTGTAGTCCTGGAAGTCCAGGTCCACCGTGAAACCCTCGGACTCGCGCGCGGCGCGCTGCACGCGCGTCGCGACCCCGACGAAGCGAAGATCGGCGCGCGATGGACGCCATCGTCCGTCGTCGCTGGCGCTCCCGAGATAGAAATCGCACGTCGCGTTGGCGAGCAGCCGCGGATCGACACCGGCGTCGCGCCACTCCGCCGAGAGCTTGAGCGTGTCGGCGTGGTTGTGATCGTTCGACTCGAGTTGAGCGCGCCGGACACGCACGGGAAAGACGCGCACGTCCGACCCGGCCGGCGTTCGGAGGATCGCTGTGGCTCGAGGTCGATAGAGGGGCATTGGCGCGAGCGCGCTCCTGCACTAGCGTCCGCGCCGATGCAGAACTGCACGACCGAGCTCTTCGAGAAGCACGACGAAGTGCGCGCGCAGGCACCTGGCCGATGTGCTCAGTGCGACGGCCACGGCCGAATCGCGGTGGTCGACGGACGCGGCTTGCTCGCCGGCTGCAACGCGTGCAGCGGCTCCGGCGAAGCCGGCTACACCGGCGAGGCGTTCGCGATCTGCGCCGCATGCGACGGCACGATCGCGCCTTGGGACGATGGCGTTTGCTCCGCGTGCGAACGCCGCGCGCGCGACGACGATCCGATCTACGACGCCAGCGGTCGAAGGATTTGTTGGAACGAGGAACAGGGCGACGATCGATCCTCATGAGGCCGCGTCGACAGCGCTTAGACGCAAATGCCAGCGAGCTCGCCGCCTTCATCGATCGCGACGTAGCAGAGCTCGACGACGTAGGGCGATCGCCATCCCGAGAGCTTGGCCCGGCGACGCCAATTCGGTCGTTGACGGCATGCCGCTCGGGTTAAGCGCCGGAAGACTCTTCATCGGCGGAGACGCGAGCTTCATGCACGCGGGGCAATTCCATCCGACGGCGCCCGCGTACGGCCAGCGGTGGACCCACCCCACCGCGAGAAGCTCCTCCTGCACGGCATGCTCGATGTGCGTGAGACATCGGTAGCAGATGATGCTGTCGTCCTGGCCTTCCTGGCCTTCGTCAGCTTGGTACGCCGACGCATCGTCGTCGTCGTCCGTGTCCGTACCGTACCGATTCGCCTGGTCTGCCCAGTGCGCATCGTTGTTCGGGTTCATCGCGTCGCTGCGATCGTCGTTCGATGAGCGGCCCATTCATCAGCGGTAAGCACCGCGGCGGGCGCGCGCAAGAGCCGCTGAGTCGGTGCGCGCAGACGGTCTGTCATGCGAACGGCACCTTGTAGCTCCGTCCCGCGACCGGCTGCTCGCCACTGCGCGCCCCGTTGATGTCGCGCAGCTCCTGCGCTCGCGCGGGACTCCCGAGGTACTTCGCCGCGAGCGACTCCCACGTGTCGCCCGCTTGCGCAGTGATGACCGTGAGGATCTTGCCGCGCTCGGCGATCGCCGCTTTGCGATCGGCGTCCGCCATGTCCGCCGCCGCGCGCGTGAGCGCGACGTCGCTCTTTGCCCGAAGCCCGAGCACGTCGATGTCCGCGAGCGGCGCGCGACGAAGAAGGAGCGCGTCTTCGCGCGCACTCGCGTACGCGTTCTGAAGTGCGAGCGATGCGGTGCGGAGCTGACCGATGCCAGCGCGAAGGCGCTTCACCTCACCGAACGCCGCCTTCTAGATGTTGCCGACGCTGTTCGCGGCGTTGACGAGGGAACCAATTGCACCCGTCACCGACGACACGAGCCCGTCGATCATGTCGAAGAAGCTCGGCTTGAGGTCCGGCGCGGACGGGAGCTTCGGCACCTCCGCCGTCAAGAGCGCGAGCACACGCCGGAGCTTGGCGTCGACGTCGAGCGGCTCATCAGCGCGCTGCGCGGCGACGCTCGCGTCCTCGTCGATGAGGACGCGAAGCTTCCACTCGATTTCGCCTTCGGCCTCGACGCCCGGGTCGAACTCCTCGAGGAAGCCCGTCGTCGCGAAGACGTCGCCCCATCGGATCGCGACCTCTTGCTGATCGAGGACGAAGCGAGTGAGCTCGTCGACGCGGCGGAGTGCGTGGCCTTTGCCGCCGTACGCATCGCGGAACCGTCCGGCGAGCTCCCACGCGAGCCACTCGCCCCCGAGCACATGCCGTGTCGGCGGTCCGTCGTTTCCGGGATAGCGCACCGTGCGCTGGCGAATCTTCACGCCCTTGCGTACGACCGCGTTCTGGCGCGCACGCCCGAACGGCGCGTCGTAGCCGGCGAGCGTCAGCTCCTTCTTCGGTCCCGCGAGCTGCGTGAAGGTCCACGGCTTCGGATCGCTCACGGGCGGCTCGCGGAGAAGTTACGCACGTCGGGGCTAGTCGTCCGGTGGCGCGCGAGGTTCGCGAGATCTGCATAGACGAGCCGCGCGATGCGCGATGGATCCGCGTTCGTCGTGACCACGATCTCCACCTTCTGGATGTGCGTGCCGCCACCGCCACCACCGCCGCCGGCGCGCGCCTTCGCGGCATTCTCTTCAGCGCTTGGGCGTTTGACGTGGAACTCGAGGGCGCGGTCGGCTTCCTTGAGGATCGCGTCCGCAGCCATGTTCGCGAGCTTGCTCGCGATGGCGGAGTGCGCGGTCGCCACGACACCAGCAGCGTCGGCGAGCGCCCCCGCGAGACCTTCGACTCCATGCGCGAGGACCTCGATGCCGGTCGCTGCGCCAGTGATGGCGCCGAGGAGACCCGTACCCATCGCGTCTGCGAGGTTCATCGCGAGCGGGCGAATCGCGCCCCACGCGCCGCCGAGGTGTTGCAGCGCCTCGCTCAGCTCCGCTTTGGTGGTGTCCCAGAGCACCGTCGCGTCGTCATGCCACGCGCTCGTTTCGTCGGTGAGGACGTGGATCGCTCCGGCAACGATCCCGGCGAGCACACCAAGCGGTAAGAGCGCGGCGCCGAGCAGAGCGAACGATCCCCCCGCGGCGCCGGCTGCCGCGCTGGCACCGGCGATCTCTCCGGCGCCCGCTCCGGCCGCGGCTGCGCCGCCACCGCCAAGAAGGGACGCTGCGCCGGCCATCCCGCCGACCACGCCGAGCGCGGAGCGGCCGACCTTCACCGCCGCGTAGAGCTCGAGCACGTGCACGATCTTGTCGAGCGCGGCAGGGTCTCCGAGGAAGTGCTTCCCCGCGTCGCCGAGCTTGCCGAGCGTAGGCTCGATCTTCGTCCAGATCTCGGCGATGCGATGCTCCGCGTTGACCGCGAACGATTCGACCGCGGGGTACCAACCCCGGATCG
>JAYVXB010000652.1:0-12190 GCA_043785585.1 Deltaproteobacteria bacterium | reverse complement strand
CGATGCGGAGAAAGCGCTCGGCGCCGCGACGCTCGAGGCGCGCGGTGTCGGCCTTGAAGCGGAGCGAAGCGCCCGCGTCGAACGGCGCATCGATCTCGGCGTTACCTGCGGCGCGCGTCATGCGGTGCATCGGCGATCGGCTCCACGCTGCGTAGACCTCCGCGTGGCACTTCGCGCACGCGGCGCTCCCGACGTAGTCGCGCCGCTCGATGTTGCCTTCGCGCGGACGCGCGGACGATGGGGCGATTGACCGCGACGCGCGAGGAGCGACGGTCGGCGTCGAGCTCGCTCCGCACGCAGCGGCGAGGACCAGCGCGACGACGAGCAACACTCTCACGCGTCTGATTCAACACGAAATCGCGGCGGTGACGCAGAGCAAGAACGTTTCCTTTCGAGAATTAACCGCCAAGGCGCAAAGACGCCAAGGAGGGGGGAAATTCCCTTCGGATCGTCTTGGCGTCTTGGCGCCCTCGGTCAATCATTCACTGCATTCAAACCATACACTCAAACGATATTCGCAATCACAATCGAACCATTCAAACAGTGTAGCTCGCGCTTCAGTTCGCAGAACGCGCATCCCCAAATATGCACGCCGACCGAGAAAAGCCCTGCGATCCGCGCTTTTTGGGGGAGAACCTGTGGACAACCCGGGTGGACAACCTGTGGATAAAAAAAGTGATTGAAGCGTGTTTTTTTTGTTGCAGAACCGACTCGGTTTTGGCAAAAGGGGGTCATGAAGTTCGCGGCACATCTGCCGGCGAACGGATTCGATCGTAGAAGCCGATTCGGGCGCTGCGGTTGGCGGTCACCGGGGGGTGCACATCCTTTGGTGCTGCCAATCGAGCCACCCACAGTGCTTGGCCCGTCAGGGCGAGGCACTGCGGAGTTGGAAACAAAGGCGCTGTCCTCTGGAGCAATGCCCGCAAATCACGCAAGTGAATGGGCGGCGTGAGAGAGAACACGGTCCGAGAGCGAAGGGGGGGCGTGAGCCTTCACGGCGAGCTCGGGTTCCGATTCGGTGGAAAGCACCTCGACCTTTCCGATAGCGTCGGCCTTCGCGGGACGACGTTCGAAGAGGGTCTTCGACCGGCTGACACAGCGTAGGGAGCCTCCAGCCCTTTCGACGTGATCAGTGGGTAACTCGGGTGCTCGAGAGAAGTAACGAGGAGGGGAGCTCGCTTCATGCGAGCCCTTTGCTCGGGCCTCTCGACGCACGCGGTCCTCGCTGCGAGAGCAGCTTGGTTGGTTCATCAGGCGCCGTCACGCTTTCTCACGATTGCGTGTCACGGTGGCGGGGCTAACCAAGGATCCGCGTGGCTCGCTGCCAGTTGTTTGGGTGACCTCACGACATGGCAACGCGAAACGGCCGCTTTCGGGCGAAGCCGTCAATTCGCGGGCGAGGACGAACCGTACGCGCGGCGTGCCCGCGCGTCGTAAGTGCATTGCAGAAGTCGTTGGGCGACGTTGTGACCCAAAGAAGCGCAGGCGCTCCGCCCCTCTCACGAGGAGGAGCGGCGTTTGCGTGGCCGGGGGCCTAGCGCGCGCAATCGTTCTGTCGATTGTCCACGGGGAAACTTGTGGAGAAGCGATCGGAGACTGCGCGAGCGAATCAACGTCGAGAGTCGGATCGCGGCGGCAAAGTCGCGAGATCGACCAAAGAAGGCGTCAAACCTGAGGACGCAATCACCCATCGATGGAAGGCATCTCGGGTTGTGGACATCGTGTGATCTTCACGGACACGCGGTCAAAGCAATCTTGGCGGCCCTGATGACGACCCGTGCGTGCGGCGATACCACGCCGCCCATCGGTAAGAGACGGGGAGGCGACAGAGGTGCCAGAGGTACGGTCGGACGGCTCGTGGCCTGGGTCTAACCACCTGGGGAAGTTGGGGAAGAAAACGCCCCCCCACGAAACAAAGCCGCACGGCCCGCCGAAGCGAGTTGGGCGTCGTGAAACGCTCGATTCCCCAATCGGCACGTGACGAAAGTCGCGTGACCAGACATTGGGAATCCACGAGGCGCGGGTGCTCGTAGTCGAAAACGTGTTGGGTGGCAGAAGTCGGTTCGGACGCATCTCGCGTCGTGCAATCACGGGGAGTCGCAAGGCAAACCGAGGAGCACGACCTAGCCTGAAGGAAGCCACGACCCGCTGACGCGGTCGCTGGTGGGTAGAAGGCGAATCGGTGCGTGAGCAACATGCCAATTCATTCAAACGAACCAGCATGCGTGCCAAGACTACTCACGAAAGTGGGCAGTGTCTGAATACGACGGAAGGCGTTCTGGATCGATGGTCGTGCGTCCCTCACCGGACGTAAGGACGGCGATTCTGGCGAAGTAGGTCAACCGATCCGTACTGGTCATGGGTGTCTCTCCTAACGGAGAAGCCATCAACGACTGCACCGTTCGCAAGAGCGAGGCAAAGTACGGAGTCGCAGCTACCAATCGGCTGGAGCCGAGCAACTGGTGGTGCCTACGTAGCGACATGGAACGTCAGAGGATGGAACGATTCTGGTGAAGGCTCCTCCAGCCGTAATAGGCGCGGGGGGTCGGCATCCGAGGCACCCCCGAGGGCTGGCCAGCTCTTGGAATCGGGAACGCCGCACGCTCCTACGAGCGTGACCGTCGCAGCAATGTGACGGGTGGATGCGCCAGAGACGAGTCGTCCGAAGCTGGCGCTAGCGAATAGCAACGCCAACCTCCTTCGTCCTGCCGACGCGAATCGCGCGGGGCCCACGGAGATCACCCTCACGCTGCGAGGATGCGCGGTACGCGCCGGTGTAACAACGGCCACCGCGAGGTTCGTGTTCGAAGGCCCGAGAGGGCAATCGATTGGGGCGCTCGGCGCTCACCACGAACAAAGTGCACTTCATCGAAGGCGACCTGGGCGACCAGGCCGCCTTCGATTTTTTTGTGGCTCTTCATTCGATACGCTCACTGGCGTGATCGCGATCATCGGAGGAGGAGTCTTTGGCGTGACGGCAGCGCTCGAGCTCCGCAGGCGTGGACGCGACGTCACGCTGATCGATCCGGGTCCGCTCCCCCACCCGCTCGCCGAGTCGACCGACATCAGCAAAGTGGTGCGCGCCGACTACGGCGCCGACGAGGAGTACACGGCGCGAATGGAAGTCGCGCTCGACGGCTGGCGACGATGGAACGCGGCGTGGCCCGAGCCGCTCTTCCACGAGACCGGCGTCCTCTTCGTGTGCCGAGCCGCGATGGCGCGAGGCGGCTTCGAGCACGAGAGCTTTTCACTGCTCACGCGTCGAGGTCATCGACTCGAGCGCGTCGACGCAGCGGCGATCGCCGCGAGATTCCCCGCGTGGAACACCGGCGCGTTCGTCGACGGGTACTTCAATCCGTCGGGCGGGTTCGCGGAGAGCGGAAAGGTGGTCGCGCGGTTGCTCGACGATGCGAAGGACGCGGGCGTCGTTCTTCGCGGATCGTGCCGGGTCGAACGGCTCGCGGAAAATGGATCGCGCGTCGCGGGCGTCGTCGTCGAGGGCGGGGAGCTCGTCCGCGCGGATCACGTCGTCCTCGCGGCGGGCTCATGGTCGCAGCACCTCGTCCCATCCCTCGCGTCGCAGCTTCGGTCCGTCGGCCAGCCGGTTTTTCATCTCGCTCCGCGCGATCGCGCGCCTTTCGAGGCGAGTAGATTCCCCGTCTTCGGCGCCGACATCGCGCGCACGGGCTACTACGGCTTCCCGGTCACGGCCGATGGCGTCGTCAAAATCGCGAACCACGGCACCGGCCGCGCGATGCACCCCGAATCGTCCGATCGCGTCGTGACGGCGGAGGAGACCGCGACGCTTCGCGCGTTTCTCCGCGACACGTTCCCCGCGCTCGCCGACGCAAAGCTCGCCGCGACGCGCGTCTGCGTCTACGGCGACACGCACGACGAGCATTTTCTCATCGCGCCCGATCCGGATCGCCCCGGGCTCGTCGTCGCGGCCGGGGGCTCGGGGCACGGCTTCAAGTTCGCGCCGATCCTCGGCGGGATCATCGCGGACGCAGTCGACGGCAACGTCGTTCCCAAGTTCCGATGGCGACCGCCCCTCGCCGAGGCTGGCCCCGTGCGCGGCGAGGAAGCTGCACGCCATCGCGCCAGCGATTGACGTACCATCGGTGATCCGGAGGAGTGATGCCCGACGAGACGAAGCAGACGCGACGAACGGGTCCGACACCGCACACGCTCGCGATCGACATCGGCGGCACGGGCCTCAAGGCGCTGGTGCTCGACGCGAAAGGCACGCCGCTCACCGAACGCGCGCGCGTCGAGACGCCGCGACCGGCGACGCCACGCGCGATCCTCCGCGAGCTCGCGAAGCTCATCGCGACGCTCGGAACGTTCGATCGCGTTTCGGTCGGCTTCCCGGGCGTCGTCATCGACGGCATCACGAAGACCGCGCCGAACCTCCATCCGACATGGCGCGGCTTCGCGCTCGCCGCGACGCTGACGAAATCGCTGAAAAAGCCGGCCCGCGTGCTGAACGACGCGGGGGTGCAAGGGTACGGCGACATCGAAGGACGCGGCCTCGAGATGGTGCTCACGCTCGGCACGGGCCTCGGGTGCGCGCTCTTCATCGACGGTCGCTACGTTCCCAATCTCGAGCTCGCGCACCACCCGTTTCGAAAAGGGCGAACGTACGAGGACTACCTCGGCGCGCGCGCGCTCGACGAAGTCGGCAAGAAGAAATGGAACCGCCGCGTCCTTCGCGCGATCGAACAGATCGATCCGATCTGGAACCCTCGGAAGATCTACCTCGGCGGAGGGAACGCGAAACACCTCGCGATCGCGCTACCGAAGCACGTCGTGATCACAGCGAACGTCGCCGGTCTTCTCGGCGGCATCGCACTTTGGAACCACGCGAAGTGAAGACGCGCGCCGCCGTCCTTCGTCGCGCCGGGCTCACGACGCCGTACGCGGACTCGACCCCGCTCGCGATCGAAGAGGTGACGCTCGACGCTCCGGGCCCGGGCGAGGTGCTCGTGCGAATCGCGGCGGCAGGGGTGTGCCATTCCGATCTGTCGGTCGTGAACGGCGATCGGCCGCGACCGGTACCGATGGTGCTCGGTCACGAAGCGGCGGGGGTCGTCGAAGAGCTCGGGCCCGGTGTCGACGATCTCGCGCGCGGCGATCACGTGGTGATGGTCTTCGTGCCGAGCTGCGGCGCGTGCATCCCGTGCATGTCGGGGCGACCGGCGTTGTGCGAGCCGGGCGCGGCAGCGAATGGCGCCGGGACGCTCTTGTCGGGCGCGCGTCGCTTGCGCACGTCATCGGGCGAAGAGATTCATCATCACATCGGCGTCTCGTGCTTCGCGGAGCGCGCGGTCGTGTCGCGCAAATCGCTCGTGAAGATCGATCCTTCGTTGCCGCTCGATCAAGCCGCGCTCTTCGGCTGCGCGGTGCTCACCGGCGTCGGCGCCGTCGTCAATACCGCGAAGGCGGAGGCGGGTTGCCTCGTCGCCGTCGTCGGGCTCGGCGGCGTCGGGCTCAACGCGATCCTCGGCGCGCGCCTCATCGGGGCCCGTCGCATCGTCGCCGTCGACCTCCACGACGACAAGCTCGAGCTCGCGCAGTCGCTCGGCGCGACCGACACGTTCAACGCGCACGATCCGGAGTGCGCGGCGCAGATCAAAGACAGGATGGGCGGTGGCGTCGACTTCGCGTTCGAAATGGCCGGCGCGGTCCAAGCGATGGAGCTCGCGTACGCGATCACGCGACGCGGAGGAACGACGATCACCGCCGGCCTCTCCAACCCCGCGCACGAGATCCGCATCAAGCACGTCACCCTCGTCGCCGAAGAGCGCACCATCAAGGGGAGCTACATCGGCAGCGCGGTGCCGATCCGCGACATCCCGCGCTACATCGATCTCTTCCAACAAGGGAGGCTCCCGGTGGATCTCGTGCTCAGCGCAAAGCTCCCGCTGTCGCAGATCAACCACGCGCTCGACGAGCTCGCCGCCGGACACGTCGCGCGTCAGGTGATCGAGCCATGAGCGAGTCGAGCGACGAAACGCGCTCGCGATACGCGCACTTTCTCGCGATCCCGACGCGTTGGATGGACAACGACGCTTACGGTCACGTTAACAACGTCGTCTACTATTCCTTCTTCGACACGGTCGTGAACGAGTACCTCGTCGACAACGCGGGCCTCGACATCGCAGCGAGCGACGTGATCGGCGTCGTCGCCGAGACGATGTGCAGGTTCCGCGCGTCGGTCAGCTTTCCGGCGATCGTCCACGCGGGACTGCGTGTCGCGCACGTCGGGAAATCGAGCGTCCGATACGAGATCGGAATCTTCGGCGGCGACGACGACGCGGCCGCGGCGAGCGGGTACTTCGTTCACGTCTACGTCGACCGCGCGACGCGACGCCCGGTGCCGGTGCCCGACAGGGTTCGTGCGGCGCTCGAGCTCCTCGTCGTCACGGCGTGAGCGCGACGCGAATCTTCTCGCGCATCGGCTCGCCGACGTCCCCGAAGATGTCGAACACCTGAATCGCCTCGCCGAAGACGAGCACGGAGAGCCCGCGATCGAGGAAGTGGTACGTCACGTGATCGGGCAGATCCTCTTTCATGAACGCTTGGCCGAACGTGGTGAAGATCCCTTGCGTCGGCTCGAGCAAGAAGCACGACGGTGGAAACCCGACCTTGTGCTCGCCGAGGTACTCGCCGAAGCCGACCGCGGTGACCTTGATGAGGATCGCGCGGTCGGCCTTCATGTAGACCTTCCACACCGGCGGATCGGATCGCACGGTGTCGTCGTTGAAGACGAGCACTTCGTCGAAGCCGAGAATGAACGGGATCATCTTGTCGGTGTCGTAGTTGAACGTCCCGTACGCGCCGTGCTCCTTTTGGTACGAGTCGACGCGGAGCTCGGTGCCCATGCGTTGGCGCAGCTCGGCGCTCGTCTGTCCGACCTCGACGCCGCCGATTCCGCGAACGATGGTCGGGTTCGACGGCGCCGTTGGACGAGCCTGCACGATCGGCATCGGCGCGATGACCGGCGCGGACCCCGCCCTGGGCACGATGAGGAGATCGCCGTCGCGACCCGCGCCGCGCGGACCGCACGCCACCACCGCCCATGCGATGACGAGCGAGCGCGGTGCCGCGCCGCGGATCACTGCCCCGTCGCGTCGCTCGGTGCGTCGAGCGCGCTGTCCGGTGGCGCGCTGTCGATCGACGCGCCATCGCCACCGGCGTCGGGTGTCCCGCCATCGGTCTGGATCGGAGCGGGCGGCTCGCACGCTTTGAACACGGGTCCTCCGGGAATTTGATACGGCTTGCACGCGGCGCCGTTCGGGCACGGATGCGCGGCGTCGCAATACGACGTGCAGACACCGCCTGCGGCCGTGAGCTGGAGGCACGTCAGCCCGTCCAAGCACGACGGCTGCTCGGGGACGTTCTTGCACGTGTCCCCTTCTTTCCCGCCTCCGCTGATGAAGCACTTGAACTGCACCTTCGCGTTGACCCAGCACGTCTGGCCGGCGGGGCAGAGATACGGATTGGTGTCGCACGTCGACGGCGCATTGCTGGTGTCGCTCGACGAGCACGCCACGATCGATGTCGCAGTGACGAGAACGACGACGCTGATGGACTTCGAGAAGGTCATGAGTCTCCAGCTTGTCACGTGAGACGAGGCGGGGGCGCCGAGAGTCGCGGCGCAACCGCGCGGACGAACCGACTCGCCGAGAGCAAGCTCGCTTCGAGCAGACGATCGCGCGTCGGTCGTTCGAGCGTACGAAGAAGCAGATCGCTCTCGTCGTGCGACGCGAAGCGAAGCATCTGCGGCGGCATCGTGACGCCCGGCAGCTCGCTCGACCACGACATGACTTGCGGATCGTCGGCCTGGCGCGCGAGCTCGAAGCGGGCCGTCTTCCCTTCCCCCGCGTCGGACACCATCGCGATACGCGTGAGCGAGCCTTCGTGCACACCGGCGCGCTTGTCGTAGACGAATCGTACCTTCACCGTCGTGCCGTTCTCGCGTTCGATGACGAGCTCGCCGCCCGTCGCGGCGCGCGTCCACTTCGCCGTGTCCGCGACGAACCCGAGCGCCGTCCCGATCCACCCAAGGAGCAGCCCGACGCGCGTGCTCGCGACGTCGGCCTCTCCCGCACGCGGCGAGTACGCGAACGTGATCTCGGTGAGCGTGTCCAAGTACGGTCGCGCATGCGGATCGTCGAAGAAGCGCGCGACGAGATCCTGCATTCCGCGAAGACGCACCCAGGTCAGATCCATGAACGCCTGGGCGCCCTGCGACGAACCCACGATCATGGACAGCTTCTCGAGATCGCGGAGGTCCATCTCCGCCGAGTTCACGACCACGACGTCGGCGCGGCGCACCATGCGATCGAACAGATCGTCCGCGTCGGGCAAATCGCCGACCCACCAGACGTGCGCAGGCAAATCCGCGAGCAGCAGGCGGTCGACGTTGCCGGGCAGCCAGTCGCGCGCGGGTCCGACCGCGTCGATGACGATGCCGTCGCCGCACGCTGCGTGTTTGTGCTCGGGATTGCGATGGAGCTCGATGTCGGCGGAGATCGCAGGCGCCTGCCCATCGAGAGCGGGGCGCCACACCGCGGTGATCGTCCGGCAGTCGTGGACGTGAGCCACTCTCGCGACGACGCTCTTCGCGCGCTCGAGGAGCGCCGGATCCGAGACGAGCGCGACGAGCGTGAAGAGCTCGACGCGCGCCGATCGCGATCGCGACGCCTCGGCGTCCCAGAGCTTCGCGAGCTCCTTCTCGACGTCCTTCAGCTCGACTCTCATAGCCGCCTCCATTGGCGGCCGTCGCGGTCCATCATCTCGATCGCAGCCGCCGGTCCCCACGTGCCCGCCGCGTAGTTCGGAAAGACGGGTGGCGGCGCCGCGGCCCACGCTTGATGGATCGGCGTGATGAACTTCCACGCCGCGCTCACCTCGTCGCTGCGCGCGAACAGCGTCGGATCGCCGATCATGCAATCGAGGATGAGCCGCTCGTACGCCTCGGGCGAGCTCTCACCGAACGTCGTCCCGTAGCGGAAGTCCATGTTCACCGGGCGCAGCGTCATCGTCGGCCCCGGCACCTTCGCGATGAAGCGGAGCGAGATGCCGTCGTCGGGCTGAATTTTGAGCGCGAGCGCGTCGGCCTCGATCGGCCCCTTGGGCGTGAGCATCGCGTGCGGCACGCGCTTGAAGTGAACCGAGATCTCGGTCGCGCGCTTCGTCAGACGCTTTCCCGCGCGGATGTAGATCGGCACGCCCGCCCACCGCCAGTTGTCGATCTCGAGCTTCATCGCGACGAACGTCTCCATGCTCGACGTCTTCGACACGTTCGGCTCGTCGCGATAGCCAGCCACGGGCGCACCGGCGAAATTCCCCGGCGCGTATTGCCCGCGCACGGTCAGCTTGTGCGCTTCCTTGCCGACGATCGGCCGCAGCGCCTTCAACACCTTGACCTTTTCGTCGCGCACCGCGTCCGCCTCGAACGCGATCGGAGCCTCCATCGCGGTCACCATCAAGAGTTGGAGCAAATGGTTTTGCACGATGTCGCGCGTCGTCCCCGCCTCTTCGTAGAACTTGCCGCGCCCTTCGACGCCGATGTCCTCGGCGACGGTGATCTGCATGTGATCGATGTGATGATGATTCCAGAGCGGCTCGAAGATCTCGTTGCCGAACCGGAAGGCCATCAGGTTCTGCACCGTCTCTTTGCCGAGGTAGTGATCGATTCGGTAGATCTGATTCTCGGCGAAGACCTGGTGAAGCGCGGCGTTGAGCGCGTCGCCGCTGGCGAGATCGCGACCGAACGGCTTCTCGACGATGATGCGCGTGAAGAGCTTGTTGTCGGCGGGATCGGCGACGAGTCCGGCCTTCGCGAGGTTGCCATTGACCATCGAGAAGAGGCTCGGAGGGATCGCGAGGTAAAAGATGCGATTGCCGCGCGTGCCGTTCGTCTTGTCGAGCTCGTCGAGCTTCTCGCGCAGCTTCACGAAGTTCGCGGGGTCTTCGAACGAGCCGGTGATGTAGTGCAGGCGGCTCGCGAAGTCGTTCCACACGGCTTCGTCGAGGCCAGACGAGCCGCGACGTCGCGAGAACTGCGACGTGTCCGTCTTCATGTTCTCGCGAAACTGCTCGGTCGTCAGCTCGGTCATCGCAAAGCCGACGATCGACATGCCCGCCGGCATCAGGCGCGAGACCGCCAGGTTGTAGAGCGCAGGTACCAACTTTCGCCGCGTCAGGTCGCCCGACGCACCGAAGATGACGAAGACGCACGGCGAGGGCGCTCGCTCGGTGGTGAGACCTTCGCGAAGCGGATTGTCGAGCATCGTACGAACAGTCCTATCCGAGCCGCGCTTCGGAAGAAAGGCACGGCCGTTCAGGGTTCGCAGGCTGCGCTTCGCTTCGCTTCGAGCGCAGCGACGTCGGCGTTTCCTTGCAGCCTCGCGAGCGATTGCACGGCGGCGCGCGCGCCTGCGCAGAGCGTCTCGTCCTTCGCGGCCGCGAGAGCATTGGCGTAGAGCGCGAGCAGATCCCCCGACGCGCCCTTCGCGGCGTACCTCCCGCCGCATCGCGATCGGCGCAGTGACCGCGGGCGGCGCGGGCGGGAGCACGTTGTGCGGCGTCTCTGGAGACGACGCGATCGGCTGCGCGGAAGCAGCCGGCGCGACGGCAGCGACGACGAGATCGTTCGACGACGGCGCTTGCGGCGACGCCGCGCACGCGACGAGCAGGAGTCCGCCGGAGGCGATGACCCGCATGTCGATCGTACGACCCCGAGCGCGAAACGGTCTTCGACCTACTTCTTCGCCAAGAGCTGCCGCAGCACGTACGGAAGAATGCCGCCGTTCTCGTAGTAGAGAATCTCTTGCGGCGTATCGATGCGGACGACGCAGTCGATCTCTTTGACCGTGCCGTCGACCTTCTTCGCGCGCACCTTCACCGTCTTCTTGCTGATCGCTTCGGCGAGGCCGCCGATGTCGAACGTCTCTTCGCCGGTGAGCCCGAGTGTCGCGACGTTCTCGCCCGCCTTGAACTGCAGCGGCAGCACGCCCATCCCGACCAAGTTGCTCCGATGAATGCGCTCGTAGCTCTCGGCGATGACCGCGCGCACACCGAGAAGCCGCGGCCCCTTGCCCGCCCAGTCGCGCGACGATCCCGAGCCGTACTCTTTGCCCGCGAGGATCACCGTCGCGACGCCGTCCTTCTCGTAGCGCATGGCCGCGTCGAAGATCGACATCGCGTCGCCGCTGGGCAAGTGCCGCGTGACGCCGCCTTCGGTCCCCGGCGCGAGCAGATTGCGAAGACGAATGTTCGCGAACGTCCCGCGCACCATCACCTCGTGGTTGCCGCGACGCGAGCCGTACGAGTTGAAGTCCTTCTGCGCGACGCCGTGCGAGGCGAGGTACTCACCCGCGGGGCCCTTGAGCTTGATGTTTCCCGCCGGCGAAATGTGATCGGTCGTGATGCTGTCGCCGAGCACCGCGAGCGCGCGCGCCGCCGTGATGTCCTTCACGGGCGCGGGCGTCGCCGTCATCCCGTCGAAGTACGGCGGGTGCTTCACGTACGTCGACTTGGCGTCCCAGGCGTAGAGATCGCCCGCCGGCACGTCGAGCGCGCGCCACGCTTCGTCGCCGTCGAACGCCTTCGCGTAGACGTCGACGTACATCGAGCCTTGGATGGCGCGCTCGACCGTGAGCTCGACCTCGTGGCGCGTCGGCCAGATGTCGGCGAGAAAGACCGATTTTCCGTCTTTGCCCGTGCCGAGCGGCTGCGTGTAGAGATCGATGTCCATCGTCCCGGCGAGCGCGTACGCGACGACGAGCGGCGGCGACGCGAGGTAGTTCGCGCGGACCTCGGCGTGGACGCGCCCTTCGAAGTTGCGGTTGCCGCTGAGCACCGCGGCCGCGACGACGTTTCCTGCTTCGATTTCTCTCGAAACAGACTCGGGGAGCGGACCGCTGTTGCCGATGCACGTCGTGCATCCATAGCCGACCAAGTGAAAGCGAAGCTGCTCGAGGAACGGCGTGAGGCCTGCCGCCGCGAGGTACTCGGTGACGACCTTCGATCCGGGCGCGAGGCTCGTCTTCACCCACGGCTTCGTCGTGAGGCCGCGCTCGACGGCCTTCTTCGCGACGAGCCCCGCGGCGATGAGCACCGACGGGTTCGACGTGTTCGTGCAGCTCGTGATCGCCGCGATGACGACCGAGCCGTGCTG
>JAYVXB010000651.1:0-3833 GCA_043785585.1 Deltaproteobacteria bacterium | reverse complement strand
TGCGCTTCCCGTCCGGCGCCGTGCTCTCGTTCGGTTACATGGAGTCCGATCAGGACCGACACCGCTACAAGAGCGCCGAATTCCAGTTCGTCGGCTTCGACGAACTCACCACGTTTTCGGAACTGCAATATCTGTATCTCGCGTCGCGCGTGCGCCGCCTTGCTGGCGCGCCTGTGATCACGCGGATGCGCTCCGCGACGAACCCCGGCGACGTCGGGCACGCGTGGGTCAAGGCGCGATTCGTCGACCCAGGCGACCGCTCGCGGCCGTTCGTTCGCGCGGCGGCCGAGGACAACCCGCACGTGGACCTCGACGACTACCGCAAGCACCTGTCGATCCTCGATCGCACGACGTACGATCAGCTCGCGCGCGGGCTATGGGTGCTCGACGCGACGAATCGCGTGTACCACTACGACGCCACGCACGACGTAGACGCGCTGCCTTCCCTCGACGGGTGGGAGCGCATCCTCGCGATCGACCTCGGCAGCTCGACGCGCGACCCGACGACAGCATTCGTCGAGCTCGCGTACCACGAGCACGATCCGTCGACCTACGTGGTGTGCTCGCACAAGGAGGCCGGCATCATCCCGAGCACACTCGCTGAGTACGTGCTCGATCGCGTCACGCAGCACGAGCGGCTCCAGATCGTGATCGACGCGGGCGGACTCGGGGGCGGGTACATCGGCGAGCTACAGACGCGGTACGGAATCCCCGCGCAGCAGGCGGAGAAGAGCGACAAAGCAGGAGCGCGGCGGCTGATCAACGGGGCGCTCGAGCAAGGTCGGCTGCGCCTCGTGCGAGGCGCGTGCGACGGTCTTGCGCGCGAGCTCGACTCGCTCGTGTACGACAAGCGCGGCATGGACGTGGCGCCGGGACTGGCGGACCACGAGTCCGACGCGCTACTGTACGGCTGGCGACTCTCGCAAGCGCATCGCGCGGTCGCTGCGCCCGTCGAGCCGGCGCACGGCTCTCCCGAGTGGTGGAAGCTCCGCGAGAAGCAGAAGATCGAGCAAGAGATCGCTGACGCCCGCCGCCGCCACGGTCCAGAGGGGTTCGCATCATGGTAGACGAGCCGAAGCAGCACAGGTCCGATCTGATGGTCGCGCTCACGCGGCAGCGCATGATGGATGCGGAGCTGCTCGCCGAGGCGATCGAGAAGGGCGCCGATCGCATGCGGGACGCGCTGGGGCTCTTGCTACACCGATGCGATGACCAGGCCGACGCTGTGCGCCGTGTGCGCGTCGAGCAAGAAGCTCGTGAGCGCAAGCCGGTCCTGTTCTATTTGCACATCGACGGCTCGCTCGCGTGGGAGGGCGCGTACGTGATCTCGACCATCCACCTCGAATCAGTGCTTACGCGGTCGGCGACGTGGGAGGAGCGCTGGTGGACCTACGCGGACGCGTCGTTGCCGCTCATGCGCCGCTGGTTGTGCGAGCCGGTGCGCGACGCAACGGAAGTGACGCCGGGCCTGTTTGCGGCTACCATCCGCCGCGGCATGAAGCGATGGGAAGCGCAGGGGGCCACGGACCGCGAAGCGGTCGCGTCGCTTTACCGACAAATCGACGCAGCGGCGCCACGTGAGGCGATGCAGTGAAATACGAGTCAGAGCTCGCCACGATCGAGAGGCTCGCGACCCTGGGCGCGACCCGCGTCCGCGTCGGCGATGTCGAGGTGTGGCTAGGGCCGGGCCTCGCGGGCGATGAGCCGGCTTCGACGCCGGAAACCGACGAAGAGCGCAAGCGGCGTGAAGATCGGGACATGTTCTACTCGGCGGGCGGCGGCTGATGCCGTTCCCGTCGAGTGCTGACAGGCGATCCGGCGGCCTGCGATGGTGGTCGAGCGACGACGACGAGCGCGCGGGGCACACGCTCATGCGGTACGCGCTCGAGCTCGCGGAATCGCAATCGACGAAATTCCGCGAGGAGCAATACCGGCGTCAAGCGCGAATGTACGGAAACGCCGAGCTGCTCGGGCTCAAGCCGTGGGAGTACCAGCGCCGATTGAGCGAGACGCGCGTCACTCGCAACGTAATCGCGTCGTGCTGCGACACGGCCGTTGCGCAGGTCGCGGCGAATCGGCCCGCCGCGCAGTTCCTCACGAACGGCGCCGACTGGAAAGAGCGCCGCAAGGCAGAGAAACTAAACAAGTTCGCCAAGGGCTTGCTCGGCGACTCCGCGACTGGCTTCTACCGCAAGGCGCCGGACGGGTTTCGTGACGCGACCGTGTTTGGCACTGGCTTGATCAAGTTCTTTACCGAGCACGATTCGATCAACTGTGAGCGCGTGTTTCCGTGGGACCTGCTCGTAGAGGACGCGGACGGCATGTACGGCTCGCCGCGGACGATCACGCAGCGTGCGTACGTCGCGAAAGACGTCCTAGTCGCGATGTTCCCGATGCACGAGGCGATGATCACGCGTGCGCAGACGATCTCCGACGGCATCGCCGACACGAGCGACCTCGTCGCGGTGTTCGAGTCGTGGCATCTGCCGTCGGCGCCATCGCGCGACGATGGGCGGCACGCGATAGCGATCGAGCCCGGAGCGCTGCTCGTTGCGCCGTGGACGCGAGAGAAATTCCCATTTGCGGTCATCCGGTGGGAGCCGCCGATCGCCGGCTTCTGGGGCCGTGGAATCGCGGAGCGGCTCCAAGGCATCCAGGTCGAGATCAATCGACTGCTCCAGAAGGTGCAGGAGAGCTTCCACCTCGGCGCCGGCATGAAGATCGCGCTGCCTCGGTCGGCACGCACGCCGAAGGCGCACCTCAACAACGACATCGGCGCGATCCTCGAGTACGACGGCAACACGCCGCCGACGATCTTGACCGCGCCGACGGTGCATCCCGAGGTGCTTCAGCATATCGAGCGTCTCGAAAGCAAAGCCTTCGACGAGATCGGGATCTCGCAGCTCAGCGCGCGCAGCGAGAAGCCCGCGGGGCTCAACAGCGGCATCGCGCTCGAGAACTACAACGACATCAAGTCAGATCGTTTCGTGATGGTCGGGCGGCGCTGGGAGGATTTTCACCTCGACGCCGTGCGTATCGGCCTCGACGAGGCGCGCGAGATCCGCGGCTACTCGGTGGACGTCCCGGACCGCAAAAGCAAGGTCGAGGTGCGCTGGGCCGACGTGAACATGAAGCGCGACGCGTACGTCCTCCAGTGCTTCCCGACGTCGCTGCTTCCGCAGACGCCCGCGGGCCGCATCCAGAAGGTTGCCGACCTGCAAGACCTCGGCGTGCTCCAGCCAGATCAGCTCATGGAGTTGCTCGACGTGCCGGACCTCGAGGAGGCGATCGACCTCGCGACGAGCACGCGGCGCGCGGTGCGACTTAGGATCGCCGCGATGCTCGACGAGAGCGACTACCGCTCGCCCGAACCGTACCTCGATCTCCGCGTCGCGCTCGACCTGACGCGCCGCGTGTACCTCGAGGAAGAGAGCAACGGCGCGCCGGAGGAAGCTCTCGACCTGCTGCGTCAGTACGCGAACGAGATCCTCGTGATGCTCCAGCCTCCGCCCGTCGATCAACCGGCGGCGCCAACTGGCGCCTCACCCATACCCGGGCCGCCCGCGCTCGCGCCAACTGCCCCCGGGCCGCTTCCGATCGCAGCCTAGGAGACGCATGCCAGACGAGAACGCGCCAGCGCCAGTTCCCACCACGACGCCTGCGCCCAGCGGCGCGCCACCGCTTGCGGCCGATCCGTCGAAGCCGACGACCGACGCGAAGCCAGAGCCGACGTCGGACGCATGGGCGAAGGTAACGCGAATTGAAAAGAACGCGCAGCGCGCGAACGAAAAAGCCTTCGCGGAACGCAAGGCAGCGAAGGAGGATCGCGCAGC
>JAYVXB010000650.1:0-3836 GCA_043785585.1 Deltaproteobacteria bacterium | reverse complement strand
CACCTCGCCGACATCGCGCCGACGATCCGCTCGGTGCTCGGACTCGCGCAGCGCAGCGGCGAGCACGCGGGCGAGCCGATCGACGAGATCCTCGGTCGCTGACTACGCGGGCTTGTAGCGATCCCAAACGCGCGCGTCCTTGAAGATGCGCACGAGCTCGGTGTCGAGGTGGCCGTCCTTGACGTTGTAGTCGAGGATGTCGATCGCGCGCTCGAGCGGGACGGCCTTCTTGTACGGACGATCGCTCGCCGTGAGCGCGTCGAAGATGTCCGAGATGCTCATCATCTTCGACTGCACCGGAATCTCTTCGGAGCGCCAGCGATTGGGATAGCCGGTGCCGTTGAGCCGCTCGTGGTGCGCGCCCGCGATGATTGGCACGCGACGAAACGCTTTGCCCCAAGGGATCTGCGAGAGGAATCGATACGTGTGAGATACATGCGATCGAATCTCGTCGAACTCTTGCGGCGTGAGCGACCCTTGCTTGATCTTGAGGCAGACGACGTCCTCGTCGTCGAGCAGCGTGCGCATCTCGCCGCGGAGATCGGTGTACGTCTCCTTCGCGATCGCTTCGATCTTCGCGCCCAACATAGAAACGGCGCCGCTCGTGAGGACCGTGGGCTCGTTCGCGACCGTGACCGCGTCGAACATCCCGTCGAGATCCGCGCGGCGCTGCGCCATCTCCGCGTCGAGCGCGTCGAGCACGTCACGCGACGCGCCGCGCTCGAGCGCCTCGAGCTTGCGACGCAGCACGTCCGCCTCGATCGACCGCGCGACGAAATCGAAGCGCGACCTCACGAGGGTGAGGCGCTCGTCGTAGAGCTTCTTCGCTTTGACGAGCACCTTCTCGCGCACGCCGATCTTTCCGAAGTCGTGGAGGAGGCTCGCGTACTCGAGCTCGCGCAGATCCTCCTTCGAGAACGTCGCATCGCGGTACGCGCCGGTCGTCTCGCCGTCGACGACCTTCGCGAGCTCGACGGTGAGGCCTGCCACGCGCTGCGAGTGACCGCTCGTCGTCGGGTCGCGCGACTCGATCGCCTGCACGCTCGCGTGCACGAACCCTTCGAAGAGCTGACGGATCTCGTCGTAGAGCATCGCCGTCTCGAGCGAGACGCCGGCTTGCGCCGCGACCATCCCCAGCAGCTCTTCGCTCCGCTCGTCGAACGGGATCACCTGCGCGGCGATGTCTTCCTTCGTCAGCAGCTTCGCGTGCGGATCCTTCTTCTTGTTGATGAGCTGGATGACGCCGATGACCTCGTCGCGCTGCGAGATGAGCGGCGCGACGAGCATCGACTTGGTGCGGTAGAGCGTGCGCTCGTCGAAGCGGCGATCGAACGCGAACGTCGATCCGGGCGGCATCTCGTAGACGTCGGCGATGTTGATCGTCTTCTTGTCGAGCGCCGCGCTCCCCGCGATCGATCGATGCGAGATCGGCATCACGAACTCGCGCGAGTCGAACGTCACCGATTCGTTTTGTGTGAGCTTGAAGCGAAGGTGCGGATCCTTCTTCTCGTCGGTCGCGCGCGGACCGCCCGGTCCGGACGACGGCGCTTGCGACGCGCCCTCCTCGACGACATAGATGCTCCCCGCGTCGGCGCCGGTGATGAACCTGCTCTTCTCGAGAATGACGCCGAGGAGCTTGTTGACGTCGCGCTCCGTCGTGATGGCGCGCGCGATGTTGATGAGCTCGCCGAGCTCGTAGCGGTAACGACGCAGCCATTTTCCGCGGCTCTCGGCGCGGCCCTTGGCGTCCATGAGCTCGAACGCGCGCTCGGTCGCGATGTAGACGTCGTCGGCGGTCGGCTCGTCGGCGAGGATGCAGACGAGGCCGCGGCTGAGCGCTTGCGCGACGTTGGGATCGCGCGGGCGACCGATGAGGACGAGGAGCGCGGTCGACTCGGCGAAGCGCGCGGCGAACGGCTTGAGCAGCTCGCGGCCCGCGTCCCACACCGCGGCGGGCGCGAGCACGACCGAGGAAGCGTCGCGCGCGAGGACGAGCAGTAGGGGGTGCGGCCTCGACAGCCGATCCGCCGCCATCCTCGCGTCCTGACCGATGGCTTCGGCGAGCCGCGCGAGCCGTGATAGCGCGGTCATCGTCGCGCCAACGACCGGAGTCGCGACGTCGTTCATCCTTCTACGATACCACCGCCGTCACCGCGCGGGCCGTCGCTCGTCGGGCAGCTAGTCGTCGGCCGGGTTCGCCAACTTGCGCGAGAAGATGATCGCGTCCTTGCGCTCCCCGCCGATGAGCAGATGCCCTTGCAGAAGCCCGGTGCGGCGGAAGCCGTTGAACGAGAACGCGGTCGCGAGACCGACGTCGTCGCTGGGCGCGAGCGAGAAGCAGCTGACGACCCCCTCGGCGAGGAGACGTTCGCAGAGCACGCGGAGCGCGGACACCGTCGCGAGGCGCTCGTTGTCGTTGCGCGGCGGCGTGAGCAGCTCGAGAAACGAGTTGCCGAAGCACGCCTGCGACTCGGTCGACGTGACGAGCTCGAAGCCGCCGCGCGCCGTGACCACGTGGTACGTGCGCTGGACGTCGCGCCCGAACGGCTCGAACGCCGTCATCGCGCGCCCCGACTTGAGCATCGCGTTGACGGCCTTCTTCGCGTCGACCTCGCGCATGACCGCGACCTTCGCGAGCGGCAGCGGCTTGTCGACGAGCTCCTTCGCGTGCTTCTTTCCGAGCACGATCGTGCGCTCCATCCGCTCTTGCGCGGGGCTCATCTCCGGCGGCGACGCGGGACCCGCGGGCGCCTCGTCGACGGCGACGGCCGATGCGGTGAGGCGCATCTCGCTGTGCAACGCCGACGGGCGATGCGACGCGCCGTTGACGCCGGTGACGCCGGTGACGCCGGTGACCATGGCACCGAGCATGAACGCGTCGCTCCGCTTGTAGAAGCCGGGGATGTTCCCCTCCTTCGCGAAGCCGAGCTTCACCCAGGTCGAGACCTCGTCGCGCTCGACGAGCGTGTAGACCTTCTCGGCACCTTCGCGCTGAGCGAGCGACATGACGAACATCCGCTTCGCATTCGACGGCCCGGCGCGAAAGTCGACGACCCGCATCGTCCGCGTGCGTCTGTTGATCAGCAAACAGAGCGAGACGTGCTCGTTCGAAAAAAAGACTTCGTCGACAGCTTTTTGCTGAGGACTCCACGGCAATGACGTTCGGACGGCCATGTTCGCACCCACCCTACGAAAATGCAGGGGGCGCAACTTGCCCGCAGCCCGCTCGCGTGACGAGCTTGCTCCCCCTGCCCTCCCTCGCTGGTCAGCCCGTGCGGGGAGCGCGTTTCACAATTGAAATGCGATTACCACGCGCCCGATGACAGCGTCAATCGGATCGGGTGACAAATCGGTGATTTAGAGGGCGTTTCATAAACGGAATGGGATGTTCGGATGAACAGTCTTTCCCCAGCTTGTCACGCCGAACGGCGAGCTCACCCGACGATGCGCGAGGCGTCCGCATCGCTCACGCCGAGGAGCTTGAGCACCTCGGGCAGGCGCGACTTCTGGACCGAGACCAACGTCGGCATTCCGCCGGAGAGCCCGAGCATCGGGAGGAAGCTCGTGCCGCTGTCGAAGCGCGTGGCGAGCGAGAGCGTGTCCATGTCGACGAGGAGCGCGATCGACGCGCGCTCTTGGCCGAGGAGGAGAAGGAGCGTCTTGTCGTACTCGCCGTGTCGCTTGGTGGCATCGACGAACGCGACCGAGGTGCACGTCGCGGGGAGAAACTCGGTCCGCGCCAGCTCGAAGCGCACGTAACCTTGGGCGACGGCGCGCGACGCTTCTTCGGCGCGCGCGAACTCGGCGGCGGCGGCGTCGACGGGCGTCCAGAGCGA
>JAYVXB010000649.1:0-3847 GCA_043785585.1 Deltaproteobacteria bacterium | reverse complement strand
CGAACGTCGGCGCCGACTGCGCCGAGGACGCGCGCGGCTCGGCGACGCGAACCGGAGGAGCCGACGGCGTCGAGGATCACGCGCACGCTCACGCCGTTCGACGCACGCTCGACGAGCGCGTCGATGATCGCGCGCCCCGTCGCGTCGTCGCCGAGGATGAACATCGTCAGGTCGATCGTCCGCTCTGCGCCGGTCACGAGCTCCATCAGTCGCGCGTACGCGACCTCGCCCGTCGTCAGCAGCTCGAACGCGTTGCCGGGGCGCGGCGGCGCGACGCCGCTCGACGACAACATGCGCGCCATCGACGACGTGTCGCCGTCCTTCAGCGCCGCCGCCGCGACGAGCCGTTCGCTCGCGGGCGCCGGCTGCTTCGCGCGCCGCGGGAACTTGCGGCTGCCGAGGAGGAGGTAGAGCGGAATCGCCGCGAACGGCACGAACGCGATCGCGAGGAGCCACGCGAGCGTGCTCTGCGACGTCCGGCGCGAGTCGATGACGCGCGTCATCAGGAGGAGCGACGCGATGCCCATTGCGACGGCGAAGGCGTGCGAGACGAGGTAGGCGACGAACACGGGATTCAGCTCTCGTCGGAGAACCGCTCCCACGCCGCCTGCCGGCTCACGCCGAGCGCCGCCGCTATTTTCTCCCAGCTGATCTTACGCTGCCGGAGCATGTCGACGTGCTCGCGGAGCCTCTCGTCGGCGGCGTCGAGCGCCGCTTCGGCCGCCGGTAGGGTCGCGAGAAACTCTTCGTCGGTCAGCGACTTCCACCCGGCGAACGCGGCGGTCGGTTTGCCGGTGAGCACCCGCGCGGAGAGCGCGACGCAGGCCTCGCAGATGTGGACGCCGGGCCCGGCGACGAGCTTGCCGACTTGGTTGCGGTTCTTCCGACAGAACGAGCAAACGGGGACCTTGCGCGGCGTTGCGGCGGCTTGCATCTTCTTGCTCCTCGGCATGGGCTCCGAGTTGTCAGGGTATTCCTGACGGTTTGAGTGTCAAGGACGGCCTGACGAGTCGCATTCGGTTCGTATCGAGCGTGCGGCGCCGTGAGAAGGCGCCAGCCATGGACCTGGAGCGCCGGAAACACGTAGGATGGAGCGATGAAAAGGCGTCTCGCACGGAGCTTCGTCGTCACGCTCGCGATGGTGCCCGCGTGCAGCCGCGACGGGACGACGGTGTCGAACCCGCCGCCTCCGCCGACGATCGCGAGCGCGACGGCGTCCGTGACGACCACGCCACCGCAGGAGACGAAGAAGCGGCGTCGCTCCGCGACCACGCCCACGCCGTTCGTCGCCGCGAACAACGTCCCGTTCGGCGAGCTCGTCTCGCAGCAGCCGACCGACGCGAAGGGGCGAACGATCTTCGTCGGCAACGATGACCGCTGCTACGTCGAGGAACCGATGAAGCAGCCGCACCCGCCGATGCCGACGGGCGCGCGACCCGTCACGTCAGCGTTCGTCGATTGCCCCGCCTCGGTCGACGATCCGGCGTGGGACACGTGCGGATCGAGCCAGCTTATGCTCGCACCGAGCAAGACCCAGTGCTTCTGCGTGCCGGTCGGCGGGAACCCTCCGCCGCCACCGACGAGCAATGCGTGCCCTGCGGGCGTGAAGGGGAGCGCGAAGTAGCGAGCTCCATTGTCGCGTCGTGCCGCTTATCGCGCTCCGCATCCGCGCATGCGCGTATGGTCGGGCGCTGTTTTCCCGAAAGGAACGTCCTCCCATGCGCTCGTCCCTCGTCACCGTCGTTGCCACCTCCGTCGTCGCTCTGGTTGGTCTCGGGTCGCTCGCTTCGCTCACCGCGTGCGACCGACTCGGAATCGGGGGCAAGGCCGGCGCCGATGCCAGCACGCCGACCGCGGCTAGCAACGACAAGGGCGGCGTCAGTGGCGGCGCGCCAATCACCGGCGAGCCCATCAAGACGGCGTGCGACTTGCGCGCGCACGAGGTCGGCGAGCAGAGCCATGCAGCCGAAGGCAAGCCGTTCCTCATCACATGTCCGGCGAACTGCCCCGAGGGTGGCGTGTGGGGCGTCGATCTCTACACCGACGACTCGCTCGTCTGCCGCGCCGCGATACACGCGGGAGCGATCCAAGCGTCCGGTGGCAAAGCGGCGGTGACGTTCGCGCGGGGCCAGCACAGCTACCTCGGCTCGTCGCGCAACGGCGTCACGTCGTCGGGCTACGGCAAGTTCGCGCGGAGCTTCTACGTCCAAGCGCTCGATGCGCAGGGACGCGCGGTCGGGGCGCCGCCGACGATCTACGACGACACCACGGCCCTCGTGGACTGCAACGCGTCGAATCCGTTCGAGGGCACGAGCGGCTCGTTCACGGTGGTCTGCGCCGCCGACTGCACGAGCGGCGGAGTCTGGGGATCGAACCCGTACACGGGCGACTCGAGCGTGTGCTCCGCAGCGCATCACGCCGGCGTGATCGACGGCACCAAGCACAAGTTCAAGATCGTGCTCGGACCTGCGAAGCCTTCGTTCAAGGGATCGGCTGCGCACGGAATCACCTCGAGCAACTTCGGCTCGTTCGCGTCGAGCTTCACGGTCTCGAAGCTCGATTGAGTGAACGCGCCGCATCCACGGCGCATCGGAGCGGTGCCCACGTCGAGGGCATTCCTGGAGGGTCACCATGCGCGTCCGTCCATTCGCGTTCGTCGCGATCGGTCTGTCGTCGGTCATCGCGTGCTCGTCGTCCGATGGCGCGGGCGGTGCGGGCGACGCGTCACCGGGCGTCTCGGACGGCTCGGTCGGCGATGCGAGCGCGGGGGACGACGCGTCGAGCGCCGACGCGACCTCGCGCGATGGAAGCACGGTCGGCGACGCGGGCAACGACGCGTCGCGCGACGCGAGCAGCAGCGACGGCGCGGCCGCGGACGCATCGACGACGTGCACGAACGGCGACCGGGCGACGCAGGCGTGCGGCGCGTGCGGCACGCAACAAGGCTTCTGCGTTCAAAGCCAATGGGCGTGGGACGTATGCGGCCACGAGACCGGCGCGTGCATTCCAAACGCGACGCGGCCGAAGAGCTGCGGCATGTGCGGCATGACGACGGAGACGTGCTCGTCGCAATGCGCATGGCAAGCCGGCGCGTGCACGGGGCAGGGGACGTGCTGGGCCGGACAAGGCGATGCGACGTCGAACGGATGCTCGCCGGGCGAGCAGATGACGCGCGTCTGCTCGTTCGGGTGCGCGTGGTCCGCATGGAGCAACTGCGCGTCGTTGCCGCACGGATGGCGATCGATGGCGGGCGCGCCGATTGGCGGGCGCACGTCGGCGATGGTCGTTTGGTCGGGGAGCGAGGTGCTCGTCTGGGGCGGGAGCGGTCCGCCGAGCGGCTACCTCGCCGACGGCGCGGCGTACAACCCGGCGACGAACACGTGGCGTCGGCTCCCAGACTCGCCGTTGCGTGGTCGCTACGACGCGGCGGGCGTCTTCACCGGAAGCGCGTTCCTCGTCTGGGGCGGATACGGAATCGCGACCGCGCCGGTCGACGGCGGTCCACCCGGCAGCCCCGACGCGTTCGGCGATGGCGCGTCGTTCGATCCGAGCACGCAGACGTGGACGATGCTCCCGACGAACGGCGCGCCCGCCGCGCGTCGAGCCGCGTCATTCGTCTGGTCGACGACGACGAACGAGGTGATCGTCTGGGGTGGCTACGGCGCGCAGAGCGCGCTCCTCACGGACGGCGCCGCGTACAAGCCGTCGACGCGAACGTGGCGGACGATCGCGAGCACCCCGCTGCCGTCGCGATGGAACCAGACGGCCGTGTGGAGCGGCACGCGCATGGTGATCTTCGGCGGCTACTACCAGTCCGGGTCGATGACGCTCACGCGCGGCGACGCCG
>JAYVXB010000648.1:0-3860 GCA_043785585.1 Deltaproteobacteria bacterium | reverse complement strand
TGCGACGCGCGAGCGCGGCGACCTTCGCGGTGAGCTCGGGCTCGATGCCGAAGCGGTTCTCTTCGAGCGTGATCTGCTCGAGCAGCTCGCGGCGGAAGACTTTGTAGCAAGTCTCCATGTCCGTGAGGTTCAGATCCGTCAGCATGTTCGACAAGACCGTGAGCGCGCGGTTGCCGACGTAGTGCCAGTAGTAGAGGACACGTCGCGCGTCGCCCGACATGAAGCGCGAGCCGAACACGGCGTCGGCGCGGCCGTCCGCGATCGGCTTGATGAGGCGCTCGTAGTCCGCGGGATCGTATTCGAGGTCGGCGTCTTGGATGAGGACGACGTCGCCTCGCGCCTCGCCGAACCCGCGCCGCAGCGCCGCGCCCTTGCCCGCATTTTGCGGCTGCAAGAAGACGCGAATCCGCGGATCGTCACGCTCGGCGTCGCGCAGCAGGTCGCGCGTGCCGTCGGTGCTGCCGTCGTCGACGATGACGACCTCGATGTCGAACGGCTGCGCGAGGACGCGATCGAGCAGGGTGCGGATGGTGCCCCGCTCGTTGTAGCAAGGGACGACGACCGAGAGCTTCATGGGGAGCGGCCGGAAGCTATCACGTCTCCCGCGTCTTCGTTTGCAGCCGCGCGCGGAAGTTCTCGTACGTCTGACGAATGCCTTCTTCGAGTCCCACCTTCGCCGCGAAGCCGAGAATGCGTTCGGCCTTCGAGATGTCGGGGCATCGCCGCTTCGGATCGTCGGGCGGCAGCGGCTTGTGCACGATCTTCAACGGCTCGCCCGCGACTTTGTAGACCACCTCCGCGAGCTCGATCATCGTGAACTCGTGCGGGTTGCCGATGTTGATCGGCGGATCGAAGACGTCGACCTTGCCCGCGCGAACGAGCCCGTCGACGAGATCCGACACGAAGCAGAACGCGCGCGTCTGCTTGCCGTCGCCGTACATCGTGACCGCCTCGTGCGCGAGCGCCTGCATGATGAAGTTCGATACGACGCGGCCGTCGTTGAACGCCATCCGCGGACCGTACGTGTTGAAGATGCGAACGATGCGCGCGTCTGCCGCGTGCGTCCTTCGCGCGTCCATGAGGAGCATCTCCGCGGCGCGCTTGCCTTCGTCGTAGCAGGCGCGCTCGCCGATCGGGTTGACGTGCCCCCAGTACTCCTCGCGCTGCGGATGCTCGAGCGGATCGCCGTACACCTCGGACGTGCTCGCGTGAACGATGCGGCACCTGTGAGCGCGCGCGTGCTCCACGAGCCGGAGCGCGCCGAGAATGCTGGACGTCGCCGTCGCGTACGGATCCGATTGGTAGTGCACCGGCGAGGCGGGGCACGCCATGTTGTAGATGACCTGCGCGTAGACGTGCAGCGTCTCGCGCACGTCGCCGATCTCGAGATGAAAGTGCGAGCTCTTGCCGGCCGCCTCGAGGTTACCGAGATCGCCGGTCATCAAGTTGTCGAGCCCCACGACCTCGAATCCGTCGGCGAGGAGCCGGTCGACGAGGTGCGATCCCAAGAACCCCGCGGCTCCGGTCACGAGTACGGTCTGGCGTGTCGATCCCAAGCCCATGAGTGCCTCTTCTCCTGGAGAATCGCCGACGCTAGTCGGCCAGGGCGCGCGAGGCTAGTCGCGCTCGCCCTTTGATATCGAAGAGAGATCGCGCTCTCATGAGGCAAATGCCCGATCCGAAGATCACCGTGGCGGTAGGCGCACGCAAGGTCCCCATCGACGAGGTTCGCGACACGCGGATCGCGACCGCGTTTCGCGCGGCGGCGAAGGACATCGGCGCGAAGCTCGACGCGATCAAGTGCCCGGCGCACACGCGCGGCGCGACGAACGTGCGACTCCATTTCGAACGAAACGGCGGCGTCGATCTGCAATACGACTCGTGCTGCGAACAGCTCGGCAAGAAGATCGGCGAGACGCTGGGCTAGAGGCGCGCGCCATGTACTCCGCGGGAGGTCGGATCGGACCGTACGTGCTCGTGCAGAAGCTCGGGCAAGGCGGCTTCGCTCCCGTGTGGCTCGCGAAGGAGATGTACGGCGACACCGAGCTCCGCTCGGCGGCGATCAAGCTCTTCTCGCTCGACAAGATCTCCGGCTCGTCACACGGCAAAAAGCTGGCCGACATCGCCAGCGTCGGCGCCTACCGCGCGCAGGTCATCGAGGAGGCGCGCGTCCTCTGCCGCGTCGAGCACCCGAACGTCGTTCGCTTCTACTCGATGCTCAACGACAAGGAGCACGACGTCATCGGCCTCGCGATGGAGTACGTCGCAGGCGAGTCGCTCGACAAAGTGCTCGAGCGCGGGCAGCTCCCGCTCGCGGATACGTTCGCGGTGGGGATCGCCGTCGCGTCGGCGCTCGCGGCGGTTCATCGCAGCGGATTGGTGCATCGCGACGTGAAGCCGGCGAACGTCATCGATGCGTCGGGTGTCTACAAGCTCATCGATTTCGGGATCGCCGCGGCCACCAATCGCCCCGAGCGTCGCGCGCCGCGCGAGTCACGCGAGGTCGTCGTCGACGATCTACCGTTCGCGCTCGCCGGCACGCAGATGTCGCAGCTCCCCGCGGAGTTCGTCGGCGGCGACAGCAACTACAGCGATTTCCCGGCCGGCACGCTCGGCTACATGGATCCGGAGACCGTCGCGACGGGCCTCTCCGCGACGCCTGCGAGCGATCTCTATTCGCTCGGCGCGATGCTCTACGAGTGCGTCTCGGGGAAGGTCCCTGCCGTCATGGGCGAGACCGGTCTGAGCGGCGAGGTGCTCGACGGACGGAAGACGGCGCCGAGCTTGCGCGCGCTCTCGCCGAACATGCCGCGCGGGCTCGCGGTGCTCGTCGAGAAGCTGCTCGCGCCGCGGCGTGCCGATCGGCCGAAGTCGGCGGAGTGGGTCGCGCGCGAGATCGAGCGGCTCCGCAGCGAGGCGACGCACCACGCGCGACGATTGCCGGACGAAGAGATCGGGCCGTTCCGATCGCTCGATCGCTTCGAGCAGGACGATCGCGACGTGTACTTCGGTCGCACGATCGAAGTCGCGGGGGCGCTCGAGCTCTTGCGATCGCGCGGCTTCGTCGCCGTCGTCGGTCCGTCGGGCAGCGGCAAGAGCAGCCTCGCGCGCGCCGGCGTGATCCCGGCGGTGCTCGACGGCGGGCTCGGGCAGTGGCCCGCGGCGTGGGATGTCTTCGTCGTCACGCCGGGGATCGATCCGAAAGCGGCAATCGCGACGGCGCTCGCGTCGATTCTCCCCGACGCCCCGAGCCTCGCGCCCGACGACTTCATCTTTCAACTCAGCGAGCACGTGCAGTCGACCGGGCGCGGCGTGTTCCTTCTGATCGATCAGCTCGAAGAGCTCGCGACGCTCGCGGCGGGCCCGAGTCAGACGTGGGCGGTCGAAGTGCTCGTGCGCCTCGGCGAGCAGACGGTGCCCGGCGTACGTACGCTCGCGACGGCGCGTCAGGATCTCCTCGACTCGCTCCTCAAGATTCATCAGCTGGGTCGCACGTTGGGGCGCGGATCGCTCCTCGTCGTCACGCCGTTCTCGGATGCGGGGTGGATGGACGTCGTCGATCAGGCGCTGCAGACGTACGGCTACGAGCTGGAGGACGACACGCTCCGCGACGATCTGCGCGAGCAACTCCGCGGCACCGCGACCGCGATGCCGCTCGTCCAGTTCGCGCTCACGCAACTCTGGACACACCGCGACCGCGAGCGAAAGCTCATTACGCGCGACGCGCTCCGCAAGGTCGGCGGCGTCGCCGGTGCGCTCGAGAAGCACGCCGAGGCGACGCTCGCGAAGTTCCGCGAGACGTCGCCCGATGCGCTCGAGGCCGCGCGGCAAGTTCTCCTCGCGCTGACGACGACGCAGGG
>JAYVXB010000647.1:0-3861 GCA_043785585.1 Deltaproteobacteria bacterium | reverse complement strand
GAACGGTCCGCGACATCACGTGGCGCGACGCCGTGGACGAGGCGCGCCGGATGGCGGCGCATCTGCGATCCCTCGACCTCCCGCGCCCAAGCCAAGTCGCGCTCTTCGCGAAGAACAACGCCTGGTGGTTCCTCGCCGACCTCGCGATCTGGATGGCCGGGCACGTGACGGTGCCGCTCTTTCCGACGCTCGCGCCGGAGACGATTCGGCAGATCCTCGAGCACAGCGAGGCCAAGCTCGTCTTCATCGGCAAGCTCGACGGCTTCGAGCAGATGCAGGCGGGCATCCCCGACGGGCTCCAGCGAATCGTGCTGCCGCTCGCTCCGGCGATCGACGCGCCGTCGTGGACGGACATCGTCGCCAAGACCGAGCCGCTCGGTGGCGAGCCGCGACGCGACGCCGACGACGTCGCGACGATCATCTACACGTCCGGCAGCACCGGGGTGCCGAAGGGCGTCATGCACAGCTTCCGCACGATGTGCTCCGCGCTGGCGTTCGCCGAGGTCATCGGCATGAGCAACAGAGACCGGATGCTGTCGTACCTCCCGCTCGCGCACGCTTACGAGCGCGCGGTCGTCGAGACGCCGGCGATGAAGACGGGGATGCACATCTACTTCGCCGAGAAGCTCGACACGTTCGTCGTTGATCTGCAGCGCGCACGGCCGACGATCTTTCTCAGCGTGCCTCGCCTCTGGACGAAGTTTCAGCAAGGCGTCTTCGCGAAGATGCCCGCCAAGAAGCTCGGACGCCTCCTCAAGATTCCGCTGGTGAACATCTTCGTTCGAAAGAAGGTGCTTCGTGGGCTCGGGCTCGAGGAGGTTCGCTTCGCCGGTTCGGGCTCGGCGCCGATCCCCGCCGAGCTCCTCGCTTGGTACGGATCGCTCGGCCTCGAGGTCCTCGAAGGCTACGGCATGACGGAGAACTTCTCGGTGTCGCACGTCGCGCGGCCGGGCGAGGTGCGCGTCGGTTACGTCGGTCGTCCGCAGGAGGGGGCCGAGCAGCGCATCACCGACGAAGGCGAGGTGCTCGTGAAGAGCCCCGGCACGATGCTCGGGTACTTCAAGGCGAAGGAGATGACCGACGAGATGATCGGCGCCGACGGATTCCTTCGCACCGGCGATCGGGGCGAGATCGACGAGATGGGGCGCTTGAAGATCACCGGCCGCGTGAAAGAGCTCTTCAAGACGAGCAAGGGCAAATACGTCGCCCCCACGCCGATCGAGAACGCGCTCCTCTTGCACGACGACGTGGAGCAAGCGCTCGTCTCCGGTTCGGGGATGCCGCAGCCGTTCGGAATGGTCGTGCTGTCGGACGCGGCGCGCGCGCGCGCGAAGAATGCGACGGCAAGAGAGGCGCTGGTTCGTTCGCTCGACGCGCACCTCGAGCGGACGAACGCGGGGCTCGATCCGCACGAGCACCTCGAGAAGATCGTCGTCGTGGGCGATCCGTGGACGATCGAAAATGGAATGCTGACGCCCACGATGAAGGTGAAGCGCGGCGTGATCGAAAAGCGCTACGCGCCGAAGGTCGAAGGCTGGTACGCGGAGAAGGCGCGCGTCATCTGGGCATGAAGCCCTACGACGACGAGAACGCGGTCAGATGTGCTTGCGCGCGATGTCTGCCCACGTGCCGGTCGGCTCGAGCTCGAGGTAGCGCTTCCAGTGCGGCCGCGCTTTCGCGCGCTCGCCCGCCTGCTCGTACGCCATCGCCAAGTTGAAGTGCGCGTCGGCGAAGCGCGGATCGCTCGAGAGCGCGCGCTCGAAGTGGTCGACGGCGCTCTTCGGATCGCCGCGCTCGAGAAGGACGTAGCCGAGGTTGTAGTGCGCCTCGGGCTGGTCGGCGTCGATCTCGATCGCGCGCGTGTAGAGCGCTTCGGCGCCGCTCTCGTCGCCGCGACGGAAGCGGATGTTGCCGAGGTTCGTGTACGCGATGCCCAGCGACGGATCGAGCTCGATCGCGCGCTCGTAGAGCCTCTCGGATTCGTCGAACGTCTTCGGATCCTCGTCGAGCGCGCTCGCTTGCGAATAGAGCTCGTAGGCGGTGCGAGCGCGCGCCTTCGACGTCTCGGGACGAAGCATGCGCACGACGTCGTCGCGCAGCGACGTCACCTGGAAGTCCATGACCATCTGTCCGCTCACGGCGTCGAACGCGCCGTCGGATCCCTTGACGACGACGCGACGTCCGTCGCTCACGATCCGGAGCTCTTGAAGCGGCCGCGTCACCCTGGGGAGCGACTTGCGCAGCGCGCCGATCGCACGCGCGACGTCGCGGAGCTTCACCTCGTGTGCGAGGAGCTCGCGCGTCGCCCGGAGCGCGATGAGGTCTTGAAACGTGTAGACCCGCTTGCCCGCGCGCGTTCCCGACGGCGACACGATCGCCGAGCGATCGAGCGACTTGAGGCGCGCTTCGGGGACGCCCAAGAGCTTCGCCACCTCGCGTCGCGTGAAGAGATCGGTGACCGGCTCGTGCCCGGCGGACGCATCGGGTTCGCCGACGGGTGCAGCCGCAGTCGGCATCGCGACGCCGTTCGCCGCCGGCGCGACCGGTATGCGGCCGCCGCCATTGCCGAACGCGACGTGGATCACGTCCGCGCCCTTCTTCTTCTTACGCTTGCCGTCGCTGGGCCCGCCGGGCCCTCGTTCCGTTGTGTTCGTCATGTCCGTGTGCGGTGTTATCGCCCGGGCTTGGCTGCGCCCGCGCGGACGCCAATCAACGGCGCCTGGACGTCGACGTCAATCCTCAGCCCCCGCGATTCGGTCGATACTCGCATTTCGCACACGGCCGAGCCGAGCGGCCCGGGTGCGCGGAGGCTGGCCTCGCGGCACGCGGCGCGAAGGGCGCGGAGGCGAACGTGCACGTCGCGCCCGGCGATCTCCGCGAGAAATCCGCGCATCCCTTCGCCGTCGCTCGCTCGCATCGTCAGGATGAAGCTCGACGATCCGTACCAGACGTCGCCCGACGCTTCGTGGCGGAGCGCGCCCTCGCTGATCGTGTCGGCCTTCTCGAACAGATCGCGCCAGCGTGCGTCCGTCGCGCGCACTTCGACGGTGCGTCGTACGTCGACCAGCGCGGCACTTCGCGACTTTGCCAGACCCGGTCCACGCCGATCGCTCACGAAAAGGATCGTCGCAGGCGGACGCTTGCGTCGTCGAGTTTGTTGCGTGCGCTTCACTCGCGTCGCGCCGTCACGTGACGAGCGGCAATCGCCGCGGTCCGATCTCGCGCGGCGCGTCGATCGGCTCGACGACGATGTCGAAGCGCCCGTGATCGAACGGCAGCCCCGGCGCCGCTTCGACGCGCACGAGCCGCTCGCGTTGCCCGAGCCGCTGGTGCTCGAGCGCGCGATGATGGCAGTACGGATTGTTCCCGGGCTTTCCGAAGAAGACGTGCGACGTCCACGTGCACCCGGCGCGGCACTCGTCCGCGTAGTAGCAAGTCTTGCAGAAGCCCCAGAGATCCTCGCTCGTGCGATCGCGCGTGAAGCGAAGCTCCTTCGTGGAGTCCCAGATGTCGCGGATCGTCCGCTCGCGCGTGTGACCGCCGACGTATTGGCTGGTCGGGAGGGAAGGGCAGCCTTTGATCGCGCCGTCGGACTCGATGCCGAGCGTGTGCTTGCCGGCCGTGCAGCCCGACCAATGGCGATCGGTGCGGATCGCGCGGCCGCGCAGCGTCGTCTCGTGCGGGCCGAAGTAGCCGATGTTGTTTCCGGGCCACATGTGCACGCCGTTCTTCGCTCCGCGCACGGCGAGCTCGGCGAGCTTGGGCGTGACCTCGAGGATGTCGTCGGGCTGGAGCAACCACTCGGGCCGATCCGCCGCGCGACCCATCGGGACGGTGAGCTGCACCTGCCAAGCGTGGAGC
>JAYVXB010000646.1:0-12289 GCA_043785585.1 Deltaproteobacteria bacterium | reverse complement strand
AACGTCCCAAGCGCGGACTTCGTCGAGCGTCGAGTCCGCGATCGCGCGCGGTACACCCGACGTGCGCGCGCCCGTCGCATCGTGCGCGAGGACGACGTGGCCGTCGCGCGTGACGTGGGCGTCGGTCTCGATCGCGTTCGCGCCGACCTCGAGCGCGCGCCGGAACGCTTCGAGCGTGTTCTCGGGGAGCTCGACGGCCGCGCCGCGGTGGGCGTAGAGGCGTGCTCTCGGCGGGAGGCTCATGGACGAAACGCGCTACGTCTTCGCCGGTGGCGTCGGCCGCGTCGCGTTCGCCTCGAGCTGCTCGCGCGCGGCGCGCGGCGCGAGCTGTAGGCGCTCGGTCTCCTTCAGCAGATCGATCAGGACGGCGCGAAGGCGGCGCGGGCTCACGTCGAGATCGTCGGCGCCTTTGAAGACGATGCCTCCGAGGCCGACGTGAATCGCTTCGTTCGTCACCACCGGCGGCGGCATCGCCTGCGGCGGCGTCGCGATCCCCCACGCGTTCGCGAGCGCCCGCACCAGATGCGGTGGCGCATCCGCCAGCCAGGTCATCACGCGCTCCCGCTCGGCCACGGGCGGCTGCTGATCGTCGAACTCACACCGCGACAACGTTCTCCGCGACACGCCGAGGCGTGCAGCGAGCTCGTGCTGCCCATGTTCGAGCGCGACGCGACATGCGCGGAGTGCGGTGCCGGGTGTCACCACCGTGCCGAAGCGGTCGTGACGCCGGTACCTGAGCCTCGTGACCATGCAAGGAGAGACATAGAGGAAGTGCGGGGAGCGGACGCGCTCAGTCGCCTTCTTCGGCGTCGCTCTTGTCGCCGCGGAGCCCGAGCGCGCGGGCCTTCTTGTAGAGGTGGCTCCGTTCGAGATCGAGCGCGCGCGCCGTCGCCGCCATCTGCGAGCCGTGCGCGGCGAGCGCGTCTTGCAAGATGATCCGCTCGGCCTCCTCGACGAGGACGCGGAAGGGGACGCCGGGCCGATAGAGACCGGTCGCGCGCGCGGCGGTGCCGCCGGGCAAGCAGTTGCGGACGTCGTCGGCGGCGATGACGTCGTCGGGCGTGAGGATGACGAGGCGCTCGATGAGGTTGCGGAGCTCGCGGACGTTGCCGGGGAAGCTGTAGCTGGCGAGGGTGGCGAGCGCGTTGTCGTCGATGCGCATGTCGCGTCGATCGTTGGCGTGCGCCGCGAGCTCGAGGAAGTGGCGCGTGAGGACGGGGATGTCTTCGCGCCGGGCGCGGAGCGGCGGGATCGCGAGGGGAAGGACGTTCAAGCGATCGTAGAGGTCGGCGCGAAACTCCTGCTTCTCGCACGCGGCGACGAGATCGCGGTTCGTCGCGGCCACGACGCGCGCGTCGACTTTGATCGTCTCGTTGCCGCCGACGCGCTCGATCTCCTTCTCCTGCAAGACGCGGAGGAGCTTCGCCTGCATCGCGAGCGGCATGTCGCCGACCTCGTCGAGAAACAGCGTGCCCCCGCTCGCGCGCTCGAACTTCCCGCGCCGCTGCTTCGTCGCGCCGGTGAACGCGCCCGCCTCGTGACCGAAGAGCTCGCTCTCGATGAGCTCGCTCGGCAACGCGGCGCAGTTGAGCTTCTCGAGCGGCCCCTTCGCGCGCGGCGACATCTCGTGGATCGCGCGCGCGACGAGCTCTTTGCCGGTGCCGCGCTCGCCCGTCACGAGCACGTTCGCGTTGCTCTTGGCGGCGCGCGCGATCTGTTCGAGCAGGCGCTTGATCGCGCCGCTCTCGCCGATGAGATCCCCCGTCGTCCCCGCCGCCTTCCGCAACGCGCGCGCCTCGGCCTCCGCGCGGTCCAAGCGCAGCGCCGTCTCCACGGTAATGAGGAGCGCGTCCGTGTTGAGCGGCTTCTCGAGGAAGTTGAGCGCGCCGAGGCGCGTCGCCCGCACCGCCGTATCAATCGTCGCGTGCCCGCTCATCATGATGACCGGCACGTCCACCTTCGCCGCACGCAGACGCTGCAGCAAATCGACGCCGTCGCCGTCCGGGAGCTGCACGTCGAAGAGGCACAAGTCGTAGCTGCGCTTCTTCAGCTTGTCCTCGGCCACCCTCACGCCGCCCGCGACATCCACCGCGTACCCTTCGAGCGTAAGCGCCTTCTGAAGCGTCGTGAGAATCGACGGCTCGTCGTCGAGAACGAGGAGATGCGCTCGGGCCATGCGCCCAGCCTAACTCTCCTGACGGAACTTTGACCGCCAAGACGCGAAGCCGCCAAGCCCAATCTCCTTGGCGCCCTTGCGTCTTGGCGGTCAAATCTCTCCCTCCTGTTTCGAAATCTCGCGTCCTGTTCTAGAGGATGCGCATGCCCGACGAGCCGAAGTTCGATCCCTCCGAGCGCATCGCCGACGAGCTGAAGATTCCGCTGGCGGGTGTGCGCGCCGTTTCTGCCCTTCTCGCCGAAGGGGCGAGCGTCCCGTTCATCGCGCGCTACCGCAAAGAGCAGACGGGCGAGCTCGACGAGGTGCAGATCCGCGCCATCGAAGAGAAGCGCGCGTACTACATCGAGCTCTTCGATCGCCGCACGTCGATCCTCGCGGAGATCGAGAAGCAGGGGAAGCTCACGCCGGAGCTCCGCGCGCGGATCGAGGCGTGTTGGGTGAAGGCCGACCTCGAGGATCTCTACCTGCCGTACAAACCGAAGCGCCGCACCCGCGCGATGATCGCGCGTGAGCGTGGGCTCGAGCCGCTCGCGCTTCGGATTCTCGCGCAGCCGGACGCGGGCGATCCGGCGGCCGAAGCGGCGCCGTTCGTCGACGAAGCGAAGGAAGTGCCGGACGTGAAGGCGGCGCTCGCGGGGGCGCGCGACATCGTCGCGGAGGTGGTGGCCGAGCGCGCCGAGGTGCGTGCGGTCGTGCGCGACACGTTCCGCAAGGATGGCATCGTCGCGGTCCAGCGCGTGCCGGAGAAGACGAAAGAGCCGACGAAGTTCGAGCAGTACTACGACTACAGCGAGCGCGCGGCGACGATCCCGTCGCACCGCTTCCTCGCGATTCGGCGCGGAGAGGCCGAAGGGATGCTCCGCGCGTCGATCGACGTCGAGCGCGATCCGCTCGCGACGAAGCTGCAAGCGCTCGCGGGCGTGCGCGCGCGCTCGCCGTTCGCCGAGCCGATGCGCGCGGCGGTTCGCGACGCGCTCGATCGTCTGCTCGCGCCGAGCATCGAGAACGATCTCCGCGTCGACTTGAAGCTCGACGCGGATCGCGACGCCGTGGGCGTCTTCGCGGAGAACCTCCGCCGCCTGCTCCTCGCCGCGCCGCTCGGTCGCCGCACCGTGCTCGGGATCGATCCCGGGCAACGCACGGGCTGCAAATGCGTCGTCGTCGACGACACCGGCAAGCTCGTGACGCACACGCTGATCAACTTGGTCCAAGGCGACCACGCGATCGCGCACGCGAAGCGCACGGTCGCCGAGCTTCTCACGAAGCACACGCCGTTCGCGATCGCCGTCGGCAACGGGACGCACGGGCGCGAGACCGCGGACTTCTGCCGCGAGCTTCTGAAAGAGAGCGGAAAGACGAACGACGTCCTGGTCGTCCTCGTGAGCGAATCGGGCGCGTCGGTGTATTCGGCGAGCGACGTCGCGCGCGAGGAGTTCCCGGACCTCGATCTGACTGTGCGTGGAGCGGTCTCGATCGCGCGACGCTTGCAGGATCCGCTCGCCGAGCTCGTGAAGATCGATCCGAAGGCGATCGGCGTCGGGCAGTACCAGCACGATGTCTACCAGCCGCTCTTGAAGCGGAAGCTCGACGAGGTGATCGAGTCGTGCGTGAACGCGGTCGGTGTCGAGCTGAACACGGCGAGCGCGCCGCTCCTCGCGCACGTCGCGGGCGTGGGGCCGACGCTCGCGAAGAAGATCGTCAAGCACCGTGAAGAGCACGGCGCGTTCGCGACGCGCGCCGCGCTCCTCGACGTCTCCGGTCTCGGCAAGCGCGCGTTCGAGCAGTGCGCGGGATTCGTCCGCGTGCACGGGAGCAAGCACCCGCTCGACGCGAGCGCGGTGCACCCCGAGCGCTACGAGCTCGTCGAGCGGATCGCGAAGGATCACGGCGTGGCGATCGCGGATCTGGTCGGGAGCGCGGGCGTCGTCTCGAAAATAGCGTGGCCGAAGTACGTGACGGCCGACGTCGGGATGCCGACGCTCGAGGACATCCAGAAGGAGCTCGTCAAGCCGGGCCGCGATCCGCGCGACACGTTCGAGCCGCCGACGTTCCGCGACGACGTCCGCAAGATGGAAGACCTCACCGTCGGCATGGCGCTCGAAGGCGTGGTCACGAACGTCACCGCGTTCGGCGCGTTCGTCGACGTCGGCGTGCACCAAGACGGCCTCGTCCACGTGTCGCAGCTGGCGGATCGCTTCGTGAAGGATCCGCACGAGGCCGTGAAGGTCGGCGACAAGATCAAAGTGCGCGTCGTCGAGGTCGATCTCGCGCGCAAACGAATCGCGCTCACCGCCAAGTCCGGCGCGCTCCCCGATCCGAACGCGAGGCGCGGCGGCGATCGCCCTCCGCCCGCACCGCGTCGCGACGCACCGCGTCCCTCCGCGCCCGCGGCGCCGGGATTCTCGAACAACCCCTTCGCGACCCTCCTCAAGAAGTGACGCGAAACGTGTCGGACCGTGTCCGACTTGCTGGCGCGATCGCGCGAACCCCGTGTATTACCGTAGCCCGAAGTCGTACCCGGCAGCCTTGGAGCCTCTGGTAGCCCCGGCGCGCTCGACTCAAGATGGAGAAACTCACGATGATGACCTCACGATTCGGCGGCAAATACCTCCTCGCGTTGGCGATCACGGCGGCGGCAGTCGCCAGTGGGAACACGGCGCGCGCGCACGACGACGAGGGCGAGGGCGAGGGGCACAAGAAGGGCGCGGGTCACCACGACGGCGGCGAAGGTCACCACGACGGCGAGGGCGGCGGCGGTGAAGGGGAGGGCGGCGAGCACGGCGAAGGCGACGGCAAGCACGGCCACGGCAAGCACCACCCGCACCCGCACTCCGGCGTGGTCGGCGTCGACTTCGTGCTCGGCTTCGGCAAAGGGCCGCTCGCGATCCAGAACCCGCCGTCGAGCATCGGGACGCTCCCGACGTACTCGAAGGGTGAAGCGCGCTCGATGAGCGAGTCGTTCGTCCTCGGCGCGGCGTTCCACCTTTTGCCGCACACGGCGTTCGGCATCCGTCTTCCGTTCACGTTTGGTCAGTTCTATCCCGTCGGGAACAGCAGCCGCGGGCTCGGCGCGCTCGGCAACATCGAGCTCGAGGCCGAGTACGAGCGCCACATGTCGCGCCACACGGAGCTCTTCTTCGTGATGGGCTTCTCGCTCCCGACGGCGCAGGGCGAAGAGATCCCCGAGAACATCGACACGCGCACGAACGCGCAGGTCGATCAGTCGAGCTACGACAAAGGGGCGCTGAATCGCGCCGCGGCGTTGTCGCGCGGCGGCGAGGACAACGCGCTCTTCGAGCCGAAGCGTTTCGGTCTCAACCCGAAGATCGGCCTCAACTACCGCATGGGCGCGCTCACGATCACGCCGTACATCAAGCTCGAGAACCTCATCGCGACGTCGTCGACGCTCGCGCACCGCTACCTCGGCGAGCTCATCCCTGCGGTTCGCGTCGGGTACCGCGTGGGCAAGCTCGAGCCGGCGCTCAAGCTCTGGGCGCCGATTCTGTTCGCGGGGAGCGACGAGGACAAGAAGGTCGGCTTCGTGGTCGAGCCGCAGCTCGTCTTCCATCACGGGAATGTGCGGCCTGCGTTGGGGGTTATCATTCCCGTTGCCGGCCCGGCGGCCGATCCGCACTTCGTCGGTGTAAGGCTCGCCGTCGCTGCCTCGTTCTAGTCACCGTGGGCGATGGGGCCCCGGTCCCATCGCAATCGGCGCGACCCGCGTGCCCAAGCACCTCGCCCGTGTAGACTCAAAGAACCGATGACCCTCTCGTTCGCGTTCGGCACTCGCGCCTGCTTCGTCGCCATCTTGCTGAGCGCTGCGCCGCTCACTGCGTGCGGGCAGCATCGCGCCGCGCATCCGGTCGTCCCGTCCGAGCGCAAGAGCGCACCGACGCCGGAGGTGACCGACGAAGGCTTCGCGGGCGCGGTGCACGATCTTCTCGTGAGCGATCTCGGGAGCAGCGAGCGCGCCGTTCGCCTCGCCGGTGTCGAGGCGCGGCAGATGGCGCGCGCGTTCGCGAAGTTCAAGGCGAAGTCGCCGGAGCGGGGGCTCGCGGCGGTGACCGGCGGACTCTACCTCGTTCGCGTCGGCGAGCTCACGCCGACGCTGCTCGGTCCCGCGGGTCCCGAGGCGCTTCGAGGCGCGGCGCGTGAAGCGTCGGTCAAAGGCGACGAAGGGCGCGCGAAGGCGCTCTACGAAATGTTTTTCCGGATCGCGCCCGAGGCCGACAAGGCCGACGCGAAGCTCCATCTCGATGCGATCAACTCGTGGACGAAGGACGCGCTGATGAGCGGCGGACAGGTCGCGGCGGCGAGCGGGCTCGAGCGCGTCCTCGTGCGCCGGCGCTTGCTCGAGCCCAGCGAGGCTGCGCTCGACGAGGCCGCGGTCACGACGGCCGATTGGTTTCGCAAAGCGGTGAACCTGCAGGTGATGGCCAAGGCGACGCGCGTTGCGCCGCCGCGCGACGAACAGATCGGCGCGTGGCGCGCGCTCCAGACCGCGCCGGCGGTGCTCGTCGCGTTGTACCTCCGCGACGCCGACGCGAACGGTGCGCTCGGCGCGCTCGATCGCGCCGAGGCGCGTCCGTTCTTGTCGAAGCAGATCCCGGACCTCGTCAGCGCGATCGAAGCGGTCGCCGACGGCGCTGACGCCGTGCGCTGGCTCGACGTCCTTCGCGCGATGCGGCCGCTCACGCGCACCGACGGGCCGCGCGACGAAGACGACTTCAGTGACGATCGCGAGCTCTTCCGCGCGGCCGAGCTCGGCGTCGCGTTCGCGGCGTACCGCATGGATCCGACGCTGCCCGAGCCGGCGGTGCTCGTCGCGGCGAACCTGCAAGAGCTCGGCATGGCCGAAGCGACGGCGGCGATCGTCTACGAAGCGGCGCGCGCGCATCCGGATTCGCGGACGCTCGGCGCGGCGCTCGGGCTCACGCTCAACGCGATGCGACTCGAGGTCAGCACGGGCGACGTCGATGCGGCGCGGCGCGCGTTCAACGCCGCGCAGCCGCTGCTCGCGATCGCCGACAAGCATCCCAAGCTCACGCTCCGGCCGGGCGCGTCGATCGTGCGCGCGGTGATGGGCGAGATCGAGCTGAGCGAAGGGCGGCTCGAAGAGGCGCGCGCGCTCTTGAAGGCGTCCGCGGCGGCCGAAAAGTCGGGCCAAGTGCTCATGACGCTCGCGAAGATCGAATGGCGCGACCGCAAGGTCCCCGCCGCGCTCGACTTGCTCCGCGAGGCGCTGACCGCGCCCGATGCGATGCACGATCACGCGCTCCGCGGCGAGATCCTCCTCATGACGAGCGACATCCTGCGCGACTCGGGCGACGTGAACGCCGCGCGCACGCAGCTCATCGACGCGCTTCGCGATCTCACGCAGGCGCGCAGCGGCCTCGACGATCGTTCGCGCGCCGCCGTCGAGCGCGTCCTGTCGAAGGTCCTCGATCGCTTCGGCGCCACGCAGCCGGCGCAGCGCGCGCTCGACCGCGCGTGGGAAGCCGCGCCGCGCGACAAGGGCCAGGCGTCGCAGACCGTCTTCCAGATCGTCGGTCGCGCGTTCGTGCGCGGCGATCTCGTCGCGGCGCGCGAAGGGCTCGCGCGCGGCAACGCCGCCGACCTCGAGAGCGAGGACATGGTCTATTTCGCGCTCTGGGTGCGCCTCCTCGAGAAGCAGCTCAAGGCGCCGACCGATGGCGCGCCCGATCGCATCTTCGCGTCGGTGCCGGACGACGGCCGCTGGCTCGGCAAGCTCGCGCAGTTCGGCCTCGGCAAGCTCAAGGCGGACGATCTGACGGGCTTCGCGAAGACCGCGTCGCAGAAGACGGAAGCGATCTTCTACGCGGCGATGGATCGCCGCGCGTCGGGCGACATGAAGGGGATCGACGACTCGTTGAAGCAAGTCATCGCGCAGAGCGTCGCGCTCGAAGAGGTCCGCATCGCGCGCGAGCTCCTGAGCGGTGCGAAGGCCAACGTCGGCGGCCCGCTCCCGACCGACGTCGCGATTCCGTGAGCCCGAGCGAGCGACGCGCGGAGATTCGTCGCGCGCTCGATTGGGGGAGCCTCGCGCCGCTGCGGCTTCGCGCGCGCGTCGTCGCGGAGGGCGTCTACGCGGGGATGCACCGAAGCGCGCGTCGCGGCGCCGGCGTCGAGTTCGGCGGGTACCGCGAGTACACCCCGGGCGACGACCTGCGATGGCTCGATCGACGATCGCTCCTCCGTCACGAGCGCCTGATGGTGCGGCAGTTCGAGACGGAGACCGACCGCGCGCTTCGCCTCGTCATCGATGCGAGCGCGTCGATGGCGTACCGCGGATCGCGCGCGCCGGGGGCCAAGCTCGCGTTCGGCGCGCTCGTCGCGGCGGCGCTCGGTCGCGTCGCGTTGGCGAGCGGCGATCCCGTCGGGCTCGCGTTCATCGGTGGCGCTTCGTCGGCGCGCGGGCTCCCTGCGTCGGGTGGCCGCGAGCAGTTCGAGCGGATCGTCGGCGCGCTCGAAGCGGTCGAGCCGGGCGGCGACGCGAAGACCGATCGCGCGCTCGTCGATCGCACGCTCGAACCGCTCGCGCGTTCGGCGCGACGCGGCGCCGTCATCGTCGTCCTGAGCGATTTGCTCGACTTGCCCGACGAAGCCGCCGAGCGAATCGTCGCGCTCGCGTCGCGCGGTCGTGTCCTCGTCGTCGTGCAGACGCTCGATCCGGACGAGGCGGACTTCCCGTTCGAAGGGAACGTGAGGCTGCGCGCCATGGAGGGCGATCACGTCGTAGAGACGGAGGGAGAGACGGCCCGCGCGCACTACCTCGAAGCGCTCGAAGCGCTGCGTGCGAAGTGGTCGCTCCTCGTGACGTCGCGCGGCGGTCGTTTCTTGCAGGCGACGACGGCGGACGATCCGGTGAAGGTCGTGCGGCAGATCGTGGAGGCGGTGCGGTAAAAAAAAAGCGCGACCGCGTCCTTTTTCGCGCAACTCACCTGGGGGGGTACCGACAAAGAGGGCATGAACACGAAGCCCTCTCTCGGAAGCGCCTCCCTCGCCCTCGGAACCGTCGGACTTCTCGTGCTCGCCGTCGCCAGCGGCTGCGGGCCCGCGCAGAGCACTCCCTTCGAACCGGGACCCGACGCGGCGGCGCCTGTCGACGTGGACGGCGGCGCGACCCCCGACACGGGCGCCGACTTGCCCGACGGCTCGACGCTCGAAGCGGGCAGTTGCGCCCCGGGCACCGCCGACTGCGACGGCGATCCGCGCAACGGCTGCGAGGCGAAGGTCTCGAGCGATGCGAAGAACTGCGGCACGTGCAAGCACGACTGCACCGGGCTGCCGCACGTCATGGGAGCGACGTCGTGCAGCGCGGGGAAGTGCGTCGTCCCGACGGCGTCATGCGCCACCGGATTCGCGCACTGCTCGAGCGACCCGGACGACGGATGCGAAGCGGATCTCTCGAAGCCGTCGACGTGCGGGAAGTGCGGGACGACGTGCAGCGGGACGACGCCGGTGTGCGCATCGGGGACGTGCAGCAACGGATGCGGCGCGGGCGCGCCGACGCTGTGCAGCGGGAGCTGCGTCGATACGACGAAGTCTGCGACCAACTGCGCGTCGTGCGGGAACGCATGCCCGATCCCGTCGCACGGTCAGGCGACGTGCGCGTCGAGCCAGTGCGGGTTCGCGTGCAACTCCGGCTACCACGCGTGCGGCAATGCATGCGCGGACAACGCGAGCCCGCTGACGTGCGGCACATCGTGCACACCGTGCGGCACGCCGTCGAACGGCTACGCGACGTGCGACGGAACGAGCTGCGGCTTCGAATGCAACGCGGGCTTCCACAAGTGCGGCAATGCGTGCGCGGCGGACGCGGACGCGACGCAGTGCGGCGCGTCGTGCACCGTGTGCACGGTGCCGAGCGGCGCGGGGCATGCGACGTGCGGCGGCGGAGCGTGCGGGATCTCGTGCGACACGGGGAATCACCTGTGCAACGGGACGAGCTGCGCGAGCAACAGCAGCGTCGCGACGTGCGGAACGTCGTGCACGCCGTGCGCGGCGCCGGCAGCGAACGGACACTCGACATGCGATGGGACGAGCTGCGGGATCGCGTGTGATGCGAGCTATCACCAGTGCGGGGGGAGCTGCGCGAGCAACAACTTGGTGACCTCGTGCGGCACGATGTGCACGCCGTGCGCGACACCGCCGCACGCGCAGCCTACGTGCAACGGCGTGAGCTGCGGGTTCACGTGCGACGCGGGGTTTGCCGATTGCGATCGAGTCGCGGCGAATGGCTGCGAAGTGAACATCACTACGGCGAGCGACTGCAACGCTTGCGGGCATAGCTGCCTTGGTGGAGCGTGCAGCGCGGGTGCTTGTCAGCCGACGGTCATCGCGACGGTTGGGGCAGCTGCACGCGCGCTCACGGTCGGAGCTGGCGTCGACTTCGTCGCCTTCGGCGAGGAAGGAGCAGTTCTCACGACGATTCACAAGGACGGTTCGAGCTTGGGGACGCGCCAGACGACTGCGCCGGTCACCAGCATCGCGACGGACGGAACAAGCCTCTTCTATACGTTGGCGGGGCCCGCGGGAGAAATCTGGTCCGCCCCCGTCGCGCTGAATTCACCAGGCACCCGAATCTTCTCCAGGGGCTCGTCGTATCTGGGGAACCTTTCGCTCATGACGGGCGGCATCCTCCTGTGGACCGATATCGGGAATCGGTCGGTCAATCAGATGATGACGAACGGTCAGAATGTCTTCACGTTGTACCAAGCGCCGGCGAACATCTCGCCGGGTCAAGTCGTGAGCGCTGACGACTACACATATGTCGCGTGGCTCGAGTCCAACGGTCGCGTCATGAAGTCGACCGACTATATGGTGACGAAATCGCTCGTGGCCACACTCCAGTCGTCGGACGGACTCGCGCTCGACGGTACGAATCTCTATGTGGCCGACGGGACAGCAGGAACCATCTGGCGCTTCTCGAGGTCTACCAGCCAGGCGTACCAGTTTGCGATTCAGCAGAGCGGCGTGCGTTCAATCGCGGTCGATGCCACGAATGTCTACTGGATGTCATCGAGCGCATTGATGAAGGCGCCCATCGGCGGCGGAAGCCCTGTGGCGCTTCCGACTGGGCAACCGTGCTTTTTTAGCGAGGTCAAGCTCGACGACAAAGCAATCTACTGGCTCAACGCATGCGGCTTTGGGAACAACTACGTCATGAAGCTCGCGAAGTGACGCGCATCACCGCTCCGTGCTAGCCACCCGGGGTGACCTTCGTCACCTCCCTCGCGCTCGCCGTCGCGCTCCTCGTCGCGGTGCCCTACCTGGCGCACCGCCTCCGCCGACGGCGCGCCGAGGAGCGCGAGTTCGCCGCAGCCCGGCTCGTCGATCCCGCGCCGCCCAAAGCGCGCCGCCGCTCGAAGCTCGAAGACCGCGCCCTCTTCGCCACGCGCGCGCTCGCCATCCTCGCCCTCGCGCTCCTCGGCGCATCCCCCCTCGTTCGCTGCTCTCGTCTCTCCCTCCAACGCTCCGGCGGCGCGTCCGTCGCGCTCGCGATCGTCGTCGACGACTCGATGAGCATGCGCGCCGACGCTTCCGGGAAGTCGCGTCTCGAGCGCGCGCGTGCCGGTGCTCGCGAGCTCCTCGCGTCGGCGAGGGAAGGGGACGCGGTCGCGGTCGTCCTCGCCGGCGCGCCGTCGCGTGTCGGACTCGCCGCGACGACGGATCTCTCCGCCGCGCGCGCCGCCGTCGACGCGATCACGCAGACCGATCGCGCGACCGATCTCGACGGAGCCTTGTCGCTCGCGCGCGGGCTCATCGCGACGCTGCCGCAGATCGATCGACGCATCGTCGTGTTGAGCGATCTCGCCGATGGAACGCCCGACGCGCCGCCGCTCGGCGAAGGGAGCGCGATCCCGGTGTGGGCCGCGCTCCCCGAGCTTCGCACGGCCGTCGGCGACTGCGGAATCGTCGCCGCGGATCGTAGCGGCGCGCGCGTTCGCGTCGACGTCGCGTGCGGACGCGGCGGGACGGCGGCGGGGCGCGAGATCGCGATCGTCGATGCGAAGGGCGCGGTCGTCGTGAAGGGCGCGCTCCCCGCAGGCGAGCACCCCGAGCTCACGCTGACGTTGCCGAACGGCGACG
>JAYVXB010000645.1:0-3866 GCA_043785585.1 Deltaproteobacteria bacterium | reverse complement strand
CGCCGTCGAAGGGCGTCTCATCGTGAACGGCTTCGTGATGCGGCACGATCCGGCGGAGCGGCACACCGGGCTCGAGCACGGCGAGGGTGCATTTCTGGCGTGCAGCTTCTGGCTGGCTGATGCGATGGTGCACCTCGGACGGCGCGCCGAAGCGCAAGCGCTGTTCGACCGACTCGCGGCGCTCGTCAACGATGTGGGCCTTCTCTCCGAGGCCTACGATGTGACGACGCAGCGTCTGGTCGGCAACTTCCCACAAGCGTTCTCGCACATCGCGCTGCTCAACACGGCGAGCAACCTGCTGCGCGACGACAAGCCGGTCGAGCAGCGCTCGGGGCACGACCGGGCACGTTGATCCCGCCCTCACGTCCGTGTCGTGTACTGCTCAGCGCCCGTCTCGTCGTGGAACGTTTCGACGAGCGTGCCCTCGACGACGCGCACCATCGCGAAGCCATTACGGCCCGGGACGTCTCCGCGCGGACGCTCGGCCCAGACGATGTGAGCCGCGGCGTCGTTCGGGGCGTCCAGCTCCGAGAGGTAAGGCACGCCGCCGTGCGCGCACAATCGGCCTCGAAACGTGAGGTCGCCATAGGGCACCTCGTACGCGGCGGCGCCGTGGACGTGGCCCCAATACCAGACGTCCGGAGCGCGTCCGTCGAGGGCAGTGCGCACCTCCGCGAAGAGCGCATTCTCGGCCCCGTCCGGCTCGAGCCCGTGATGATGCGAGAAGAGACATAGTCGCTTCGGTAGCCCGTTTGCTTGCTTCGCAACTGGATGGGCGAGCACGCGGCGAAGCCACTGAACCTGCGGGTCCGTGTCGGGATGATCCGCAAAGAGATGACCCACTTGGTAGGGCACGACTCCAGCTCTCGTAGCGTGATAGCCGGTATCGATACCCACGAAGAGCCATGTCGCATTGTGAAGTGCAAAATAGCTATGGGTCTGCATTCGGAATTTGTCCGAGCGGAGCGCAATCGAGAAATATCCATGTCCTCCGGAGAACATCTCGTGATTCGAGTTGAGCGTGAAGGAGCCCGCCGAACCCGCAGGCCAATCCTCCACGAACTTCCGTTCTTCGTCGTCGGTGCCGGCGTAATAAACGTCGCCGAGGTGGATGCTGTGCGTCGGCCGGAGCTCGCCCATCGCATGCCCGATCCGCGCCGATGCCTCGTTGTGCGTTCCCCAGTCACCGGCGACCGCGAACACCGCGGCATCCGAGATCGCGTGCGTGAGCTCCGGGGGGTCGACCGATACCGGGCAGACCGGAAACGGAACCTTGGCGTGAATTGCGTATTCGAGGAGCGCCTCGGCCCAGCGCACGTCGTGATGCTCGTAGGTGCCGAGGCCCGGGACGTCGCGTGCCGTGAGAAGGTGCGCGCGAGCGGGCGCCAGACTGCGGACGACGGACAGCGCGAACTGCTCCTCGGCGACCGGCCGACCACGGCGGGCGCGCTCGGCGACGAGCTCTCGCTTGGCTTGCTCGAGCATCAAAACGACCGGCGCCGCGAGCGCGTCTCGACGTTCTAGAGCGCGCTCGATCCGATCGGCGACATCGTCATCACTCACGCGCCGATCATCCCGACGCGCCGGAGTGGCCTTGATTCAAAGCCGCCTCAGTACCGCCTGCACCAGCATGGCGAACTCGATTGGCTTCGTGAGGACGAGGTCGAACCCGGTGACAGCCACGTCCTGCTCGCGGAACCCGGTGACCAACACGCAAAGTCGCGGTCGGGCCGTCGCGCAGAGCTCGAGGAGCGCGGCGCCGGTGCCGTCAGGCAGGCTGTAGTCCGCGATGAGCACGTCGAGTCTGCTCTCGCTGATGATCACACGAGCCTCCGCGACACTCGCGGCGACTTGAATCTCGAGCCCCGCCGCCGCGAACGCGGCGACGTACAGGTCCCGCGTGTCCTCGTGGTCGTCGACGACGAGAATGAGCGGGGCGGTCGGTACCATCGCGAGCATCGTTTTACCCGAGGTCGCACGCGACGCAACGGCAACATCCGCGTGATCGGGACGCTTCGGTTTCGCCTGCGCAGTCGGTGCGGCGTTGCCTGCTTGCGGGATCTTCTCGCTACGTGGCGCTCGGGGGTTAGGCTGGCGAAGTCGCGATGCATGACTGGCACGCGCCTGGAGCGTCCGAATGCTCAACTACAATCACCTCTACTACTTTCACCTGGCGGCGTCGGAGGGGTCGATGAAGGCAGCCGCCGAGCACCTCGGCGTCACCCTCTCGACGGTCAGCGAACAGATACGGCTCCTCGAGCGAACGCTCGGCGTCACGCTCTTCGAGCGTACGTCCGCGGGCATGCGCCTGACCGCGGCCGGTCAACAAGCTCACGAGCACACGTCGATAATGTTCCGCGCCGGCGAACGTCTCGCGGAGGCTCTGGGTCGGCCGACGGCCAAGAGGCCGCTCGTCCTCCAGGTAGGCATCACCGCAACGGTCTCGCGCACACTCGCGACCGACTTCCTGATGCCCGTCCTCTCGCTGAAAGAATGCTTCCCGTCGATACGGACCTCGACGTTTTCGGACCTGCTGCGCGATCTGCGCGGCCACGAGCTCGATCTCGTCCTCTGCGATACCGAACCATTGGAGCCCGCGCGCCGCGGGCTCCAGGTCACCACCCTCCATCGTCCCCGCTTGGTGGCGGTGAGCAATCCCGAGTTCGAGCCAAGCGCGACATGGGACGACGTGGAGCTCTTGCACTACCGCGAAGGTTCGGCATATCGCTGGGAGGTGGATCAGTTCTTGGTCGAGCGAGCCTTCCGGCCCAGCGCCGTTGGCGAGATCGACGACTCGTTCCTTCTCCTCGAGGCGGTGATCCGCGGCGGCTTCGTCGCGTTCGTGCCGCGCAGCGTAGCGCGCGATGCGCTCGCGGTCGGACGGGTGAAGGCGCTCCTCACGCTTGATCCGGGCGTGGCTGCCGTCCATGCGCTCTTCCACGACGGAGACTCGGCATCGGTCGCCCGGCGCGCCGTCGAGATGCTCGCCGAGTACGCGACGTCTGCGCTCGAAGGGAATTAGCCGCACGCGAGCTCTGGCACGCGCAGCGTCGCCCCATGTCAGCAACCGAAGACGGCATCGAGCTTGAGGAGCTTGAGCACGGCGAGCGGTTGGTCGTGCGCATGAACGACGCTCATCTTGCCGCCCTGCGCCCTGATTCTCTTGAAGAGCGACACGATGGCGCCGACGCCGGTGCTGTCGAGTAAGGTACGAGACCGAGGTCGACGGTGACCTTCGTCGGGTTCTTCGCGACGAGCGCGTCGATCACAGGACGCGCCGCGGGGCCCGTCAGCGCATCGAGCGCGCCCTCGAAACGAATGCTCGCCTGGCTGAGCTCGGAGTCCGAGAAGACGACGGGGGCGAGCGTGCGGAGCGGACCAGCCGGCGTATGGGCTTGCATGGTCAGCAAGCTACGCTCGGGGACGGTGCCGCGCATGGTCCCCAAATGGAGGACCCTGTAGCTTTCCTGCGTAAACCAGCCCACTCGCTTCGGCTCGAAGCGCGAAAGCGCCTGGGCGCGGCTCGCGTCAGCGCCCGAGCGTGAGGTCTTGGCGGCCGATTCGATGGCGTCGAACGCGGGGAGGGATTCGAGGTGCTCTACTCCGAACAGCGCGGAGCTCGAGGTGAGAAGCTGCCCCAGGACGACTTGCACGCTCAGCCTGCGCCGCGGATCACCTCTACCGCAAGCATCGTGGACGCGACCGCCGCTGCGATGGCCGCGAACGCGAGCCGCTCTTGCTGCTGGCCGATGGCGAGCTTCGTCCCGGCGACCACGCCACTCGCTCTCACGGGAGCTGCGCTCGAGCGGTACGCCTTCACGCCGCTGGCTCCTCCTGTTGTCGTTGGTGCATCGAACAGCACGTCG
>JAYVXB010000644.1:0-12306 GCA_043785585.1 Deltaproteobacteria bacterium | reverse complement strand
CACGTCGACGGCAACGGAGCAACCGATGGTCGATACGAGCAGGCACGCGAGAGAGAGGCGAAAGCTCACTTCTGATTCTTTAGCTCGTCGTACCGGTTTTTGATCGCATAGACGACCGCGCTGGCATCGCGGTCCTGCGTGTATTGACGGAGGGCCGCATTGACGACCTCCTGGAATTGGGGCGGCCCTGGGTTGTTGACGGCGAGATGGGACGTCTTGAAGTCGGCCGCGGCCAGTTGGCTGATCGCGTCGTAGCTCGACGTATCGACGTCGGTCCTCGACGGGATGCTCCCCTTGACCGCGTTGAACGCCAGCTGGCCGTCCGGCGAGCCGAAGACGGTGAGCAGGGCGCGCGCGTCGGCGCGGTCGGGGGCGCCGCGGGGGAGGCCGAAGCTGTCGGCACCGAACATGAAAGTGCCTTGAGTGCCCGGCATAGGACCCCCGTCGAAATCGATGCCGACTTTCGCTCCATTGGAGACGAGATAGCCCTTGGCCCAGTCTCCCATGATTGTCATGCCGGCACCGCCGGTTCGAACGAGCTCCACCGCTTGGTCCCAACTGAGCTGCATGGCATTGGCATTCATGTTGTCGACGAGCCGCCCGAGATCGCTGATCGCTTGCGTGATTTCCGGGTCGTCCGCGCTCTTTTTGCCATTGAAGAAGTCCGTATAGTAGGCCCCCCCCGCGCGCGCGATGAGGAAGTTTTGCCATGTAGCCAATCCAAGCGTCCACGGCGCGCTCGATCCGACTGCGATGGGCGTCACTCCTTCTTTTTTCAATTTCTCTGCTGCAGCGAAGAAGTCGTCGAGTGTTTGCGGGCGAGGGATGCCGTGCTCGCGGAACACCTTCACGCTGTAGAAAAAAGAGTTCAACCGGTGGATGTTCACCGGAATCGCATAGACGTGCCCTGCATAGCTGACCGAATCGAGCACCTCCTTCGGGATCGCGGTGCGCCAATTGTTGGCCGCGGCGAGATCGTCGAGCGGCTCCATCTTGCTCTGTGAGTCGTCGACGCCGTTGTAGAGGACCCAGCGCATGATGTCGGGCCGACTCGAGCACTGGAAGGTGTCGGGGGGGAATCCCTTGATCATCCGGCCCTGAAGCTGCTCGCGCGCGTAGTCCGAGCCGGTGACCGCCGAGTTCGTGACCGACGTGCCGGGGTTCTTGTCGGTGTACACTCTCAACAGCGCGTTCAGCGCGTCGACCTCGCCCCCCGAGACCCACCAGCTGAAGATCTCGACTTTGTGCGCTTTGGGCGGCTCGGCCGTGCCGCAGCCCGCGACGATCGACGCGATCGAAAGGACCGCGAGGTGCCCGACGAGCCGCCGCCAAGGCAAAGGCAGGAACGGTTTGGGGGCATGCAGGGACACTTCGTTCACGTTTCTCTCCGAGTGCGCTCGAACGGCTGGCCTACGATTGGGACAGGTGCGTCGTCGTGCCGCTGGATACGTCAAGCTTGCCCGAAAACTAAAGGGCCACCGAGCACGTCGCGTCCACTTGACGCGCCGCACGCCCGAGCGGACCCTAACCGGGTGAAGAAACTGTACAGCGAGCCGCCCGCGGATGCGTTCACGAAGCTGGCGACCCCTTCCGAGCAGCAGCTTCAGGCCGCAGCGGCTTCGCAGCGCGACCGCGCGTACCTCATCGTGATCAGTGGCTCCAATGTGGGCGAGATGTACCGCGTCGAGACTGTCGAATCGATGATTGGTCGAGGCGTTGACGCGGCGATTCGCGTCTACGACGACGGAGCGTCGCGCAATCACGCGCGCCTTCTGTATGACCAGGCGACGCGGGCCGTCCGTATCGAGGATCTCAAGAGCTCCAACGGGACCTTCGTCAACGGAGAGCGCGTCGCTTGTGACCAGGTCCTCAACGACGGCGACAAGATCACGGTCGGATCGACGACGATCTTGAAGTTTACCTATGGGAACGATCTCGACGAGAAGTTTCAACAGCAAATGTACGACGCCGCGCTCCGCGACGCGATGACCAAGGCGTTCAACAAGAAGTATTTCCTCGAGCGGCTCTACACGGAAACGGCGTACGCGATACGGCACAAGAGCCCGCTGTCTCTCTTGATGTTCGACGTGGATCATTTCAAGAAGGTCAATGACACTTGCGGTCATTTGGCGGGCGACACCGTGCTGATAAAGCTCTCGTCCCTCGTTCAAGCGACGCTACGGAAGGAAGACGTGCTCGCGCGCTATGGCGGCGAAGAGTTCGCCATCATCTGCCGCGGCGTCCAAGCGGCCCAAGCGGCCGTCCTCGCCGAGCGGCTCCGCGGACGCGTCGAGGCGACGAGGTTCGCGCACGAATCGCACGAGATGACCGTCACCATCAGCGTCGGCGTTGCCGGTTTGCTCGAGACGGGCGGCGCGAGCGAGACGGAGCTCATCGCGTCCGCCGACAAGGCGCTCTACGACGCGAAGAGGCAGGGTCGCAATCGGGTCGTCGTGGGAGACCACTGAATCGACATGCGCGCGCCCGCGAAGCGCTACCCGAGCGTAGCCGTGTCGGTGCTCCTCGTCCTCGCAGGGGTCGCCGCTTGTCCCCGCGTGTCGGCGGCGGAGGACGCCGACGCGGACGCGATCAAGAAGAGCTGTCGAGAAGCGCACGAAGACGCCCAAGTGTCGCGCAACAGAGGGGCGCTGCTCGCGGCGCGAAAGAAGCTGAGGGTATGCGCCGCCCAGATCTGCCCATCGATGGTCCGGGCGGACTGCGTCGAGTGGCTCCAGCAAATCGAGACGCGGATACCGTCGATCGTCGTCGAGGCCAAGGCAGACGAAGCCGATGTCTTCGACGTCGATGTCCAGATGGACGGCGAGCCACTTGCGACGCGCCTGGACGGGAGAGCGATCGAGGTCGATCCGGGGCTGCACACGTTTCGATTCACGCGCGCGGGCTCGCCACCGATCGAGAAAACAACGATCGTGCGCGAGGGGGAGAGGAGCAAGCTCGTCACGGTGAGCTGGGTGACGCCGAAGGAACCGCCGCGACCGCCGGCGTACGCCGCGCGGCCGGCCGAAATGCATCGGCCGGTGCCCGCGACGGTCTACGTTCTGGGGGGCGTCGGCGTCGTCGCCGCCGGCGTATTCACGTTCTTCGCGGTCAGCGGAAACAAGCGCAAGAGCGAGCTGGCTTCGTCGTGCGCGCCGTTCTGCGCCGACGCCGACGTCAGCACCGTGCGCACCCGCTATGCGATCGGTGACGTCGGGCTCGGCGTCGCCGTCGCGGCGCTCGCGACCGCGACGGTGCTGTTCGCGACCCGCCCTGAGGTTCCGAAGCCGTCGCCGGCCACGACGCGCTTCTTCTGGGACGTCACGGCGCTTCGCGCGGGCGCCGCCGTCGCGGCGGGTGGCACGTTCTGACCGCGCGAGGTTCCGCTCGCTCGCCCGGAGCCGGCGAGCGTTGTGCGGTGAGACGAGGCGGCCTACGATCGTGGCATGCTTCGGTGGGGTGAGCCGTGAACGCTGGGCTCGAAAGCGATACGTCGCGGAACGGGAAGTACCGCCTCCTCGCCGAGCTCGGCGAAGGGGGCATGGCTCGCGTCTACCTCGCGCTCGCGCGGGGCCCGAGCGGCTTCAACAAGCTCGTCGTCATCAAAGCGCTCAAGAGCGGCCTCGCCATCGATCCGGAGTTTCGGACGATGTTCCTCGCCGAGGCGCGCCTCGCCGCGCGGCTCAACCACCCCAACGTCGTGCAAACGTACGAGATCGACGAGGAGTTCGGCGCACCGGTGATCGTCATGGAGTACTTGGAGGGGCAGCCGCTGTCGCGGGTCTTCGCGCGCGGCCGGCAGCGCGGGCGCTTCCCGCTCCCCATCCTTCTGCGTGTGCTCGTCGACGCACTGGCAGGGCTGCACTACGCGCACGAGCTCGAAGATTACGACGGAGCGAAGCTTCAGCTCGTGCATCGCGACATCTCACCGCACAACATTTTCGTGACGTTCGACGGTCAGGTCAAAATCCTCGACTTCGGAATCGCGAAGTCGGTCGGGATGCAGTCGGAGACGCAGACCGGGGTCATCAAAGGAAAGGTTCGCTACGTCTCCCGAGAGCGCGTGCTGGGCGAGGAGGCGGATCGTCGCGCGGACGTCTTCGCGATGGGTGCCATTCTGTGGGAGGTCGCAAGCGGCCAGCCCTTGTGGATGGGAGAGACCGACGTCCAGATCATGCATCGGCTCACGACGGGGGAGATCCCCTCGCCCCGCACGCTCAACCCCGACGTGACGGCGAGCCTCGAGCAGATATGCATGAAGGCGCTGGCGTGGAAGGCCGACGACCGCTATCGCACGGCCGCAGAATTCGAAACCGACCTCGAGGACGAGCTGAAACGCATGGGAGAAGCGGTGCGCCCGCGCGACGTCGGCGGCTTCGTCACCGAGCTCTTCGCGGACAGGCGCGCCGAGACGAAGGCGCTCATCGAAGAGCAGATATCCAAAGCGGCCACGCTCTCCTCGGGAGATCTCGACAGGCTCGGAGCCGTACTCCTGCCCGCCGATCCGTCGGCGCCGACGATCAAGGCGGAAGCGCCGGCTGGCGTCACGACACCAAACTTGGTGATTGCGCCGCGGGTCGAGGAGAACGCGCGCAGTCGGCGCGTCCTCGTGTTGGCGATCGCGGCGGTCATTCTTTCGACGGTCTTCGCGATTCGGCTCTTCTCGACCGGCGACGCTCGACCGGCGGGCGCGACCGATGCGAGCCCGCAAACGGCCTCCGCGGTGTCGATCGCGGTCTCGTCCTCGTCGGCTGCAGACGCGGCGCCGTCGAGCGCCGTCGCGCTCGACGTCGATCTTTCGCTCGCGGCGACCCCGCCCAACGCGGTGCTCTTCGTCGATGACGCGCGACTGCCGTCGAACCCGTTCGTCGAGAAGGCGAGCCCCGATCCGAATACCCACAAGCTGCGCGCCGAAGCACCGGGTTACGTACCGCGCACGGTCGAGTTCTCGAAGGCCAAGAGCATCGCGATCGTGTTGACGCTGGAGCGAATGGCGCCTGCCAAAGGAGCGGGGCCGGTCCGCGGGGGTGGGGCAGTTGGGACGGCAACGGTACCCTCGGCGACGGCGACGGCGGTGAAGCCCGCGTGCGCGGTTCCGTACTTCATCGACGACCAGGGAATCAAAAGGTTCAAGCCGGAATGCATGTAGCGTTCGTTCGCCGATCACGCTGATCGCGCGAAGGAGCAGCGGCTCGCCGGGCCGCGACCGATAGAAGCCGAGCGCGCTCGTAGTCGTCCTCGGTGATCCGCACCGCGTTGCCGGGCTCGACCTCGAAGAGCCACACGCGGAGGCGTACTGGCAGCTCGCGGAGGAGCAGGTCGAGTCACTCGCAGAACACGGCGAGAGGTATGCACTTCGTGCCGTCGCACGAGTGCGTCCCGCGGGGGCAATGCAGCGGCGGCGGGCACGCGGGCGCCGGAAGCTGCGCCGGCATGTCCGGCGTGCAGTATCGATGGACCGCGTCCGACGTGCACACGCGGTACGCCACGGTGCCTGTCGACGTCGGATGATCGACTGCGTAGTTGTATTGATTCATCGCCACCGACGCAGGGATCGTCGCCCACACCGTCGTGCCGCCCGAGTCGGTGCGCTCGAACACCATGTCACCCGGACCGGTCTCGCTCAAACAGTTCACGCCAACGCCGCCAGCTCCGCATTCGACGGACGTGGAGCACGTCGGGGCTTTGGGCAGTCTCTGCCTCCACGCGTCGACGAGCCCGTGAATCTGATAAAAGTACGTGCTGCGCGGTGAGCGCAAGGTGCCGACGATCGGCTCGTTGAAGGCCTGCGCGACGGCTCCGTGAATCCAATTGTGAATCGTGGACTCGATGAAGATGCCCAAATCGTCGTCGCCTGCGAATGCGGGAGTGTTCGTCAGGATTCGGCGCTCGGCGTCCGCCAGCGACGCGCTCCACCCGTAACGCGCGTCCTTCAACACGGTCGGGATCTCGGACCATGCGGCGACCAACTTCGGGTCGAAGGCCTGGCTTTGGTACCAAAGCAGCGCGCGCCGCATGAAGTCGTGGTGGAAGTCGAAAAACTCCGTCCCCGATCCTGGTTGGCCGGCCGCATAGCGACGGCCGCCCATGTGCCAACTCATGTGCTCGTCTTCTAGCGAAGAGGGGAACGTCGTCATTTCCAGCGCCTGCGCAGAGGTCGCCGACAGCTCGTGATCCGCGGGCGTTGTGGTATCGACCGCGCACGCCGAGAGGGCAAACATGGACATTCCTACGGCGATCGAAGCGTTCACTGACTTCATGGGGCAGCGCCTCCAAGGCGTGTCTGACGCGCACGTCGCAGAAGCCCCACCGCTACCTCGTCTCGGCGAGCCCCGACGTACACATCCTTTAGACACTCCGACGCGTGCGAGGTCCCAAGAAGAATTGAGCTTCCTCGCGCGACGGCGGCAGTTTGCGTCGAGCTTCACGATCTCGAAGCTCGACGGAGTGACCGCGTCGCCTCCTCGCGCACCGGTGCCGACGCCGCGGGCATTCGTGGAGGGTGCGGCGACGCGGGCGACGATTTTCGGACAGGCCGTCGCCCCCCGCCGTATCTTCCCGCGGCCATGCCCGAGGCGCCTCCCTCCGCATCTGCACCCGCGCTCCCCGCGCCCGCGCCCGGCCGCGTCCTCTTCGACCGCGCCTTCCTCGATCACCTGAACCGGGCCCTCCTCTGTCGTCTCCTCGCGCCGTGGTCCACCGCGCTCGCAGCGCTCGGCCTCCCGCTCGACGATCTCCGCGCCACGGCGCAAAGCGATCGCCGCCTCGTCGAGCGCCTCTTCGACACCGCTCACCGCGACGCCGCGCCCAGCGCCCCTTTCCCGCCGAGCTCCGCGCCCTCGTCATCACCCTCGCGCCGTACGCCACCGCGTCGGCGCAGGCCGCCATCCTCCGACGCGACGCCGCCTCCCCCGAACCGCGCTTCCGCGAGTCGCGTCTTCCGCCGGCTGACCTGGTCACAACCGTCCACCTCGAAGCGCCCCGTCTCCTCAACGAAGTCCGCGTCGCTACCGACACCGAGTCGTCCAACACCTTTACCGATTTCTCCGTGGCAGGCGACGTCGCCTATCACCTGCACTGGGTGGTAGCGACCTCCGGCGCTCGCGTCCATGTTCGACGTGGAGCACCGAATCAGCGGCAATACGCCGCGAACGCGCTCGGGTCGTTGGGGAAGCCCTTCGCCGTCGCGAGCTCCCACGAGCGGACGCACGCGTTCTCCTTCGCGCACCAACGGTACCCTGCAGAGCCGATGCAGCTGTGCGCGTCGCGATCGCTGCCCGGCATCGGCGCGGACGAAGCCGGCGCGGACGGCGCCTGCGCGACGCTGGGCGCCGTGGCCGTCGACGCGACGCTGGGTGCCGCCGCCGTGGACACCGGCGCGGACGGGGACGCGGAGGCAGGGCTCGCCGCGGGCGCGGAGGACGGGTCTCTCTCGCACGCGAGCCCCCCGAACGCGCAGACGATCGGGAGGGCGACCTGGAGAAAGAGGGCCGACGTTTTCATCGCGAGCCAATCGTGGATCGTTGGCGCGGCCGCGCCGATCATTGCCTTACGGTCGTCGGTTGTGCAGCTCCAAGACGTGCCGCTGGCTTCGGCGTAACCCACACTTCCATCGCCTCGAGCCGTCGCGACTGTCCACGTGCTCCGCAGAACGCACCGTTCTTCAAGGGCCCTTGGTCCCCCAAATCCTGCACGTGGCATGCGTAGTTGATGTCGTAGTTGGCAGCGTTGGGCCCGGTCAAACGCATCGCGAGCCCCTCGAGGCGCTTCGACTGCCCGCGCGATCCGCAGAACGATCCTCCAGCCATCCAAGGCAGATCGCCAACGTCCTGCTCGTGGCACATGTACTCGATACCAAGGCCCGCCACCGGCGACGTGAAGCTCACTTGGAACCCTTCGAGGCGAAGCGATTGTCCGATCGTACCCGCCCATGTCGCGTCGCGCAGCGGTGTGTCCCCGAAATCCTGGAGGTGAACGATACCGCTGACGGCGAGGGGATTGGCGGGACGCGTGCCGGGCGTCTGGTTGGCGAGCGCCCACGTTGCGCCGTAGCCGACCTTGTTGCTGTCGTACGCGATCCACATGTAGCCGCGTTCCGTGCCGAAGCCGGCGGTGCTGCCCCAGCCGGCGCCCCACGAGTTCTTGATCAGCCAAGCGTGCTTGGATTCGTCCCAGCCGATGAGGGTGACGACGTGATTGACCGAGCCCCCGTCGTGCTCGTTGAAGACGCTCTCCGTGCCATACGCTTGGAACGCGTCGGTCGCGTCGAGGGCGACGGCGAGTGGTCCGTAATGACAGAGCGCGGACTTGAGCTGGGTGACGCTGGGTACGCCATCGTCGTCCGCAACGTAGCCCCACGCCTGAAGCCCGTACGGCGCTGCGAGCCCGCGCGCCTTGCACGTGCCGCGCGACCCCGAGTACGAATACGAGGATTCCGTCGCGCTCCCATTCCCCATCAAATAGCTGAGCGCGTCGGACGGCCAGCCGCCACCACAGCCCCTTCCCGCCCCGTTGCAGTCCATCGTGTCCTGTTCGGAGCTATCGATGATCTGGCTATTGTCGACGTGCCAGTTGCCTTCCATCGCGCCGTGCGCGCCGAAGATCCAGCAACTCCCGCAGTGACCTTGGTCGCGCACGGGCGTGGTCCCATTCTCTTTGCGCCAGTCGAACGACGGCAAGCTCGAGAAGCACGCGCTCGTTCCAGCACGCGGCGCAGGCGTCGGGGAGGTGAGAATCTTGCGAAGCGCCGTGGCCGCGAGCGCGTTCTGCGTCTTGACGTGCTGGCGAAAGTTCGGCGGGACGACTGCGCCCGTGATCGTCTTGAGGTCGAAGTCGAGCGCGGTCGTGTACACCGGGTCGAACGTCCACCCGTTCGCGGACTTCTTCTGCCGGAGCTGCGCGAGCTTCGTAGCGATCGGCGCCGAGACCGTTCGCTCGCGCGCGGCGAAATCGATGCGCGCGCCGCGAGGCGTGATCTCCCGCGCGCCCTGCGCGAAGACCGTGGAGACCACGAGAGATGCGCCAAGCACGACACCCATACGAAGTTTCTTTTGCATAGCGCCTCCTTCCAGAAATCGGCGCCGCCCCGGTACGGGGGTGAACGCATTTTGATTTTTCAACCGCAATAGTTCGCGCGCGAGCGGCGAAGAAATGCGTCGAGCTGACTGGCGAATCGATACCACGAGAAGCGAAGGTACGACGATGCGAACCGGTGAATGCCGGTGGGCATCGGACCTAGAGCAAGCGGAGAGCCAGACGCGGATCGCCACACAGCGCGCGATTCGATGGCCGGTTTCCACCGGAATACGCATGAAGCACGCGCACGGGCGACTTCTTCGGCGTCGGCGGTGCAACCCCGGGCCGGGTTGCATGCAACCGATACGCGATGCGACCGCCAGGCAATGAGCGCATCCGGCTGAGCGCGAAGGGCGGGCGGGCGCCGTAACGAAAGAGGCGCTCCCGCCCGAGATCGTCGTCGGCGTCGATGCGGACGCTCGCCTCGAGGTTGAAGCCCTCGACGTCGACGGCGTCGCGCAAAGCGCGCGCGGACGAAACCGTGCAACACTTTTCCCCTGGCACCCGCCCGCCCCCGCCGTATCTTCCCGCGGCCATGCCCGAGGCGACTCCCTCCGCATCTGCACTCGCGTCCACCGCGCCCGCATCTTCCGGCGCGTCCACCGCGCCCGCATCTTCGGGCGCGTCCGCCGCGCCGCCCGGCCGCGTCCTCTTCGACCGCGCGTTCCTCGATCACCTGAACCGCGCCCTCCTCTGTCGTCTTCTCACGCCCTGGTCCGCCGCGCTCGCCGCGCTCGGCGTCCCGCTCGACGATCTCCGCGCCACCGCGCAAGGCGATCGCCGCCTCGTCGAGAAGCTCTTCGACGCCGCGCACCGCGACGCGATCCCCGCCGCTCCCTTCCCCGCCGATCTCCGCGCCCTCTTCATCACGCTCGCGCCGTACGCCACCGCGACCGCGCAGGCCGCGATCCTCCGCCGCGACGCCGCCTCCCCCGAACCGCGCTTCCGCGAGTCGCGTCTTCCGCCGGCCGACCTGGTCACAACCGTCCACCTCGAAGCGCCGCATCTCCTCCAAGAAGTCCGCGTCGCCACCGATGCCGAGCCCTCCAACACCTTCACCGATTTCTCCGCCGCGTCGCCGCGCGCTCTCCTCGTCACGCCGGCCGCCCTCGCCGCCTTCGAAGCCGCCCTCTTCGCCTGGCTCATCGCGCGCGGACGCACCCGCTTCTGCCGCGTGCGCGTCACCGAGATGGCGTCCGAGATCCTCTTCGTCATCGAGTTCTGCGCGCCCGCGTCGTCGTTCGACATGGTCGACGTGGATCTCACGCTGACCCAAATCAACGGCAACACGACCGACCGCGCGCTCGTCCTCTTCGACAAACTCTCCAGCGGCCTCGCCGTCCAAGGCTGGACGTCGATGAAGGACGCGCTCCGTCGCTTCGTCGGCGTGTGCTTCTTCGGCGACGCGGGCCACTTCGGCGTCGGCGCGGTCTATTCGCTCGAGCCGCTCCGCCATCTCGACGTCGCGCTCGATCCTCGCGGCATCCCCGGGCTCGAAGGGATCGAGCTCCGCGAGATCGCGCTCGTGAATCCGGACAACTCGATCCGCAGCTACTCGTGGTCGAACGGCGATCTGCGCGGATCGAACAACGACGCCGAGATCCGCGCGGCGCTCGCGACCATGGCGACGATCGCGAGCGTGAAGCTCTATCTCAAGATTGCAGGCCGCACCCGACCGACGGCGGTGACGCTCACGGCGAATCGAAAGAAGTTCCTGCGTCGCGCGACCGACGTCGAGCGCGTCCTCGACGAGCTCCTGCTCGCGCGCGGCATCATGAAGCTCCCGGCGCGCGCTTCGACCGCGACGGAGATCGCGTCGATGGCGACGCAGGCCGCTTCGATCGCGCCGAACGTCGTTCCGATCGCGACCGACGTCGCTTCGATGGGCTGATCGCTCGCCATGCGCGGCTTCTTCGCCCTCCTCGAAGACCACGGCCCCCTGACGCTCGCGCCGTCGACCCTCCGCGAGCACGTCTCGCCGGAGGCCGAAGCCGCCCTCCGCGCATGCGGCGTCGTGCGTCCCGCGCCGCGCGCGCGATCGCTCCCGTGCGATCTCGAGCCGATGTGCTTCCGCGAGGTGCTCGACGCCCCGCGCGGAGCGAGCGCGCCCTGCGTTGCGGTGTGCCGGCGCGATCCACCGGAGTGCGACGAGATCGAAGTGACCGACGAAGAGCTCGCGCAGGTCGCCATCGCGATCGAGCCGCTCCATCTCTTGCTGCGATCGCTCTTCGCGGTGGTCGGACCGACGCCGCCCGCGCGCGAACCGTTCGACACGCCGATCGCGCTCGGCGAGCAGAGCTACGACGGCGCGCGGCGCGACGTCTTCTTCTCCTTTCGCCCGCACGGATCGTCTCTCCCGATGTTCCTATCGGTCCGCGAGCGCGCCGAACGGTCGACGCTCGTCCTCGTATCGACCGCGCGCCACATCGATCCCGAGATCCTCACGCGCCACGCGCCCGGCGCGAAGGTCGAAGTGGCGCGCCTCGAGGATCGCGTCGTCCTCCGCGCGGGCGAATTGACCGCGCTCGTGCCGCTGCACGTCGTCGCGCCGATCGCATCGACCGCGCGCGCGGAGCTATCGGCGATCCGCCCGCTCCCTCCTTACAAGGCGTGGAAGGATCTCCACTTCTCGCTCGGCGACGGCCACACGCTCTTGGTCCGCGTGACCGGCGTGACGGTGCGCCGCACCTACTTCGACCTCGGAATGGCGCACAAGTCGACGCGAAACCCGACCGCGCCGTGGAAGCTCCTCGTCGCGGTGTGCAACGGGCGCGGGAAGTTCGATTGGAAGGAGCTCGGCGACTTCGGCGCGGCGAAGACGCTGGTCTCGGAGCTGCAGAAGTTGCTTCGAACGGCGTTCCGGATCGCCGACAACCCGTTCGAGAAGTACCGAATGGGCGAAGGTTGGCGCCCGAAATTCCGCGCGTCGCCCGGACCAGGCGGGACGGCGGACGATCAGGGCGTGCGAGACGACGAGAAGTGGTGACGGGCCTGATCGACCATGTCGAGACTTGGTCGATCAGGGGGCACCGGCCTGATCGACCATCCCTAGACTAGACATGGTCGATCAGGGGAATCGGCCCATCGCGAGGGCCGAGCTACACTCGCCGCCGTGGCCACTGATCCCGCCGTCGCCGAAACGTTCACCGATGCCCTGACACGACCCGCCGCGATCCGTCGCCTCCACCTCCAGTTCGAGGACGCGCCGCTCCTCGCGCTCGATCCTCGCATCAC
>JAYVXB010000643.1:0-12311 GCA_043785585.1 Deltaproteobacteria bacterium | reverse complement strand
TCGCGTCGACCGGCGACAGCGTCGCGATCCACGTCGCGTATCCGACGACCGCGGGCACGTACCCCGTGGTCGTCTTCGGCCACGGCCTCCAGCTCGCGCCGTCGCAGTACTACGGCTACGTGAAGCGCCTTGCGTCGTTCGGTTACGTCGCGCTCACGGTCGACTTTCCCGGCAGCATCACCGGGACGAACAACCCGAACGAAGCGAAGGACATGATCGCCGGCATCGACTGGGCGAAGAACGACGCAATGCTCGGGCCGATCGTCGACGCGGCGAACGCGGCGATGAGCGGTCACTCGCTCGGCGGCAAGGTCGCGCTCCTCGCGGCGACGATGGACGCGCGAGTCAAAGCATCGTTCGTGCTCGACCCGGTCGACGGCGGCGGTCCGAACGGATGCAACGCGCCGGCGTGCGTGACGGTTGCCACGCTGATGCCCGCATTGCACATCCCGACGGGCTTCGTCGGGGAGACGACCGATGCGATGGGCGGCTTCATGCCGTGCGCTCCGGCCGCGAGCAACTTCACGACGTTCTACTCGCGCACCAACTCGCCCAGCGTTCAAATCACCGCGGCCGGCGCGAACCACATGAGCTTCCTCGACGACGTCGGTTCGTGCGGCCTGACGTGCAGCTTCTGCCAGACGGCGACGGCGACGAACGCGCAGGTGACCGCGATGACCCGCGCGTTCATGGTCGCGTTCTACGAGCGGCACTTGCGCGGGAACATCGCGTACGACGCGTACATCACCGGTGCGCAGGCGCAGGCGCGCTACGTTGCGACGCATCAGGCGACCATCACGTCGAAGTGACGGGGGGCGCGCTGACGCCGCTTCGACTGCGCCGCGCTACGGTCTGCCAAGCTCGCCGAGAATGAACGCGCGCGCCTTGCGCCAATCGCGGCGGACGGTGCGCACGTCGACATCGAGCGCTCGCGCGATCTCCGCTTCGTCGAGGCCACCGAAGAACCGCCACTCGACGACGCGCGCCAGGCGCTCGTCGAGTGCCTCGAGCTTCGTGAGGATGGCGTCGATCGCGAGGAGCTCATCGACGTTCGAGTCTGCCCCGACGTTGGCGAGCGCCGACTCCGTCGCGGGCGCCGCTCCGCCGCGCTTTTGGGCATGCCGTCGCCGCGCGTGATCGACGAGGATTTGCCGCATCGCCGTCGCCGCGACCGCGAAAAAATGCGCGCGATTCTCGAAGTCCGACTCGCCGTGCATCAGCTTGAGCCAAGCCTCGTGCACGAGCGCGGTCGTGTTGAGCGTATTGCCACCGCTCTTGCGCAGATGCCGATGGGCGAGCGCGCGGAGCATGTCGTAGACCGCTGGCGCGATGTCTCTGGTCGCCATCACCACGATCGCAGAACGGTACCACAGGGCTGCCGACCTCCCGCCTTGTACACTCCTCCCGCGGCGATGGCTGGTTCTCGCCGACGCACCGTGCTGAAATGAGCCGCGACTCCTTTCCGCTCCGATTTCGGACGACCGCCTGTCCTGTCTGCGACACTCCCTGCGTATCCACAGGGGTGGAGGGCTTTTCATGAGGCTCGGTGCTGGTACGACGAAGGTCCGCGTCCGATGAGCGGCAGCAACTCCGGCGACGGCCGCGACCTCGGCCCGCGCGCGCTCACGCGCCGTGGGATCTTGAAGCTCATGGGCGCAGGCATCGCGATCGCCGCGTTGCCCGATCTCACGGCGTGCACGATCGAGACGGCGCCTGGACCGGACGACGACTCTCTTCTCAAGAGCGCGAAGTGGTTCGGTATCGGACGGCGCGACGATCTCGTCGTCCTGACGCTCGGAATCATCGGGCTCGACGTGATGGACGTGGCCAAAACCCCGCCTCCGGGCGGGCTCACGCTGAAGGGGAGCCTCTTCCTCGGCCGGACCAGCGGCCCTGCGTACATCCTGATCGATCACCCGCCGCAGCACATTCTCGAACAATCGTTCGAGGAGCAGGATCCGAAGAAGATCGGACCGCCTCTGCCAGGCACCGTCCCCGCGGGCGGCGCCGTCGAGCATCGCATCGCGCGCAAGAGTCGACTCTCGTTCTTCGTGCCCGAGGCGATCGTCGCGATTCCGTACGAGCTCGAGGCGATCCTCGCGGCGATCTCGACGCTGCAGCTCCACGTTGCGCCGAACGCGTGGGACGAGCCGCCGGGCGCGAGCATCGTCTACACGCCGAGCTTCGAGCCCACGCGGATCGTCTCGCAAGGTGTCACGGCCACCGACGCCCTGCCGACGTCGACGCGGTTCAAGCTCGCGCTCAAGGCGGCACGCGCGCGAAAGAACCGCCTCGCGTTCCGAGTCGCCAACCCGGAGACCTCGATCCGCACGCTCGACTCGCTCCCGCAGCCGGCCGACAACATCGTTCGCGTCGGGCCGATCGTGCCGCAGCCGCCCGACGGCCTGCAGACGCAAATCGAGCTCCCGTTTCGGCTCGTCATCTCGCCGAACAGCCACGCGATCTGGCAGCACGCTCCGTCGCCTGTGGTCTCGAAGTCGGGCCGCGTCGAGCTCTGGCACTCGCGCCTGACCGTCCCCCCAAATCAAGGTTGGCAGAAGACGATCCGCGCGCTGTGGACGCGCGACCTCAGCTTCAAGGCGAGCGACGCGACGGTCGACATGAAAAATGACGATCCGTTCCGTTCACCGATGCTCGCGGCGGATCGCGCGGGCGTCGTCCACCTCACGACGAACTTCAAATTGCGCGACAAGGACAGCAATGCGGTCGCGCGCGCGGTGGACGTCGAGTCGCTGATGCTGTCGTCGCTCGGCGGATGGCTCGACAGCCACGGTGCCTGGAAGCGGGCGACCGACGGCCATCCCGACATCGCCGCGTGGGACCACCGCGCCACGATGGGGCGAGACCAGAAAGTCCGCATCGACACGTACGGCAACATCTATCCGTTCGGGCACGAGGCGATCTGGGTCACGGTCTCCGAGCGCAAATTCGTCCCCGGCTACGAAGACACGGCCTACGTGTGGACGCACCAGTTCTTGATCGTCAAAGAGCCGCTGAAGACGTACGACGGGCTCGATGCGCGACTCGTGCGCGGCTTCCCGTTCACGTCGGTGCGCTTCAAGACGCTGGTGACGCCGAACCTCGAGGCTCCGCTCACCATTGCGGGTACGAGCGGATCGACGTGGGCGATCGGCAACGGGTCCTCGCAACCGTTCCCCTTCGAGGTCGAAGCGTTCGATCACGACGGCAACGCGCACACGTTCACGACCGCGTGCATTTGGTTGCCGGCGGGGGACGTGGAGAGCTTCCCGACGAATGCGTCGCTGGCGAAGAGCGTCGGCGACGAGTGGTCGAACGCGGACGGCGGCAATCGCGCGCGCTCGCCGATGAAGTCGCAGCGCGTCGCACTCGCGCAGAGCGACGATCTCGACGACACCACGTACTCGACGCGATCGATGAAGCACACGACCGCCGTCGCGAAGAATGGCGGCGCGCCGTTCGTGCCGCAGCTCGACGTCGCGGAGATCGCCGTCGATACCGTGCGCGCGATGACCGGCGCCGATGTCCCCACGTCGTTCAAGTACGTCGACGACTACCTGAAGAAAGGCTTCGACGACGCGACGAAGGTCGCGACGAACAACGTCACCGGCGCGTTCATGCAGCTCGCCGGCGACCTCACGACGGCGCCAGCGCTGTTGTTGAGCCAGCAGTCGGACAAGTCGGGTGGCTTCGCGAGCCCCGACCTCGCGATCACCGCGCTCTCGCGCGCGCAAGGGCTCCTCGCGGGCGCCGACCCGACGAAGCTCATCGGCGCGGGCGTCATGTTCAATCCGCTCGCGTTCTTCGACGCGGCCGGCGCGAAGCTGTTCGGCGCGGTGCCACTGTCGGCACTCATCGCGGAGCTCGGCGGCAAAGAAATCCTGAAGCAGGCACCGAAGTTTCTCACGCAAGCGCTCGACGCGGCGGAGCTCGTCTTTCACACGTTCCAAAACGCGAGCAGCATCGGCGAAGATCTGAAAAAACGAATCCTCGCCGAGATCGACAAGGTGATCGGCGCGATCCCCAACGTGTTGCCGCTCACGCAGAACCTTTCGCCGACCGTCGCGCTGTCGGCGATCGAAAAGCAGCTCTACGATCGCGTCCTCGCGAAGGCGGCGTCGCTCGGTCTTTCGCCGATGCAACTGAAGTCGGAGTCCGCCATGCTCGGCACGGCGCTCCAGGCGGTGCTCGACGCCGCCGAAAAGTTGCTCAAAGACGTCGAAGCGGTCGCCGCGATCGGCGACAAAACGGATCTGACGGCGCTCGCCGACTCGCTCCTCGGTCACGTGAAGGCGGCGCGCGACGCGCTCGCGGCTCTCGGCAGTGTGCTCAAGTCGCTCGTTCTCCCGATCGACGAAGGCGTAAAGACGCAGTTTCTCTCGATCTACGACAAGATCGTCGTGCAGCTATTGCCGGATCAGAACGCGCTCGACATCTTCAAAGCAGCGGTGGTCGGATTCGTCAACGCCGAAGAGGCGATCAAGTCCCAGCACGTGAAGCTCGATTGGAGCCCGACCATCTCGGGCTGGCCGACGGGCGACGAGATCTTCTGGCCCAACGACCCGAACGGATTCAAGGTCGGCGTCGAGATCCGCGGCAAGGCCGGCGGCGGCGAGCCCGCAGGCGCGAGCGTCTTCGCGTCGCTCACCGACTTCGAGCTTCGTCTGATTGGCAAAAACGATTTCATCAAGCTCGTCTTCGACAGACTGGTGTTCAAAGCCGGGAGCAATGGCAAGTCGACCATCGACGTTGGCTTTCGCGGCGTGCACTTCGACGGGCCGCTCTCGTTCATCGAGACGATTCGCCGGTTCATCCCGCTCGACGGCTTCAGCGATCCTCCCGCGCTCCACGTCTCGCCGTCCGGAATTTCTGCGAGCTTCTCGCTTCCGCTGCCCAACGTCGCGATTGGCGTCTTCAGCCTCGAGAACCTCAGCATCTCGGCCGGCTTCTCGATCCCGTTCGTCGGAAAGGCGCTGACCGTCGACTTCGCCTTCTGCAAGCGCGAGTCGCCGTTCGTCCTCACGGTCTGCATGCTCGGAGGCGGCGGGTTCGTCGGACTCACGATCGCGCCGGACGGCGTGCGCCTCCTCGAGATCGCGCTCGAGGCCCAAGCGTGCCTCGCCGTCGACTTCGGCGTCGCGAGCGGGTCGATCAGCGTCGCGCTCGGGATCTACTTTGCGGTCGAGGGGAAGGACTGCAAGCTCACCGGCTATTTCCGTCTGCGCGGCGAGGTCGAGGTGCTCGGGATCATCAGTGCGTGCATCGAGCTGAAGCTCGAGCTGTCGTACGAGAGCAGCACCGGCAAGTGCGTCGGACGCGCGACGCTCGAGATCGAAGTGTCGGTCTTCTGCTTCAGCACGTCGGTGACGATCGAGACCGAGAAGAAGTTCTCCGGCGGCAACGGCGATCCGACCTTGCGCCAAGTGATGGCGTACGAAAACGCCTACGCGCCGTGGGACGACTATTGCGGCGCGTTCACCCTGGTCGCGGCTTAGGAGAGCGTCATGTCGATCGTCTGGACGGTCCTTCCGAATGGCTACCAGGGCTCCATGTTCCGCGCGTCGGTGCTGGTGTCGCCGCGCATCGCGGGCGCGACGCTCTCGGGCACGCCATTCGCCAATTGGCCGACGACCCTCGCAGGGCTCGTCTTTCGTTTCAACTTCGATCCGAGCGGGATCTCGCTCCCCGTGACCGCTGTCGCGCAGTACGACGCGCCGCTCTGGACGACGATCTTCGGCTCGGCGACGGTCAAGCCCTTCGCGTTCAAAGACAACTCGACGCGGCCCATCTGGTCGTATCCGGTCGCGCAATCGAAGGCGTTCATCGACAGCGTCTATGCCTACGTGCAGTCGACGTCGGCGACGTCGCCTCCGCCGGTCGATCTCACCGTCAGCAACACGCTCAGGGACGCGATCGTCCAGACCGATCTCGCGAACAACCAGCGCATCGACCAGGTGCGGCAGATCTACGCGACGCCGCGCGCGACGCCGTCGACGTCCAATTGGACGGCCGCCGCGCAGCAGGAAAAAAGCTCGATCGGTGGGCTCTCGGCCAACGCGCGCGCGATGTACCTCGCGAAACGCTTCTACGCGCGTCCGGCCGGCACGTCGTCGAAGGACGACAAAGGGAACCGCATCATTCGACCGCGCCCGACCGCGCCGACGTTCGACTTCCACGAGAAGCTCGCGATCCTCGCCGATCACCCGTATTTGATGCGGCGCCTCGGGCTCGTCCTCGATTTCCAGTTCCAGCTCGCGATCGCCGGAGGCGGCTCGAACGGCTTCGTGCGCCTGGGCGTTTTCGACCAGATAGGCAATCCGCTGGCGGACTCAGTCATGCCGCGCACCGCCTACGAGATCGTGACCCCGAGCTATTTCCGAGCCTCGTCGCCCGCGGTCAACGCCGACGTCCGCGACGGCTTCGTCCCGCTCGACGACACGACGAATTTCTTCGTGTCGCAGGGCGAGACCGACGGCGACACGCAGAAGTTCGTCAGCTTCGCGTCGAACGTCGTCATGCTGACGAACGCGCTCACGGCGGAAGCGGGGCAGCAGGCCACAGCGCCGCCGCAGACGCTCCCGGCGCGACGTACGACTGGGTTCTTCGTCGCGCGCAACGGACGCGCGGACGCGATGAGCTCGCGCTTCACGTCGAACGCAAACCTCAACTCGTCGATCGCCTCGTCCGCGCCGAGCGATCTCTACGCAATCGACATCCTGCGCGGCTATCGCGTCGACGCGAAGACGAGCTCGAGCGGCTGGTTCTCGCTCCACCGTCGCATCGTCAGCTACTCGTACGGCGTCGTGAATCCGACGCCGATCCAGGCGAACATCCACGACGAGGCGTACATCAAGGCCGCGTCCGCCACGAGCGACTCGGATCCCAACGGCCCGCCGGACATGTACTTGCACGAGGTGATGTTCGGATGGGAGGGGTGGAGCCTCGCGTCGCCGCGTCCGGGTCGGCGCCTCATGCCGGTGTACGCGACGCCGAGCGACTCGATCAAGCCGCCGGACAACCCGCCGAGCTCGGACTTCCCGCTGAACGCGCCGGTGCGTACGGAGCCGGGATCGCTGATCCCGCTTCGCTTCGGTAACCCGTATTCGTTCCGCGCCCGCGCGGTCGATCTCGCGGGCAACAGCCTCGCGTACGACGATCCCGGTCCGCCCGGCGCACCGCACGCGAGCGCGCTGCAGACGTACAAGCGGTACGAGCCGATCCCGCCGCCGACGCTCGTGCTGAGGTACGCCGTGGCGGAGGGCGAGTCGGTCGAGAACCTGGTCATTCGAAGCGGCGACGGGATGGGCGCGGATGCGTACGCCCAACATCTGAACACGACGTACGCAGATCCGAAGTTCGCCGAGAAGGTCTACCGAGGTACATGCGAGCGTCACGTCGCTCCTCCGAAGACATCGCAGGGAATGGCGGAGGCGCACGGCGATTTCGACGGCGCGTTCGCGACGAGCGCCGACACGAAGTCCTTCTTTCGTTTGGCCACGCGCGAAGAGGGGACGTTCTCGGACAAGCGCATTCCGTCGTTGACGGTGGACGACGGGTACATCGACAGCAATCCGAACCAGGCGGCGATCGTCACGCCGCCGCAAGTGCCGATGGATCAGCGGCGCGCGGCGAGCGGCGGTCCGTCGACGAGCTCGCTCACGGAGAAGCGCGGCGATCCGCTGGCGCCTGGCGAGTACGTCGTCTGCTCCGTCACCGAGGTGACGCTTCCGTACTTGCCCGATTCCGCGGCGGGCGGCGCCGTGGTGTTCGATCCCGCTGCGGGCGGCGCGACGCTGCTCGCCGCGTCGTGGCCGGGGACGTGGCCCGATTGGCAGACGTTCCGTTTGCAGCTCGCCGATGGTCCGGGGGTGATGGGCGGGACCGTTGCGGGGAGGCTCGGCACGATCACGCTCCCGCCCGCGACGATCCTGACGCTCGAGTACGCGAGCACGCCGGCAGGTAACCGACTCAATCACCTCGCGTACGTCCTCGACTATGGAGTGCCCGCTTCCGACCTCGCCGGCGGGCGCCACTGGATGCTCACGCCGCGGCGCGAGATCAAGCTCGTCCACGCCGTGCCAAAGCCGCTCGCCGCACCGGTCGCGAGTGTGCAGATCACGCGCGGCAACGATCTGACGTTCGTCACGCATACCGGCACGCTCACGTCGCACAGCCGGAGCACGAACCAGGTCGACATGGAGGCGACGTGGAACGAGACCATCGACGTCCCGTCGAAGCCGCTGCCGGACGACGGCGTCTCGAGCCCGACGATCGTGCAGTCGGGGCACGCCTACCAAGTCGCCGTGACGTACGGAATCGACGCGACGCAGGTCCTCCGCCTGCACCACGAGTTTCACGACACGAAGCATCGGAACGTGACGTACACGCCCGTCGCGCAGACTCGGTACAAGGAGTACTTCCCCGAGGCACTCGTCGCCGATACGTCGAAGATCACGCTCGCGGGGACGGCCCCGGGACCGCGTTCGGACAAGTCGTTCTCCATTCCGAGCGCGTCGCGGCCCGTGGTGCCGAAGATCGTCTACGTGGTGCCGACGTTCAAATGGGAGACGTCGGGCGGGAAGAGCGTACGGCGCGGCGGCGGGCTGCGCGTCTACCTCGAGCGCCCATGGTACGCGACAGGCGAGGGCGAGCTGCTCGCCGTGCTGCTCTCGGCGTCGTCGAGCTCGCCGGTCGACCAAGTCTCGCGGTGGGGTCGCGATCCGATCTTCGACGCCGGCGTCGCCGCGTCCCTCTCCGCAAAGGACTTCAAGAACGCAAAGACACCGGCGTCAGGGATCGCGCTCGCGGACGGGACGGGGACCGTCGACGTCGCGGGGTTCACCGTCGAGTTCAACGCCGATCGGCGCCTCTGGTTCTGCGACATCGAGATGGAGCCGGGGGCCGCGTACTTCCCGTTCGTGAGCCTCGCGCTCGCGCGTTACCAACCCGAGTCACTGTCGGGGCTCGAGATCTCGCCGATGGTACGCGCCGACTTCGCGCAGCTCGCCGCCGACCGCACGCTCGACTTCAACTTCGACGCGCAGTCGGTGCACGTCGAAGTGTCGGGCGTCGTGTCGACGAGCGCAGCCGAGTCGTTGCTACCACCGATCGCGATGACGCCGTCCGTGACGACGATGAGCAGGCGCGCGGTTCCGCCGACCCATCGGATCGTCGCGTACGTCCAAGAGCGCGCGCCGGGGAGCGTCGGCGAGATGGGCTGGACTCCGATCGGGTCCGAGACCGCATTCGATGGGAGCATACCCTTCGGTTCGAACGTCGCGCGCTGGGTCGCGAACGTCGGACTCCCGATTGCGCCGAGCCCGCCGAAAGAGCGACGCGTCGTCGTCGAGGAGCGCGAGTACTACGCGGCAGATGCGGGCGACCAGCCGCAGATCCGAGGCGGGGCGATGGGCGACGGCGTCGGGTATCGCGTGGTCTACCTCGACACGGTGCCGATCCCGAGCTGACGCGGGCGCGAGAGTCGAAGTGAGTCGACGTCGGATCGGCTGCGAACGCCTTGCGCGCTGCTGCAAGAGTTGCCGCTCGCCCCCGCCCTCGCGCGTAGCGAACGCGCGCAAATCGCGCGGCGTGCATGTTGCTTGGTCGCTGGTACTCAATGGACGATCTCGTAATTGGTATGGCCGGCTCTGGTGGAGACGGCATCGTCAGTGCCGGAGAATCGCTCATCGCTGCTGCGGCCTACGAGGGCTACCACGCGATGATGACCAAGAGCTTCGGCTCGCAGGTGCGCGGAGGCGAGTCTTCGTGCCGCGTGAGACTCTCCACGCGCCGCGTGCAGAATCCGGGCGGCAACCTCGACTTCGCTGTCGCTCTCAACTGGGACGACTTCCTGAAGTTCGGCGCCGAGCTCCCGGTGTCGGGCACGACGGTCGTCGTCTACGACTCGAAGACGGGCGTCGCGCTGGACGCGATCCCACTCGTCGGCGTCTCGCCGAAGGAGGTCTTCGCTGCGCCGATTACCGAGATGGCGAAGCAGGCCGCGGGCACCGACAAAGCGAAGAACTCGGTGGTGCTCGGGCTCCTCGCGGGGTGGTTCGGGATCGCACGCTCGTCGCTCCTGAAGGGGCTGGCGAAGAAGTTCGCCAAGAAGGGACCCGAGCTCGTGGCCGCGAACGAGCGCGCATTCGCTCTCGGCGAGCAGTTTGCGCGCGAGCATCCGCTCGCGACGCCACGCATGATGGACGCTGCCGTCGCGACGCCCGGCACCAAGCTCCTCACAGACGGCAACGACATGTGCGCCGCCGCGGCGATCTTCGCCGGCTGCGATTTCTTTGGCGGATATCCGATCACGCCGTCGACCGAGGTGATGCAGTTCTTCACGCGCGAAGTCTGGAAGTACGGCGGCGCTGTGCTCCAGGCCGAGGACGAGATCGCTGGCATCGGCGCCGCCGTCGGCGCGTCGTTCGCCGGCAAGAAAGCGATGACCGCGACGTCCGGCCCGGGCATGGCGCTCAAGACCGAAATCCTCGGCCTGGCGAGCATCGCGGAGCTGCCGCTGGTCGTGCTCGACGTGCAGCGCGGCGGTCCGTCGACCGGCATCCCCACGAAGCCCGAGCAGTCGGATCTCTTCATGTGCGCGTTCTCGGCGCACGGCGACGTGCTGCGGCCCGTGCTCGCGCCGACGTCGGTCGCGGACACGTTCGACGTCACCGTCGCGGCGTTCAACATGGCGGAGCGCTACCAGACGCCCGTGATCATCCTCAGCGATCAAGAGGTCGCGCAGCGGAAGGAGACCGTCGATCCGATCGACGTGACGCGCTTCGAGATCGAGACGCGCCGTCGCCCCACCGACACCGAGCTCACCAACTACGCGCGCTTTCGACTCACCGACGACTTCATCAGCCCGATCAGTCATCCAGGGATGCGCGGCGGCAACTACCAGGGCGCGGGCATCGAGCACAACGAGCACGGCAACCCGAGCGCGAGCGGCAAGGTGCACGCGCAGATGAACGAGAAGCGCTTCCAGAAGCTCGCGCCGATCACGCGACGCCGCGATCTCTTCCACATCGAGGGGAACCCGAACGCGAAGCTCGCGCTCGTCGGTTGGGGCTCGATCGCCGGAGTGTGCCGCGAAGCGTTCGCGCGCGCGGTCGCCGACGGTCTCGACGTGAAGCTCCTCGTGCCGTGGCTCGTGTACCCGGTCGCGGAGCAAATCTACAAAGACTTCTTCGCGTCGGTTCGCGCCGGTTTCGTCGTCGAGCTGTCGCACCAAGGGCAGCTGTATCGAATCCTGCGGATGTTCGTGGACGTGCCGCCTGGCGTCGTCTCGTTCTGCCGGAGCGGTGCCAATCCGATCCAGCCGAAGGACGTGATCACGCAGCTTCGTTCTGCCGCGCTCGCGCTTCAGCAACCCGTGCATCGGATCGCCTCGGAGGATTGAACTTGAGCACTTCCACGCCCCCGGTCCTCCCCGCTTACCAAGCGAGAGATTTCAAAAGCGATCTGAAGCCGATCTGGTGCCCCGGGTGCGGCGACTTCGGCGTGTTGCAAGCGATCTACCGCGCGCTCGCTGCCATTGGGCGCGCGCCGCACGAGATCGCGTTCGTCTCCGGCATCGGCTGCTCGAGTCGCATTCCCGGTTACACGACCGCCTACGGATTCAACAGCGTGCACGGGCGCGCGTTGCCGATCGCGCAAGGGATCAAGCTCGCGAACCCCGACCTGCTCGTCCTCGTCGCGGGTGGGGACGGCGATGGCTTTTCGATCGGTGGCGGCCACGTTCCTCACGCGATCCGGCGCAACACCGACCTCACGTACATCGTGATGGACAACCAGATCTACGGCTTGACCAAAGGGCAGCTCTCGCCGACGTCGCCGCGCGGCCTCAAGACGGTGACCTCCGAGTATGGAAGCATGGAGGAGCCGGTGAATCCGCTCCTCTACGTGCTCGCGTACGGCGCGAACTTCGTCGCGCAGGGGACGCCGGCGGACATGGCGGGCCTTTCGTCGATCATCGAGGAGGCGATTCGGTATCCCGGTTTCTCGTTCGTCAATGTGCAGTCGCCGTGCGTGACGTTCGGAGAAGACGATTGGCAGGTGAAAGAGCACCGCGCCTGCATGAAGCAGCTCGTGAAGCTCGGTCACGATCCGACCGACCGCCTCGCCGCGATGGGTATCGCGCAGCACTACGGGCGCGAGCTTCACACTGGCGTCTTCTACAAGAACCCTGCGCCGCCGCCGACGCTCGACGGTCTGGTTCGCGAGCGGCAGCGCGCGCTCGCCGGCGAGGCCGTGCCGCGCGAGCACATTTTGGATCGCTTCGCTCAGAGATAGGAGTGGTCGTGGAGAAG
>JAYVXB010000642.1:0-12312 GCA_043785585.1 Deltaproteobacteria bacterium | reverse complement strand
TCGTCGCCCTACTTCAAGACGGCGAGCGATCCGCTGCCGTTCCTCGTCGCGTGAGAGGAGCCATGCGATGAGTCATCTCCCGTGGACCGTGGGCGCTTCGATCACGTGCGCCCTCGTTGCGTTCCTAGGCTGTTCCGGTGGCGCGGGCGCGCCGGCGAACGTCGCCGACGATGGTGGGATCGCGGGGGATGCGGGAGAAGTCGACGCGCCTTCGTCGGCGCTCGACGCGTCGAGCGCGTCCGACGCTAGGCCTGGCTCGGACGCGTCGCGCGATGCGGGTGTCGAGGCGGCGGTCGATTCCGGGCACGTGGGTTGGGTCGAATCGATCGTCGGCGTGGGATACGGCGGCCTGCGCGTCGTGTCGCGCGACAACGGTGTCACGTGGAGAGATCGCGCCGAGCTCGCGACGAGCGGCGGCGACGACAACAATCTCCTCCGCGGCATCGCCTACGGAAACGGGATCTGGGTCACCGTCGGTTGGCGCGTGTTCACGTCGACGGACGGCGCGATCACCTGGAACGAGCAGACACCGTCGCACGCGTGCGGACTGATGGAAGGCGTGAGCTTCGGCGCAGGCCACTTCATTGGAACCTGCGGCACCGATGCGTTCGAGTCGATCGACGGGACGAGCTGGACGCGCGTCGCGAGCGTCGGCGACACCGGCGGCCACACGTACATCTTCCACGCGAACGGTCTCTTCTACTCGTCGGGCGACAGCAAGAAATCGTACTCGTCGCCCGATGGTCACACGTGGAGTGAGCTCGTCGGCACGCAGGCGGTCGCGTTTTGCGACGGACACCTGCAGACGCGCGCGGCGTGCCCCGGCTTCTGGAACGGCGGCATGTACCTGTCCACGCAATGGGAGTCGAAGATCACGCGATCGACGGACGCCGTGCACTTCACGACGGTGTTCGACGATCCGGGGAACAACGCGCCATACACCGAGTACGCGTTCGCAGTCGGACAGTCATCGCCGTAGTCGTCGATGCCGCCTGCGGCCGAGCGTGATATTCACGCCCCACGAACATGGCCAAGCCGCTGCCGCCCGAGGAAGTCGCGTCGCTCCGCAGACAAGCGCTCGTGGGCTGGGCCGCGTTCACGATCGTGGGGCCGGGCGCGGTCTTCTACATGCGGGTCCTTCGTGGCCATCGCATCGAGGGATTGGACGAGGCGCGCCGCGTCTACCGCGAAGCGCTCGCCACCGGCCGCCCGGTGATCGTCTGCCCGAATCACCTGACGATGGTCGATTCGATCTACTTGCATCATGCATTCGCTTCGATTGCCGATTATCTACTGAGCTTTCGCCGCTTCTCGTGGAACGTCCCCGCCATCGAGAACTTCCAGAGCAACATGCTCCTGCGGGCGATCACCTACGTCGGAAAGTCGATTCCGATCGACCGAAGCGGCGACGCCGCGCACCTGAAGCGGGTGCTCGACAAGATCAAGTACGTCGTCTCGCACGGCGACGTGTGCACCCTCTTTCCCGAAGGAGGGAGAAGCCGCACCGGCCGGATCGAGCCCGACAAAGTGACCTACGGCGTGGGCAACATCCTGAAGGACTTGGACAGACCGATCGTGCTCTGTGCGTACTTGCGTGGCGAACGGCAAGTGACCTGGAGCTCGGTGCCCGAGCGCGGCGACACGCTGCACCTCTATGTCGAGCCCATCTCGCCGAAGACCGAGTCGAAGGGCGTCCGCGCATCGCGCGAGCTCGCGCGGCAAGTCATCGATAAGCTCAAGGCGATGGAGGACGCGCACTTCTCATGAAATTCGAGCAGCTCGATCGCCGAATGCGGATCTACGAAACGGCGCACGATCACTGCGTGCTCCCCGGCGTCCACATGGCCGCGCGCATCGACGGCCGCTCGTTCTCGCACCTCACCCGCGTCGCGCAGGGCTTCGACGCTCCGTACGACGAGCGCTTCCGCGACTACATGGTGGCGACGCTCGAACATTTGATGAGCTGTGGATTCTCGGTGCTCTATGGCTATACGCAGAGCGACGAGATCAACTTGCTCTTTCGACTCGATGAATCGGCGTTCGCGCGCAAGCTGCGAAAGTACGACTCGATTTTGGCAGGCGAGGCGAGCGCGAAATTCTCGCTGCTCCTCGGTTCCCCCGCCGCGTTCGATTGCCGCATCTCGCAGCTCCCCGGAGTCGACGAGGTGGTGGATTACTTCCGCTGGCGCCACGAAGATGCGCATCGCAACGCGCTCAACGGGCACTCGTATTGGCTCTTGAGGCGTCAAGGTATGGACGATCACACGGCGACGCAGAAGCTCTCGGGCGTCTCGGTCGCAGAGCGTAACGAGCTGCTCTTTCGGAATGGGATCAACTTCAACGATCTCCCTCTGTGGCAAAGACGTGGCATCGGTGCCTATTGGCAAACAGTCACCGAGGACGGGACGGATCCGCGCACCGGAGCAACGTCGACGTCGACGCGCCGTCGTCTCGTGATCGACCGTGAGCTGCCAATGAAAGACGAATACGACGCCTTCGTGCGCGCGATCGCGATTGCACAGTAGCTACGAGCGAATCCCCAATTCTGCCAGAAGCTCTGCGGGCGGGAAGACGCCGAAGCCGAGGTTCGTCGGGTAGTGGCGCACGTTCCCGGTCGTGATCGCGTCGGCCCGGCCCGCGAGCGCGACCTCGACGAAGATGCGGTCACCGTCGTCAATCATCGGTTCGGTGTGCGCGCGCGTGACGACGACGCGCTCGCCGTGCAGGATGAGTCCCGCGATCAGCTCCTCGGCGCGCACAGGATCGATCTTGCGAAATTTCTCGCGCGAGAGCACCTCGCGGTACTCACACAGCACGCGCTCGTCGTAGAGCACGACGTCGCGTCGCGTGCGCACCGCGTCGAGCGCGCGATCCGGCGTGCGCCCCGGGCTGAGCAGCGCCGAGACGATGACGTTGGTGTCGATCACGAGGCGCATGGAACGACGCTCACGGCGCCACGGGCACGCCCACGTCAGCCGCCGCTCGCCCCGCGCCACGTCTTGACGATCTCCGCCAAGCGCTTGTCCTCGCCGTCGTCGAGCATCCCGACCGCGACCACGTTCAGCCGCTCCGGCTGCGTGAGCATCCTCGCGGCGTCGCGGACTTGCTCCGCCGTCACGCGCTGCATCGACGCGAGGCGCTCGACCGGCGACTCGAAGCGATCGAAGAGCGTCCCCGCGCCGAAATACGCGCCGATGTCCTCCGCCGAGTCGAGCATCGCCGTCATGTCCCACGCGTGCCGGCGTTGCGCCTTCGACAGCTCTTCGGGAGTCGGCCCTTCGGCGGCGAGCTCGCTCAGCATCGCGAGCACCTCGCTCGACACGTGCGCCGCGCGCGCGTGCTGCACGCCCGCCGTGATGTCGATGACGCCGTCGTCCTCGTAGCCGTCGTACCCGGCCGACACGTCGTAGCAGAGCCCCTGCGCGTCGCAGATCCGGTGGTAGAGCCGCGTCGACATGCCGTCGTCGATGACGCGCATCAGAGCATCGACCGCGGGTCGCTCGGGCGCCGTCTCCGCGACCGCGCGAATGCAGAGGCGCAAGTCGGTCTGGCTCTGCACGCTCTCGAGGATCTTTAGCCGCGCCTTCTTCTGCGCGTGCACCGGCGGCGTCGTCTCGATTCGCGCGCCGCGGGGAAAGCGACCGAAGCTCTTGTCCGCGAGATCGATCGCGCGGTCGGCGTCGATGGCGCCGGAGAAGACGAGGACGGCGTTGCCCGCGGTGTAATGCTTCGCGTGGTGCGCGCGGAGCGCCGGCTCGTCGAACGACCGGACGAGCTCTTCGGTGCCGGTGATCGTGTAGCCGAGCGGGTGCGTCGGGTAGATAAGCGCGCGCGAGAGGTTGTCGGGATCGACTTGCCGTCCGTCGTCGTCCAGGTCCTCGAGGAGCTCTTCGCAGACGATCCCTTGCTCGATCGGGATGTCGTAGAACGCGGGCTGCGCGAGCACCTCGCCGAAGAGCATGCTCGCCGCATCGAGCGACTCGGGCGGGAGCGTGAGCGAGAAGAGGCCGTAGTCGGTCTGCGTCGCCGCGTAGAGATATCCGCCGTGCTCCTCGAACGCGAGGTTCACCGCGTGCGCGCTGGGGAGCCGCGCCGTGCCTCGGTAGAGCATGTGCTCGAGGAAATGACTGAGGCCGTTGGTCGCCGGCGTCTCGAAGCGCGAGCCGACGCGGACGTAGAGCGCGACGTGCGCGCGATGCAGCTGCGCCTGCGGGATCGCGAGGACGCGCAGCCCGTTGGAGAGCGTGGCGGAACGATGGGTGAGAGTCGAGGGGGTCACGCGGTCACGTAGCGCAAGTCTACGGCTCTTCGTCGTCCTGCGCTGCGCCTGCGCCGCCGTCGGGCTCGCGGAGGAGCGCGTCGTCCTTCTTGATCTCAGCCTTGGCCGTCTCTTTGAGACGACGAACGTAGAGCGCGAGCGCTTCGTTCTGCTTGGCCGTGAGGAGGCGCGCGAGCTGCACGTCGCGCTCCTTGTCGAAGTCTTCGCGCGTCGCGACGTGGCGCTCCTTCAAGAGCACCGCGAAGAGGCCGTCGAATCCCGTCGCCGCGTCGTCCATCACGTCGCCGTCCTTGGCGCCCGCGCGGAACGCGAACTTGAGTACGGCCGCCTGGCCGTCGTGCGTGAGGCCCGTGAACGGATCGCCCCCCGAGCTGAACGGCGCCGACGTCTCGACCTTCGGCGCGCTGGGATCCGACTCGGCCGTCATGACCTTCATCGGGAGCGCCGCAGGCTTGGCGCCCGCGTCGGCCGTCGCTGCGCCCGCGCCCTGCTTCGCCACGGTCGCATCGGCAGCGCCTGCATCGCGCGGCGCTCCGCCATCGGCCAGCGCGGGCTTCGGCGGCTCGGTGTCGACGATGATCTTCGCCGGCTCGAGCGGTGCGGCCTTCCCGGACGGCACGAGCTGCGCGACGATCGCTTTGACCGCGTCGTCTCCGCTCTTGCCGGCCTTCATCTGCTCGACGACCTTCTTCGTCAGCTCCTTCGCCGCCTCGGTCCCCTTGGACTTGAGCAGCGCCGAACGCGCGAGCGCCTTCCGCACGGCGGCCTCGACGTCCGCGCTCTTCGCCGGATCGTCCTTCAGCAAGATGTGGAATCCGAACATCGTCTCGATCGCGCCGACCGTCGTCTCGCCCGGCTTCAGCCCGTCGGCCGTCCGCTTGAAGAACGGATCGAAGCCGTCCATCGAGTCGTACCCGCCGCCCTTGTTCTTGCTCCCCGGATCCTCGCTCATGTCGCGCGCGACCTGCGCGAACGGCTCGCCGCGCTTCAAGCGCGCGTACGCCTCGGAGATCTTCCCCCACGCGGCCGCGCGCTCTTCGAGGGTCGGCGGCGTGCGCTTCTGATTGAACATCGCGAGGATGTGACGGACGCGCCCCGCCTTCGGGAGATCCGCTTCTTTTCGCGCGTCGAACTCTTTGTCGAGATCCGCCTTGTGATCGTTTTGCCACGTCGCGACCTCGGCATCCGTCGCGGTCACCGCGTATTGCGCGGCCCACGTCGGCGACACGTGCACGTAGCTCACCGTCGCGGTGTTGTACTGCCGCAGGTACGCCTCGTATGCCTCGGCCTCGCTGACGCGAATCGGCGCACGCACGAGATCGCGCATCTTGGCCGCGAGCAGCTCGCGTGTCTGCTCTTCGCGGAACTCCGTCGCCGATCGCCCCGTCTCGTTTTTGATCCTTCGCTCGTAGAGCTTCAAGTCGAAGAGCTTCGTCTTCGGATCCCTGAAGTTCATCATCTTCATGCCGTCGCGGCCGATCGGCAGCTTGCCCTGCAGCTCGAGGTTGTCGCTCGGGATGCTGACGCGCACGTAGCCGTCGAAGAGCTGGTCGGTGACCTCTTGCTCGCTGACGACGAGCCCGAGCCGGCCCGCTTCGCCGACGAGGAGCTCGCGTTCGATGAGACCGTCGAGCGCGACCTGCTTGATCTTGAGCTGCGCCATCGCTTGCGGCGAGAGCTCGCCCTGCGGTCCGCGCACCATCAGCAAGACCGCAGCGCGATGGTCCTTTGGATCGATGCACCATCCGCGCACCGTCGCGACGCACGTCGTCTTGATCGACGCGGACTTCTGCCCGGCGTTCGGACGAAACTGGATGACGAAAACGAGAATGGTCGCGGCGATGACGACGCCGTAGACGACGTTGGTGATGCCGCGGGCACGAAATAGGTCGAGCATGGGAAGGTCGGTGGCCCGAATACCACGCGGCAGAACCCACGTCGACCGCCCAACATTGCACGCTCAGGTCTGGACGCGCTTCTCGAGCGAGACCGCGAATCGAATTTCGACGATCGCCGCTTCGAGTGTCGCCGCGTCTTTCGCGTAGAGGATCTCGTAGAACGTATCGAGCGTGCGCTCGGCGTCGCCCGGATCGGTGACCTTCGACGCCGTCGCTTGCACCTCGACGTAGCCGGCGTCGAGAGCGGCAGCGCCGAGCTTGCGGACGCGCTCGAACAGATGCGGATCGTCCTCGTGCGGGAAATCCGCCTTCTGCGCGCGCAGGACGAGGCGCACTTGCAGCGGCGCGCCCGCGCGCAGTCGGACGCCCGAGTCCATGATCAGGTTCTCGCGAGGGCGTTCGGCGAGGACGATTTCGTCGCCCTTCGTACGAAAGACCTCGAACCCGGCCGAGGCGAGCTCTCGCTTGAGTTGTTGCGGGGTGAGGTTGGCGGTCATCCGAGGGGAGCTCACGTGGGTTACCTCGCCCGCGGGCGCGGCACCATGGCGGTACCGTCTCAGGACCGTGGGATGTGCGTCAAGCGGCAACCGGTGCGAGCGCAGATCACTCGGCGAGACTGCGGGCAGGCTGCTAGGATGGGCAAGGTGAAGAATCGTCGCAGCCTGACGCCTCCGCAAGGCGTTCCCCAGCTCAAGGGGCTGCACGCGATGCGTCGCGGCGGGGCGAGGCGCGAAATGAGCGCGCGCGTCGTGATGCGGGACGTCACTGGCGGCGAGAGCGGCAAGCCCGGCGAAACGCTCGAGGGGTGGGCGCTCAACGTCAGCCGCGGTGGCGTGCGCGTGATCCTCGAGGAGAAAGTCGAGCTCGGCAAAGAGTTCGACGTGACCGTGGGCGATCCCGAGACCGACGGAACGGCCGCACGCGGTCGCATCGTCTGGGTCCAAGAAGAGCCCGACGGGGTCATCGCAGGCGTCGAGTTCGTCGGGACCTCCGGCACGCACAAGTCGTCGCCGCCTCCGCCGCCGGACGGCACGTAGAGCGCGATGTGGCGCGCGCCCACAGCGAAACGCGATTGACGCGCTCGTAACGAAACGCGATTGACGCGCGCCTTCCGGGTGCTTACGACCGGGCGCACATGGCAAGCGTCAAGAGCATCCTTCCGCCGTGCGGTCTCTACCGCACCACCAAAGCCCTCCCTGACAACGAGGAGGCGATCCCCGCCAACTCGCTCGTCTACTTCCACAACCACTCGGACTCGGGGTTGCCGGTCGTCATCGCGCCGGATCACAACATCCTGAATCGGTGGCACTTCCACGGCGCGGGCATCCCGTTCCGCGGTCTCTCGTGGGCCGACAGCCTCGCGAAGATCCCGGCCGAGGGGTTCTACATGCTTCGCAAGGGGCTCGAGTTCGACGGCGGCTCGTGGCCGAAAGGGACGCTCGTTCAGCTCGGCTACACGCGCACCGGCGATCCGATCCTCTTCATCGGGCAGATCCGCGCGCAGCTCGACGAGAACGATCTGTTCTTCTCCGACAAGGGCGTCGGCATCACGCGCGATCAGCTCGCGCTCCTCGAGCAGCTCCAAGTGTTCGCCGAGCCGGCGCCCGAGGGCGGGCACACGACCGGCACGCATTAGTCGCATCCCTCGATCGCGGCTCGGCGTTTCACGCTCGTGGGGGCCCTGTCTAGTTCGGGGTGCACGGGAGCGTGACGTCGTACGTCGCTCCGTCGTCGCGTACGATGGCGACGTCGCTCCCGGTGAACTGGACGTCGATCGTGCGGCCGGTCGACTTCTCGAGGATCGAGACGTCGCCGCCGGCGCGCGGGCACTCGCCCTTGCAGCGAACGTAGCCGCTCACCGTCGTGGTGAAGCCGCGTCCGGTGACGTCGCCGTCGGCGCTCCCGTCGAGGCGTACGCACGACTGACCGACGCTCCACTTGGCGTTGAAGTACGCGGTTCGATGAAGGGCGCGGCCGCGCGCGGTCGTGCCGGTGATCTCGCCGCTCCACGTCATCTCGCGAACGAGATCGGTCGCGGTGATCGTCGCGGTCGCGCGGTAGCTCGCGCTCGCGCGATCGAAGCGGATCGCGTCGCTGCTCGCGTCGACCTTCAGGACCGACGCGCCGCCGACCGTGGAGAGCGCATAGACCGCGGTGACCTTGCCGCTGACGCGTGCGAGACCCCACGGACCGAAGCAGCGGTCGAGCGTGTACGTCACCGAATGGCTCCCGGTGTCGCTCGCGATCGCGATGCAACCCGCGGGGAGGAAGCTCTCGCGCGCCTGCGCAGCCGCCGCGACGACCGCGTTGACGTCGGCGAGCGGTGCCGCGGTCTGCGCGAGCGTGAACGCGGCGGTCAACGACGACGCTTGCGAGGCGATGTCGTTCGCGTCCGTCGCGTCTTCGCCGAGGAGGGCGCGGTCGGTCGTAGGAGCCTCGTGCGCGTGACCGCACGCTGCCGACGAGACGGCGATCGCCGCCGCCGTCACCGCGATGCGTAGGACGAGCGCCATGGGGTCTCGCAAAGCAGGCGCCGTGCCGTCCCCCGCATCGCGCGGATTGCCGTTTTTTCTCCACTGAAATGGAAGCCAACGGTGGACCGCTTCGGGTTCAGGCGTGGACCTCGCGTGTGCCTCGCGGGCGAGCGAAGCACGCGGTAGGCTCGACTGCATGAGTGACGGATCGACGCGCACGCGCGTCATGCATTGGTTCGTTTCGGGGGGCACCGCGAAGACCGCCGAAGGGCACAAGGTCACCATCGACGTCGATCCGATCGTGGTCGGTCGAGACGAAGGCGCGCAGCTCGTCCTCGCCGATCAAGAGGTGAGCGCGATTCATTGCGAGCTCCGCGCCGTGAACGAAGGGATCCTGGTCCGCGATCTCGGCAGCACGAACGGGACATTCGTCGGACCGCTCCGCGTGCGCGAGGCCATCATCACGGTCGCGAGCGAGCTCACGGTCGGGCGCTCCAAGATCTTCGTCGAGCCGACGTCGAAGCGCCGCGTCGACGTCGGCTTCGCCGACAAGTTCGGTCCGCTCGTCGGCAGCTCACCCAAGATGCGCCGCGTCTTCAGCATCCTCGAAAAAATTTCCGCGACGCCACTCAGCGTCCTCATCTTGGGCGAAACGGGCACCGGCAAAGAGCTCATCGCGAAAGCGATTCACGACGCGAGCCCGCGGAAGAACGGCGCGTTCGTCGTGGTCGATTGCGGATCGATCCCGCCGACGCTCGCCGAGAGCATTCTCTTCGGGCACGAGAAGGGATCGTTCACGGGGGCGAACGAGCGGCGCAACGGCGCGATCGCGGAGGCCGACGGAGGGACGCTGTTCCTCGACGAGCTCGGCGAGCTGCCGATCGAGCTTCAACCGAAGCTGCTTCGCGCGCTCGCGGAGCATCAAGTGAAGCGCGTCGGCGGCGCGAATTTCGATCCGGTCGACGTGCGCGTGCTCGCGGCGACGCGGCGCGACCTCGGCGCCGAGATGAACGCGGGGCGCTTTCGCTCGGACCTCTTCTTCCGAATCGCGCAGGTGCGCGTCGAGCTCCCGGCGCTGCGCGAGCGGCTGAGCGATCTGCCGCTCCTCGTCGAGGACGTGTGCCGTCGCGCGGGGCGTCCCGAGCACGCGGCCGCGGTCATCTCGTGGATCGAGCAGCGCATGGCGTCGCACGACTGGCCGGGGAACGTGCGCGAGCTCGTCAACGTCGCATCGGTCGCGGCCACGCTCGCGGACACGCCCGGCGCGATCGACGACGTTCTCACGCTCGCGAGGGACGACGTCTCGATCGACGTGCCGCGCACGGGGAGCGCAGCGACGGCGTTCAGCGACGCGAAGCGCGGCGCGGTCGCGGCGTTCGAGCGCGAGTATTTCACCGGCTTGTCGAAGCGAGCGAAGGGGAACGTCAGCGAGATGGCGCGGCAGAGCGGGATGGAGCGGCATCACGTTCGCGCGTACCTGCGGAAGTACGGGATCGAAAAGGCGCAGTGAGGCGGCTTCAGAGCGGCGCGAACCCCGACGCCTGCGCGAGCTGCTGAACGTAGTACTTCGGCACGTCGCCGTGCGGCAGCGCGGAGCGCTTGAAGACGATGGGGTGCGCGTAGTCGGCGGGAACGAGCGTCGTGATGGTGTCGTCGTCGAAGTACGACGCCGAGAGCCCCGCGGCCGCGAGCCACATCGCCGCGCTCGTCGACATCGTGCGCGAGTTTGCGTCCGTGCCGCCCGTGCTCGTGTAGACGTCGACCCACCGCAGCTCGTCGCCGCGCATCGGATCGAATCGCTTCACGTTGTCCTGCACCCAGCCGTCGAACGTCGGTATCTCGCCGTAGAGCGAGTCGAGGAGATCGATCTCGCGGAGCTGCGGGACTTGCCCGTGCGCGATCGTCGCGGCCGCCGCTTGGTAGCCACCGGAGTGCGACGACACGACGACGCGATCGAAGTCGGCGACGTCGAGCGCGCAGCCGATGACCGCGTTCACGTGCTCGGTGAAGAGCTCGTGGAGGAGCGCGTGGAAATTCCCGGGCGTCGTGAGCTGCCCCGGGTTGCCGGTCGCTTGGTCGAAGTCGATCTCGACGGCGACGAGGATCGCGTTGACGTGGGCAAGGTCGATCTGATCGACGAGGTGGAGCGCGTCGCGCGCCGCGCCTCCCGAAGTGCACGGCGTGTCGACCGAGCCCATCACGTTGGCGACGCAGTTGTCGAAGCCGTGGAAGAAGACGATGAGGCCGGGGCGGCGCGTGCCGTCGAAGCCGACGGGGACGTGTACCGCGACGTCGGGGTGCGCCGTACCGGGGAAGGGGGCGCTCCTCAGGTTGTAGAAGAGCACCGGCGCGATTGTCGATGCGTCGCGCGCGCCTTGGCAGGCCGTGCGCGGCGCGTCGATCGGCGCGTCGTTGGTCGCGTTGGCGTCGAGCGCACCCGCGTCGACCGTCGACGCCGCGTCGCCCGTCGAGCCCGCATCCTCCGACGACGACGCCGCCGCGTCGGAGCACGCAGCGACGAAGATCGGCAACGCGAGCGCAGCGACGTGCCGCATCAGAAGCTCCCACGAAGTCCAGCGATGGCGCCGTTGTGTGTCGGCGCGAGGATCGGGAGGAGCGTGTCGTGCTCGCGCAGCCCGAGAAAATACCAGGACGCGAGCCCCGCCGTCGCGACGCCGAGCGTGATCGGGATCGCGAGCGAGACGTAGCCGAGCGTCTTGGCGGAGCCGTAGTCGTTCTCGATGTTGTTCCGCTCGCCGGGATCCGTCGATGCGGCGTACGTGCGTCGCAGGTTCGCCGCGCGCGTGTACGTCACGATCGGCAGCGCGATCGTCGCGAGCGAGAGCCCTCCGCCGACGAAGAGAACGACCGGCGAGAACGGGCGCTCGCGCACGCGGACGATCTTCATTCCGTCGGGCACGGAGTCTCCGCGCTTCGGCTCGGCGGGCGGCGCCGGCGGCGTGATCTCGACGAGCTCGCCGATCTTCACGTCGACCGTCTGCGTCTTTGCGTCGTTCGTTCCGGCGCGAAACGTGATCGAGTGCCGCCCCGGGGCGACGTACGCGACGAAGCCTGCGATGCGCGCGTCCGCATCGTCGACCTTCACCGCGACCGGTTGGGGCGAGACGTTGACCTTGATGCGCCCCTTCGTCGACGCGAGAACGGTGAGGCGCCGGTGGGCTTCGGTCGCTTCGGTCTCGACGATCGGCTCGAGCGGCTCGCCGCGTCCACGCCGCGCTTCGACCTCCACGACGAACGACTCGAAGCGCTCGGCGGATCGCGTCGCGTCGCCGAACTCCATGTACGCGATGCCGAGATTGTACGAGAGGCGGTACCCCTTCGCCGGCCCGAGCTCGCGGTAGATCGGCTCCCAGTACGCCAGCGCTTCGGCGATCGCTCCGGCGCGATAACGCTCCATTCCCGCCTTGAAGCGATCGCGCCACTCGTCGAGCGGATCGGCCTCCGCGCGCGCAGAGGAGCCGACGAAGAGCGACGCCACGAGCGCGAGCGCGACGAGCTCAGAACGGCGTCGGATCGACATCGGGCGGAGGCTTGGCGGTCGCGGTGGGTTTGGTAGAGGCGGTGGGCGTGGGCGTGGGCGTGGGCGTGGGCGTGGGCGTGGGCGTGGGCGTGCGCGTGGGCGTCGCTCGAGAGGTCGCTG
>JAYVXB010000641.1:0-3884 GCA_043785585.1 Deltaproteobacteria bacterium | reverse complement strand
CGAGGAGCTGCCGCACCGCGGCCTCCTGCGTCTTCGCGCTCTCCTCGATACGTGTCGAAGCGCCCGACAGCTGCTCGCTCCCGCGCGACTGTTGGCGGTGGCTCGAGTTGAGCTGGTTGACCATGTTCGAGATGTTCTCGATGGCGCCGCTGATCTGCCGGCCGCCGCGCGCCTGCTCCTGCGAGCTCCGCTCGACGTGTTGCGTGATGATGCGCATCTTTTCTGCGCTCTTCATGATGAGCTCGGACCCGCGCGCCTGCTGCGCCGTCGCCGCGGCGATCTGCTGAACGGTCTCTGCGATGCGCCCGATGGCGTCAGTGACTTGCTTCGATCCCTTTGCCTGCTCGACTGTCGCGCGCGCGATGGCGCGGACCATGTTCGTGCTCTTCTGCGACGACTCGAGGATCTTCTTGAGCGCGCGTTCGGCTTCGTTCGAGACCTCGACGCCGCGATCGACGTTGTGCGCGCCGCGCTCGACGGCGTTGATGGCGTTCTTCGACTCGGCCTGAACGGTCTTGATGAGGTCGGTGATCTCGCGCGTGCTCGCGCCTGCGCGCTCGGCGAGGTCTTTGATCTCGTCGGCGACGACGGCGAAGCCCTTGCCCTGCTCACCGGCTTGCGCGGCGATGATCGCGGCGTTGAGCGCGAGCAAATTCGTCTGCTCGGCGACGTCGTCGATGACGTTGACGATCTGGCCGATCGCCTCGATGCGCGACCCGAGGTTACTGATGACGCTGACCGCTTCCTGCGACGACTCCTTGATGCGGTAGATCTCGCTGATCGTCTTGAGAATGGCTTCGGCGCCCTTCTCGGCGTCGAGCGCGACCTCTTCGGAGAGGCGAGCGGTCTCGTTGGCGTTCGACTGCACTTGATCGATTGAGACGTCCATCTCGTTCATCGACGAGCTGGTCTCCTCGGCGGTGAGCGAGAGCGCGTCGACGTTCTTGGCGACCTCTTTGATCGAGTACGCCATCTCTTCGATCGAGCTGACCGTCTCGCGCACGCTTCCGGCGAGCTCGCCGACGTTCTCGGCGACCTCGTCGTTCGTCGCGGTCATCTCGAGGATCGAGCTGGACGACTCTTCGGCGGACGACGTGAGCGCCTCGATGTTCTCGGCGATCTCGCGGATGGCGCCGGTGAGCTCTTTGATGAGGCGCGACGTCTCGTCGGTCGCGGTGAGCTGCGTCGTCACCGCTTCGCTGAGGCGCTTCGCCGACTCTTCGAGCGTTCGCTCGAGATCGTCGACCTCTTCGCGCCGCGCCGTGCTCGTCGCTTTCTCCTTCTTGCGCGCGTCCGACAGCGCGGCGAGCTCTTCGTACACGCGCGCGAGCTCGGGCGTCGCATCGGCAGGCGGCGTGACTCGCTCCCCCGCGCTCGCACGCCGCGCCGCTTCGGCGAGACCCGCGAGGCTCGGACCACCACCCGCGCCGCCACCCGCCAACAGCACCGCCGCCGCACCGATGATCGCGACCGTGATCACGTACGGCCCGGCCCCCTGCGCGAGGTACATCGCGCCGACACCGGCGGCGATGACCACGAGGATTCCGAGGAGCTGCTTCGAGGACAGGGTCATGAGCGGTGCACGTGCGCCGACGCGAGCGTACTGGGGCGCGCCTCGTTAGTGCAAGAACGGCGTCCGTTCGCACAAATCAGCGTGGCAGGAATGGCTTCGGGAGGCCCTGGATTCCAGGGATCGACCGCGACAGCGCTTGCACGATCTGCTCGTGCGTGATCACCCCGTCGATCTTGTACGGGACGTCGACGTTGAGCTTGGCGCTGCCGACGCCGACGTTGCCGGTCACTTGAAAGGGGATCGGGCGATTCGATGCGCCTAGGAGGCCGAGCGCGCCGATGTCGTTCCACTTGACCGAGAGCGGCGCGCGAACCGTCGCGGTCCCGCCGGCGGGGATTTCGAGGGTCGACGCGACGGTGACGTTCCCGAGATCGTACTTGCCGTCGAGCTTCGCGTGGGCGGTGACGTTGCGCACGGAGAGCGCGAACGAGTTCGCGTTCTGCGCATCGACCTCGACGACGAAGTCGATCCCGTCGGGCGCGAGGCCCGTGACCGTGACCTCCTTCGGCGTGAGCGTCGGAGGCGCGGGCGCCGTGCAGCCGGCGATCGAGAAGAGCGACACCGCGAGAACGACGAGCGAGAGCGCGCGCATGCGGACCAGCGTGCCACGCCTCTGCGTCGCCGTCAGCGGTTGCGCGGGAGATCGAAGTGGCTCTCGAGCATCTCGCCGACGCGCTTTCGAAAATCGGCGTCGGCCTCGGTCGTCGCCGCGTGCCCGAGCGAAGCGTTGAGCGCGCCGCGTCCGATCGCGTATCCGTGCACGAGCGTGAGCGCTGCCATCAACAAGAACTCGATGTCCGCGCGCGCGACGCGCTCGCCGCGCCGCGTGCGCAGCCGCTTCGACAGCGCGTCGGCGACGAGGCGCATCCCCTGGACGCGCGCCGCGAAAAAATCCGCGCGATCGAGCCGCCCGTTGAGCATGATCCACGCGGAGAGACGCACCGTCGTCGGATCCGCCGCAGACTCCCAGAGCCGATCGAGCAGCGCGCCCGGCCGGAGCTCGACGTCCGGATCCAGGAGCTCGGCGAACACTCCGGCGCGCGTCTTCGCGGCGCGACGCTCGAGCACCGCGTCGACCAGCCGATCGTACGTGCCGAAGTAGTGCGACACGAGCGCGTGGCTCACCCCGGCCTTCCGCGCGATGTCCTTGAGGCCGACCACGTCCGGGCTGTGGACCGCGAAGACGTGCTCGGCCGCGACGAGGATCAGCTCGCGCGCCGCTTCCGGATCGCGCCGAACGCGGCGGCGCACGGCCTTCTTCTTCACGAGGCGCGGCATTTCACGAGGAAATCTAACCACAATTGGCACGCTTGACAACAGCGGGAACGGTACTATTGTCAGTGGTGTCAATAAAGGAGTCGTTCATGGACGCCAAGGAATCCAAAACGGTCGACGCTCTCTCTCGTCCGCTCCCCGAGCGGCTCTATCGCGCCGCGCAGGCGCTCCTCGCGCTCGCGCGCGATCCGAACCAGCTCGAGCGCGTCTTCGAGATCGGCGAAGCGCTCAACTCCCGCGCTCTCCCTCGCATCCTCGACGCGATGGCCGCCGATCCCGCGGTGAAGCGCCTCCTCGACGAGCGCCCTGCGATCGACACGAAGCACGTCGACTTCGCCGCGCTCGCCGCACTCCCCGACGGCACGCTCGGCCGCGAGTACGTGCGGTTCCTCGAGACCAACGGGATCAACCCGGACGTCTTCCCGAAGCCCAACGTCGCCGATCCGCGCGTCTCGTTCGTCATGCAGCGCATCCGCCAGACGCACGATCTCTGGCACGTGCTCACCGGCTACACGCCCGACGTCGGCGGCGAGATCGTCCTCCAAGCGTTCACGTTCGCGCAGCTACGCGCGCCGAGCGCGCTCATGATCGCTCTGATGGGCGCGGTCCGTCACGGTCGCAAAGAGCGCCACCTCGGCCGCCGAATGCTCGACGGTTACCGCCGCGGGAAGAAGACGCGCAGCCTCGCGACCTTCTATTGGGAAGACCATTGGCAGGATCCGCTCGACGCGCTCCGCGTCGATCTCGCCTGTCCGCCCGCCGCGGCATGATGCGATGATGCGCGCGCCATGCTTCTGCACGTCGTCGACGGTACATACGAGCTCTTTCGCGCGCACTTCTCGAAGCGCCCCGATCACACCGCGCCCGACGGACGCGACGCCAAGGCCACGGTCGGCCTCGTCGGCAACATGCTCGCGCTCTTGCGCGACGACGCGGAGAAAGTGACGCACGTCGCGATCGCGTTCGACAACCCCATAAGGTCCTTTCGGAACGATCTTTTCGACGGATACAAAACCGAAGACGGCGTCCCGCCCGA
>JAYVXB010000640.1:0-33183 GCA_043785585.1 Deltaproteobacteria bacterium | reverse complement strand
GACGGCGGCACCGGGAACTTCGGCGGCGACAGCGGCGTCATCGTCGGCGACGCGGCGTGCGCTGCCGCGAAGTCGAAGGGCGAGCAGCTCCCGCTCGACATCTACATCATGCTCGATCAATCGGGCTCGATGAGCGAGATGGTCTCCGGCGGCGGGACGAAGTGGACCGCGGTGACGACCGCGCTCAAGACGTTCGTCGCGCAACCTTCGACGGGCGTCTCGGTCGGAATTCAATACTTCGGCGTCAAGGCCGCGGGCGGCTGCACTCCGACGTGCAACACCAACGCGGACTGCGGCGCGAGCGGGCCCTGCCTGGTCGGCATCTGCCTCGGGTGCGCCGGTGCCGGTGGCGATTCGTGCAACGCGGCGGACTACGCGAAGCCCGAGGTCGAGATCGGGTTGCTCCCCGGAAACGCTGGGCCGATCACGACGTCGATTGGGATGCACAGCCCGACGACGGGAACGCCGACGTCCGCGGCGCTTCAAGGCGCGGTCGATCACGCGAAGACGTGGGCGAGCGCGCACGCGGGCCACGCGACGATCGTCGTCTTCGCGACCGACGGCGACCCGAGCTCGTGCGACACGAACCTCACCAACATCGACGCCATCGCCGCCGCGGCTGCCAACGGCACGCCCAAGGTGCTCACGTTCGTCATCGGCGTCGGGAGCTCGCTCGGCAACTTGAACGGCATCGCGGCCGCGGGCGGCACGATGCAGGCGTTCATCGTCGACACGAACCAAAACGTGAACCAGCAGTTCCTCGACGCGCTCAACAAAATCCGCGGCACCGCTCTCGGCTGCACGTACAAGATCCCGCTCCCCGAGAGCGGCACGCCCGACTACGGGACCGTCAACGTGCAATACGTTCCGGGCAACGGCATGGCGGCGCAGGTCATTCCGCAAGTCGCCAACAAGGCGGCGTGCCCGACGACCGGCAACGCCTGGTACTACGACAACCCGAACGCGCCGACGCAGATCGTCCTCTGTCAGGCGTCGTGCACCGCGATCACCGCGGACACGCACGGCGAGGTCGACGTGCTCACCGGGTGCAAGACCGTCGTTCGCTGATCCGCGCGCGGCGCTGCGTGCGCCGCTTCGCGAAAGCAAGGTACGCTGGTCGCGCATGGCCGCGATCGACCAACGACGCCCGGACGCCGTCGCGCGAGCCGTGCGCGTGCTTGGCCCGGTCACGCGCACCGCGTTTCGCTACACGTTGCGCGGGATGGATCGCATCCCCGAAGGTCCGTGCCTCTTCGTCGGAAACCACAGTGGCGCGGGCGCGGTCGAGGTGCTCTGCATGCTGCCCGCGTGGACGGCGCGCTTCGGCGACGCGCGGCCGGTGTGGGCGATGGCGAACAAAGTGTCGCTCGCGTACCCCGCCGCCGGCCCCTGGTTGCGATCGATCGGTGCCGTGCCTGCGTCGTACGAAAACGGCCGCGAGATGCTCGCGCGCGGCCACGACCTCATGGTCTTTCCGGGCGGCGACATCGACTCGTTTCGCCCCTTCTACCAGCATCGCAAGGTCGTCTTCGGCAAGCGCCGCGGCTACGTGCGTCTCGCGCTCGAGATGGGCGTGCCTATCGTTCCCGTCGCGACGATAGGTGCACACTTCACGTATCTCATGGCGCCTGGGAACGCATGGCTCGCCGAGAAGCTCGGGTTGAAGCGTCGCGCGCGACTGGAGAGCGCGCCGGTGACGCTGGGGCTCATCGGGACCGCGCTGGCGACAGGCGCGGTCGCGCTCGCGCTCGTGGATCCGCTGTTCTTGGTGGGCGCGGCGATCGCGGCGGCGGTGCCGTTGCCGGTGCGGATCACGACGGAGATGCTCGCGCCGATTCATCTCGCGCGCGAGGTGCCGGCGTCGCTCGCGGAGGAAGAGCGGATCGAGCGCGCGCACGAGATCGTGCATGGGGCGCTGCAAGCGGCGGTGACGACGATGCAGCACGGCCAGAGGGAGTGACCTGCACGCGCACGAAGATGGGCGGCGCGCTCGTCAGAGCGTGTGCAGGTACGCGAGGAGCGCAGCGCGCTCGCTCGCGTCCGCGTCGAGCCCGAACGTGTGACCCACGATCGGCCCGTCGCCGTGCCGGCCGCCGCGGAATCCGGCGGCGAGGCGCGCGGGATCGAACATCGTCGCGAGGTCCGGGCACGACCCGTCGTGCAAGAGCGGGCCTCGCGTCGAGACGCCGCGAAGCGACGGCACGCGGTATTTTCCCGTGCCGCGGTCGGTCGACATGCCGATCGTCGGATCGGTTCCGACGACCGCGAGATCGACGGGCGCGCCCGTGAACGCGGGGGGCGCGTGGCAACCTGCGCACGTGCGACCGAAGTACGCTTCGCCGCGTCGCTCGTCGTCGGTGGCCGGTGCGCTCGAAGGCAGCGCGTCAGCGAGCGACCAGACGTACGTCGCGATCGCGAGCGCGACGACGCGCGGTGGGCGGATGGTCTCGCCGTGCGACGTGATGATGAGCGTCTCGATCCGAACCGCGAGCGTCGCGAGATCGTTCTGCTTCACCGTTCCGTCCGCTTGCAAGTGCGTGAGCCCGCGCACCGGCCGGAGGTCCGGAATGCGAACGGGCTCGCGCGCGAAGCGTGTCGTGACGTCGACGCGACCGGGCCCCCACGCGAGCATCCGCGCGCGGAGCTCGGGATCGTTCGGCGGCGAGGAGTCGACCGCGATGCGTCCGAGATCGAACATCTCGTTCGGCGCGCCGATCGCGAGCGAATCGCCGCGTGTGGCCACGTGGCAGGTCGCGCACGTGCGTGCGAGCGACACGCCGCCGCTCGCGAGCTTCACGCGCACGAGCCCGCCGACACCTCGCGCCTCATCCATCCACGCGCCGTACCGCCGCGCGTCGTCGCGCGTGTGCAGCACCGCCGCTTCGTCCGACGCGAGCTGCATCGGGTACCTCGCGAAGGCTCGCTCTCCCAACGCGCGCAGCGCTTCGGGATCGGCCGCGAGCGCCGCCGAATCGATCGCGAGCGGCGTTGCATTCGCGCCGATGGTCGCATCGAGTGCGGCTCCACCCGGCGCATCGAGCTCGCTCGCCGCGACCTGCTCGATGGGAGGATTCCACTCCGGCATCGAATCCCAATCGCGTTCGTAGTGCGCGAGCCGGAGCTGCGAATACGCATTCGTCGGATTGACGAGCGAAGCCTCGAGCGTCGCGCGTCGGAACGCCGCATCGCCGAGGTACGTCCCTCGCGTTGCGTCCACGGGCGACGAGGATCCGCACGCCGCTGCGAACGCGAGCGCGAGACCTCCGACGGCGGTGCCCATCCGCGCGCGCATCGTCATCCCGCGCAGATCGCGATCGCGCCGCACGCCCATATTCCGCGCTCCGGTGCGAACACGCAGGCGTTGCCGCCCTTCTTGCCGAAGCAGTCCTTGTCGTTCACGCACTCGTCCTTCGCCGTGTGACAGAAATAGCCCGCGGGCGCGGGGCCGCCGCACGACTGGTTGTCGCTCTGCACGTTCGGCGAGCAGTACCCTCCCGGACCGCAGTCCGCGTCGATCGTGCAATCGCCGTTTCGCGAGCAGCGGTTCGCTTGCGTGCGCGTTCCCGCGTTGAGCACACCGCACTCGCAGACGCCTCGCGCACCGCAGTCGCCGTCGACGAAGCACTCGTCGTACGTGCACTGACGCGCGCCCCATCCGCCCAGCGGAGTGCAGCGTCCGTTTTGTCCGGCGGTGCAGTCGGTGTCGATCACGCAGTCGCCGGGTCGGCCCGAGTCGAGGAACGGATCGGGCGGCCCCGCGTCAGCGGACGTGCGACCCGGCGCGCGATCGTGCGAGCACGAAGACAGCGCGGGGTGATGCTTCTCGGGGACTTCGCCGTTGGGCGGTGGGCCGGGCGGCACGACGGGACCGACGCTGTCGGGGCCCGCGTCGGAGCTCCCGGCGACGTTGCCGACGGTGGTGCCGCCGCACGCGGCGGCGAAGAACGCAGGAGAGAGGAGCGCGGCGACGAGGAAGGTGCGGTGCATGAGCGAACGACAGAGCAATGCGCACGCCAGAGCCAATTTCGCGGGATCCCGCGCGAAACTGTGCGCCATCCTGAGTCATCGCGCGGCGAGCCGGTCGCGCTCGACGAGCTACGCTTTCGTCAGCGCAGCATCGCCGCGCACTGCCACATCTCGCCGCGCGTTCCTTCTTTGAGGCACGACTGGAAGCAGCGGCGCGCATCGTCGTGTGCGCCGCGCTGGAGGTAGGCGGCGCCGAGCACGAGCCACGCTTCGCGATCGGTCGGATCGAGCGCGACCGCTCGCTCGCCCGTCACGATCGATTCGGCGACGTGGCCGATCTCGAGAGCGAAGTGCGCCTCGCGCTTCGCTTGGCGCGCGAGATCGCGATCGGTCGCCGACGGCGCGGGCGCAGCGGGCTCTTCGGTCGCGACGGCGGGCTCCGAATCGGTGGGCTCGGTCGCGGTGGCTTCGGGTGCGGGCGGAGGTGGCGGCGCGGGGGCCGGCGCTGCAGCGGGGATCGCGATCGCGTTCGTGCCCGCGTTGGCCGCGCGCAACGCATCGGCGTCCGCCGCTGCGCGCCGCGAGTAGCGCACGCCGCCCGCGACCGCGAGCAGCACCGCGCACGCCGCGACGGAGGCGCCGACGTACTTCGCGAGCCGCGCACGCCGCGCGAACGCTTCAGGCGTCCATCGCGTGTCGTCGAAGGCTGCGTCGACTTCCGGCGAGCGCTCGGTGATCGGGACATCGAGGATCGGGACATCGAGCGCCGCGGGCGCGAGCGACTCGGGTCCGGGCGCGAGCGTCTCCACCGTCGTCGTCGCCATCGCGGACGCCGCTGCTTCCGCGCGTCGCTTCCTTCGTTCCTTCCGACTGCTCATGGCTGCTCCCGCACGGCCGCGTCGATGCGCCGCCGCGCGCGGACTATACGCCGACAAAGACGGGCCTGCCGCGCGTGCGCTGCGAGCACAATCGTACGCCCGGGCGCGAAGTCGATCAGCGACCCCACGTCGTCGGCGCCGACGTCATCTCGAACGCGAGCGATCCTCCGGCGCGCAGATCCGAGTGCTTCAGCGTCGGCTTCGCGAGCGGCGCGCCGTTCAACGTCACGCTCTTCACGTAGCGATTCGCGTCCGACACGCCCGGCGCGTCGATCGTGAACGTGCCGCCGCCGATCGCGATCGTCGCGTGCGGCATCATCGGCGCGCCGACGACGTACACGTCGCTGCCCGGCAGCGGATAGAACCCGAGCGCGCTGAAGACGAGCCACGCCGACATCGTCCCGCCGTCGTCGTTGCCCGGCAGCCCGTCCGCGCCCGCGCCGTACACCTCGTGCTCGATCCAGCGCACCCACTTTTGCGTGAGGTCCGGACGTCCCGCGAGCGCGAAGAGATACGGCGCGTGGATGTCCGGCTCGTTGCCGCCCCAGTAGTACGCACGCCTCACGCCGGCGGAGAGCGGCTTGTTCCAGTCGATCGCGTCGTAGTCGGCTTTGCCGTTCTCGAAGAACGTCTCGAGCTTCGTGACGAGCGCGTCGCGTCCGCCGCTCACTGTCGCGAGGCCGTCGACGTCGAACCACGGCCCGACGACGCTCTGCCACGCGTCCGCTTCGTCGAAGTCGTCGCTCGCGACGGTGCCATCGCCGTGCGGCGCGGCCCACGATCCGTCCGCGGTCTTCGCCCAGAGGAGACCGGTCGCGGGATCGTAGAGCTTCTGCCATCCGTGCGAACGCGCTCCGAGCGCCGCGGCGTCGTCCGCGTGCCCGAGCGCGGCGGCGAGACCGGCGAGCGCGAAATCGTTCTGCGCGTACTCGATCGTCCACGACGCCGACGCGCCGACGCTCGACGGCACGTACCCGAGCTTCATGTACGGCGCGACGTTGTTGCGGCCGCCGCGCCCGCGCGGTGGATCGGTCGCGTCCATCGCCGCCGCGCGCATGATTTGGTACGCGCCCTCGGCGTCGAAGCCGCGGATGCCGCGCAAGTACGCATCCGCGAGGACGACCTCCGCGCTCGCGCCGATCATCGTCCCCGACTCGCCGTCGCCGAGCGGCCACTTCGGAAACGCACCGCTCGCCTTCGCCATCGCGAGGAGCGACGCCGCCGAGTCGCGCGCGCGCGTCGGCGCGATGAGCGCGTAGAGCGGATGGAGCGTGCGGTACGTGTCCCAGAGCGACAAGTCCGTCACGTAGCGAAACCCGTCGGCCTTCGTCGCAATGCCGTCGAGGCCGACGTACGTCCCGTCGACGTCGCCGACGTCGGTCGGCATGAGGAACGCGTGGTAGAGCGCGGCCGTGAGCATCGATTGCTCCGCGGGCGTGCCGCCGTCGAAGTGCACGACGCCGGTCGACGCGATCCACGCGTTCGCCGTCGCGGCTGCTTCGGCGTCGAAGTCGAACGCGGGCATCTCGTCGGCGAGGTTCGCGGCGGCCGCGTCGATCGAGACGAGCGAGAGCCCGACCTGCATCTCGACCGGACCGAGCCGCTTGCCGATGTCGAAATCGAGATCGAAGCCGACGCCCGTCCCCTGCGCGTGCACGCCGCTCGCAGGCGCTTGCCCTTGGTTCCACACGGATGCGACGGACCAATCTTCACGCGTCTTCACGACGAAGTAGATCGGCGTGCCGTTGAATCCGCCCGACAGCTTTCCGACGCTCCGAAAGCTGCCGCGCGCGGTGCGCGTCGGGAGATCGAGATCGACGACGGCGTCTTTGATCGTGCCGCCTTGCAGGTGGTGATCGAGATCGACGACGACGTGCGCCGTCCCGCCGGCGGGAAACGTGAAGCGATGATGCGCGGCGTGCGGCGTCGCGGCGATCTCGACGTGGATGTTCCCGCGCGTGAGGGTGACGCCGTATTTCCCGGGCGACAGTGACTCGGTCGACTTGTCGAACTTGGATGCGTATCCGTAGGCGTTGATGCGGCCCGCGTCGAACGCGTCGGTCGGCATGATGCCGAGGACGCCGTAGTCGGGGACGCCGGTGCCGTGCAGATGGAGATGCGAGAAGCCGCGAATCGTGTCGTCGCCGTACCAGTAGCCAGAGCAATGGAGGAAATCGAGCGTGCCCCAAGGTCCGCTCGTGTCGGGGCCGACCTTCGCGAGACCGTGAGGTGCGGCAGCGCCGACGAACGCGCTGCCGACGGCGAAGCCGAAGCCTTGGCTGCCGATGAAGAGCGGAGAGACGGGCGTCGCGGCGGGACGTGTCGGCGACATGTCCTCGGGCGGCGCGGCGTCCGCGGAAGGCGCGCTCGGCGACGACGACGATGAGCAGGCGGCGGCCGCGATGACGAAGACAGCCGCCGCCGGCAAACGAGGATGCATCGGTGGAGCGAAGCGCGCGGGACGCGGTCCGTCACGTCTCCGCAGCGTTGCAACGCGCCGAGCGCACGGCGTCTGCGATGCGCCGCGAGCCCTTCACCCCCTCTTCCGCCCCGCTTGCTGCCCCGTTCCCGGCAGCGTGAAGAGTCGCATCGGCTTCTTCACGACCAGCCCCGCTTCGGTCTGCCACGCCGCCACCTCCGAGAATGCCAGCGTCCCCGAATCGCTCAGCATCGCGAAGTAGAGATCCCCAAGCGCCCCCACTTGCTCGGGGTGGTCGCGCGCGTCGGCCTTCTCGATCTCCTGCACCACGACGTATCCCCCCGGGCGCAGCGCGCGCGCGAAGCGCCGCATCAAGTCGCGGTTCGTCGCCGCGTCGAAGTGATGCACGAGGTTCGCCGTGAAGATGAGATCGTACGTCGCCTCGCCGTAGTCGTGCGTGCGCGCATCTCCCGCGAGGTGCACGACGCGATCCCCCAGTCCCTGCGCGGCGAGCAACGGCGCCGACGCCTCCACCGCTTCGGGCAGATCGAGGATCGTCGATCGCAATCGCCGGTGACGACGGCACAGCGCGACGGAGTACGCGCCGTGCGCCCCGCCGACGTCGAGCATCTGCGTCGCGCCGCGCGGCACCGGCGTCCGCGCCGCGACCTCCGGCGCCGACACGCGCGCGATCGCTTGCATGCCTCGCTGGTAAGCGCCCCACTCGCCGTCGCGCAGATCGGCGTGCACGTCGAGCGGGCGTCCGGTCCGAACGAACTCCTCGTAGTGCTCGACCCAACGCCACGCGACGAACATCAAGAGCATGTGATCGTGCAGCGAGACGGCGCTCTTCGTGCGCATCCAGCGGCGGGACATCCGCGTGAGCGCGTAGCGTCCGGTCGCGTCGCACGTGGCGTAGCCCGCGCCGACGAGCGCGCCGAGGAGCTTCTCGGTCGCGTCGGGATGCGTCTCTCGCGCGCGCGCGACCTCCGCGGCGGAGAGCGGCCCCGCTTCGAGCGCGTCGAACATACCGAGCTTGCTCGCGACCATGATCGTGCGAACGAGCCACGTCCCGACGAGCGTGTCCGCGAGCGGCGTCGGGAGCAGGCTCGCCGAGTCGAGGATCCGCTCGACGAAGCCGGTCGCTTGGGCGCCGAACCTCACTTCGTACCTGCCTTCGCTCGAACGCCTCGCGAGCGCTCCGCTCCTCCGGTCGCCTCCTCGGGTACGAGCTGGCGCAGGTGCCACGCGAGCAAGCGGATGCGGCGCTGCGCGTCGTCGAGCTCGTTGCGGAACGGCGCGACCGCGAGCCCGGACGTGATGATGACCGCGAGGCTCGAGATGATCAGGAAGACCTGCGTCCAGACCGGTGGAAACCAGAGGACGCGGGGGAGGAGCAGGATCCCTTCCGACGTGAACCGCATCGACGCCGGCACGAGCCCAGCGTGCTCGAGCCCGAACGGCACCAGGACCGCCAAGCAGGCGAGGACGATGATGAAGCCGCGCAGCGATCGATCGTTGGCGGTGGAGAACACGAGCGCGCTGCTCGCCGCGATGGCGGGCACGCTGACGAAGGGACCGAAGTACGACGCCATCGTGCTCACGCACGCCAGACTCAACGCGAAGACCAACATGGCGTGGCGCGTGCGCGGCCGCTCGAGGCGACCCACCGCGAAGCTCAGCGCGCTGGTCACGACGGCGAGCGCGTACGTTCCCCAGAACCACGGGCTGCGCACGCCCATCAAGAGGAGGAGCGGGATGTAGAGGTTGAGGCTCAAGTAGACCAAGCCGCCGGTGGTGCCGCCGAGGCGGACCTGCGCGCGCGAGAGTTGCTCGATCTCGTCTCTCACCTCGCGAGGCAGCTCGCGCGGCGGCTGCATGAGGAGGCTCACCATCGCGCGCATCGTCTGCGGGTTGTCGGGGTCGAGCGCCAGCGCGCGGCTGAACTCGCGCATCGCGGTGCGGCGCGCGGCCTCCGCGGCGTCGGGATCGTCGCTGAGCGCGCTGCCTGCCGCCCGCTCTGCGGCGTTGGCGTGCTCCGTCGCCATCTCGCGCCGCTGCTGCAGATCGCGATCGCCGTCGAGGTAGCGTTCGATCGCGTCGCTCATCTCGCGCGCGCTCGCGTAGCGATCCGACGGGGACGTTGCCGTCGCCTTCACGCAGATCACCTCGAGCTCGGGGGGCACCTCGCGCGACGGCGTACGTAGCGAAGGGCGCGCGACGGCTCCGTCCATCGTCGACTTGAGGACCTCCTGGATCGTCGCGCCCGCGTGCAGCCGCTCGAGCGTGAGCAGCTCGAACAGGATCGCTCCGAGCGCGTAGACGTCGCCACGTCCGTCGACGTCGAGGAGGTTCCCGAGCAGCTGCTCGCGCGGCATGTACCCGGGCGTCCCGAGGAGCGCGCCCGCGGACGTCAGCACGGACGGGCCCGACACGAGGCGATCCTCCGACGACGTCGTCGCGGGCGAGTCGTCGTGGCTGGTCTCCGGAGTTCCGAGGATTTTCGCCAGCCCCCAGTCGAGCAAGTACACCTCACCGAAGTCGCCGAGCATGATGTTCGCCGGCTTCAGATCGCGATGAACGACGCCGCGGCCGTGGACGAAGTCGAGCGTGAGGCAGATGCTCGTCACCGCGGTAAGGAGCTTCCTCAGCGAGTACTTTTTCTTCGCCTGCTCGTCGCCTGCGCGGAGCGAGTCGAGGATTTTCTCGAGCGTGTGACCGCGAACGCGCTTCATCGTGAAGTACGGCTCGCCGTCGGGGCCGCGCCCGAGATCGTAGACCGGAACGACGGACGGGTGCTCGAGCTGTCCCTGGACGCGCGCCTCGCGGAGGAAGCGCTCCTTCATGTCGCCTCGCGTGCCGAACTTCTGGTGGACGACTTTGACCGCGACTTCGCGTCCGATGCGACGGTCCCTGCACACGCGCACCTCGCCCATCCCGCCGCGGCCGAGGACGACGCTCGTCTCGTAGCGGCTCCCGAATCCGTCGTCGTCGAGCTCGGCCTCGGAGAGGCGCACGCCCGCGGGGATCGAGACGTTCGCGATCTCCGTGTTCGCGTTCGCGAGATCCGTCGAGAGCCGCTCTGCCGAGTGAAGCGTCTCTCCGATCGCGACATCCGAGGTGCCCGTCTTCGTCTCCGCCATGACTCAGCCTCCGAGCGCGGTGCCAGTCTCTTCTCTATACGCGACACGGCCGCGTCGAGAGCGTCGTCACTTTGACCCCTTGCAAAGTGCACCGATAGGGCGGTCGCGTGCGGCACTGCGCGCGCGATCGGTCACGCCCGTTTCGGCTTGAGCCTTCCGTAGACGATGGCAGCGACGGCCCACGCGGGCATCCAACCTGCGGCCACCGCGGGGCCGTAGATCGCTTCGATACCCATCGCCACGGCGCCGAGGGCAAGCGCGGCGTACGCGACGATCCCCACGCCGATCGCCCAGCGGATCGCCGCACGTCGCTCCGTCGTCCAGCGCTCATGCCAGGCGGGATCGACCCACAGGTAGAACGGCTCGGCGCGCGGCGTCGGGCGGAGCGCGCGCCAGAGGTCGTCGGGAAGGTACGCGCGCGTCGCGCAATGACGGCACGCGGGCGTGCGCGTCGCGCCGTCGACGAGCAGCGCGCCCCCACAGCTCGGGCAGGCGAAGTGAACGGGCTGGGGCGTCGGCGGGACCTTCTCGCGTACCGACTCGCCGACGAACGCGCTCCACCACCGCTCTGCGTCGAGATCCCACGGCACCGCACGCAAGTGGATCGCGCGGCCGCAGCGGCAGATGAGGCCTCCTCGCGCGTACCCGATCTCGATCGAAGCGTCGTCCACGTGCGTCTGGCACGCGCCGCACTCGACGACCGCAGGCACCGCCTCGCCGAGCAGCATCGCGTTCTCGCTCGGCGTCCGCGAGGTCACCTCCGCGGACATGACCCATCCGAACGCGCTCGCGTCGAGCCTCATCGGCGCATCGCACGTCGGGCAAACGATCGCGAGCTCCGCGCCCGTCAGCGGGATCGGATTGCCGCAGGTCACGCAGGTCGCGCGAAGGCGCAGGCGCAACGCGGGCATATGCCCACGGTACCACGGGCGCTCGACGCCAACGCGGTCGCGCATGCCGGCGCGCGGGTGATCACCCCGTGCGGTTCATGGGCTGCAGCAGCGGAAGCCGATCGTGAGCTGCGCGGCGTCGCGCGCCATGTAGAGCGGCGCAAAGTTGCAACGGAGCTCGTCGGCGGTCGAGTTGAATCCGCCGCCGCGCGCTGCGCATCTTCCGTCGTCGCCGCAAGCGTCGATCCATTCCCAGACGTTGCCGCTCAAGTCGAAGGGGCCGTCGCCGCTCGGATCCTTGCACGAGCCGAACGATCCGACGGCGGCGGCGCCGAGCGGCACATTGTCGCCGCCGTTGCACGCCGTCGGCACGTAGACATCGGCGTACGGATACACGCTGCGGCCGTCGTGCGAGCAGACCGCGTACCAGACATCGACCTTCGGATCGCCAATGCGGCGGACGTCGAGCGTGCCGCCGCCGTTCACGCCGCAGAGCGCCTTGCCCACCCATTGGCAGTACGCCTGCGCACCGCACCACGTCACGCTCGCGACGGGCGCACGCTCCTGACCGGGTCCGTACGGCCAACCCGCCTGCGGCACGAGCCCCGCGTCGGCGCAGCTGGCCACGGTGCTCGGCGCTCCCGCTTCGAGGAACTCCAGGTACTGCGCGTTGGTCACCTCGGTGCGATCGACGCACTGTGTTCCGCCTTCGAGCGCGAGGGCGATCATCGCGCCGGCGTCGTGGAGCGTGGGGCACGCGGCGCCCTCCGCGTGCGTGTCGCGCGCCGCGTCCGCCGGCGCGTCGGTGGGGGCGTCCGCGCCGCCGTCGCTCGCCGTGTGGTCGCTCGTTGCGTCGAGGCAGTCGACGCATCCGGCGCTGAGCGCGTCGACGTCGAGTCCGAAGCTGCACGCCGCCGCGCCGAGCGCGCTCGCGCCGGCGGCAAGGACGAGCAGGGTCATGACGCGCGCCGCTCGTGTCATCTCATCGCTCCGACTGGCTCAGCACTGCGGCCGCATTCGCTACGTCGTAGTACAATCTACACCTCGAACAATGGGCCCCTCGCGCTTCGCCACGATCCCCGACGATCCACCGATCCTCGGACGATACCGCGTCTACGGCGACCTCGCCGCCGGCGGCATGGCCACGGTCCATTTCGCCAAGCTCATCGGCGCGGCGGGATTTTCGCGCGTCGTGGCGCTGAAGCGGCTCCATCGGCACCTCGCCACCGAGGCCCAATTTCGCGCGATGTTCCTCGACGAGGCGCGCCTCTCCGCGCGCGTCAACCACCCCAACGTCGCGCGCACGCTCGACGTGATCGACGACGGCGACGACGTCGTCATCGTCATGGAGTACGTCGCCGGCGAGTCGCTCTCGCGCGCGGTCGCCGGCGCGCGCGAACGCATGCCGGTCGCGGTCGCGGTCGCGATCATGGTCGGCGTGCTCAACGGGCTGCATGCGGCGCACGAGGCGCGAGATGCACGAGGCGCACCGCTCGCCATCGTCCACCGTGACGTCTCGCCGCAGAACATTCTCGTCGGCGTCGACGGCGCCGCGCACGTCATCGACTTCGGCATCGCGAAGGCCGCCAGCCGCCTGACGTCGACGACCGATGGCGTCGCGAAGGGAAAGCGGCGCTACATGGCGCCCGAACAACTGCTCGGCGAGACGGTGTCGCGCGCGACCGACGTGTACAGCGCGGGGGTCGTGCTGTGGGAGCTGCTGGCGGGCGCGCCTCTCTTCGACGGACGAGAGTCCGAGGGGATGGTCGCGCGCGCGATGGCCGACGTGACGCGCGGACCGAGCACCGTCGCGGACGACGTTCCGCCCGCGCTCGACGCGATCGTGCTGCGCGCGCTCGACCGCACGCCACGCGCGCGCTTCGCGACGGCGCGGGCGATGGCCGAGGAGCTCGTTGCGGCGGTTTCGCCGGCGAAGCCGGAGGAGGTCGCGGCGTGGCTCGATCACGTCGCAGGGCATTCGCTCGAGCTGGCGGAGGAGCGCGTCGCGCGCATCGAGCGGCACGAGCCGATCGCGGAGGTCCTGCCTTCGGCGAGCACGCGTTCGCTCGAAGGGCTCGCGCGTCCAGCGCCGCGCTCCACCGACGAGGTGCCCACCGTGGCGATGCCCATGCCGCGGCGTCCGTGGATCGCGCGGATGGGTGTGGGGGCGGTCGCGTTGGTGGCGCTCGCGGTCGTGGCGTTTTTCTTGTCGGGCGGGCTCTGGGAGGGGCGAGCGCGCGTCTCGCCGGAGGTGCAGCTCGGCGGAGCGGCGCTCTCGGCGTCGCCGTCGAGCTCGCCCTCCACGGCACCCGTGCCCGCGGCGTCCGACGTCGCAGCGCCGCCCCGCGCACCGTCGGGAGCTGCGGCGTCACCCGCCGCACCGTCTCTCGGCAGCGCAACTGCGTCCGCAGCCGCGACGCACCCCGCCGTGATCGCACCGCGCGCTCCCCGTCCCCCCACGTCCGCGGGCACGCTGCCTGCACCCGCTCTATGCTCACCGCCGTTCTTCTTCGATGCCGCAGGCCTCAAAATCTACAAGCCGGAGTGCTTTCACTAGCGGCCACGCGCACGCGCGAGCCCTCGCGCGCGCGTCGGCGTACGCGCTCGCACTGGGTCTCGTGTTCGCGGCGGCGACGGCACGCGCGCAGACGGGGGAGACGCGCGCGTGCATCGACGCGGCGACGCGCGGACAAAAGCTTCGCGGCGCCGGAAAGCTTCGCGCGGCGCGCGACTCGTTTCTCGCGTGCGCCGCATCCGAGTGCCCGTCGTTGGTGCGCCAAGACTGCTCGACGTGGGTCGAGGAGGTGGCCGCCGAGACGCCGAGCGTGGTGCTCGCGGCACGTGACGCCGCCGGACACGACCTCACGCGCGTCCGCGTCTTCGCGAACGACGCGCTCCTCGCGCCCGCGCTCGACGGCCGCACGTACGCGCTCGATCCGGGGCCGTATCGCTTTCGCTTCGAGCAGGAAGACGGATCGTCGGCGTTCGTCGATGTGGTGCTTCGCACGCGCGAGATCGCGCGGCATGTGGAGGTGACGTTCCTCCCCGCAGATGGGCCGGCGGCCGTCGCGCCGATCTCCGAGGCCCCGTCGCCTCCGCTCGCCCCGTCGACGTCCGCGCGCACCATCGCGCTCGTGGGTCTCGGCGGCGGCGCGGTCGTGGGCGCAGTCGGCGTCGTCGTCTTCGGCCTCCGCGCGCGCGGCGACGTGACCAACCTGCGCGGGAGCTGCTCGCCCGCGTGCAACGACGATCAGGAGCGCCCGCTGCACACCGACCTTCTTCTGGCGAATCTGTCGCTCGGCGTGGGCATCGCTTCGCTCGCTGCGCTCGTGGCTGTCGCGGTGTGGCCGCGCGCTGCGACGCGCCCCGTGACGGCGGTGACGCTCGCGCCCGCGGCCGCGGGGATGGGCGCGTCGCTTCGCATGTCGTTCTGAGACGAGGCGCGCGCCGGGCGCAACGACGCGAGCGCAGCGGGCTACTCCGCCTTGCGGATCCGCCCGCGAATCGTCTGGAAGTACCGCCGTCCGATCCCCGACGCCGCCGCCGCCTTGCCGACGTTGCCGCCGTGCTCCTTGAGCACGCGCGCGACGAAGCGCCGCTGGAACTCGTCGAGCAGCGCCTCGCGCGCCGCAGGAAAAGAGAGGGCCCGCGAGAGCACCCGCGCGAAGAGATCTTCGATCGTGCCCTCCGCGACGCCGCCGCGCTCCGAGGGCGTCGCGCCATCGGCGTCACGCTCGATCGGCGCGAGCTCGCCGAGCGCGTAGCGACGCGCCAGCGCGTTCTTCAGCTGCCTCACGTTCCCCGGCCAGTCGTACTCCTCGAGCCGCCTCACGTAGTCGCCGTCGAGCGCGTTTGGATCGCCGCCGAGCTCACGCCAGAACGAGCGCGCGAGGAGCGCGACGTCGCCTTCGCGGCGCCGGAGCGGCGGCAGCTCGACGCGCACGACGGCGAGTCGGAAATAGAGGTCGTCTCGAAAACGCCCCGCCTGGATCTCACGCTCGAGATCGCGCCGCGTCGCGCTGATGATCCGGACGTCGACGCGCGTCCACTTCGTCCCGCCGACGCGCCGCACCTCGGAGCGCTCGATCGCGCGCAAGAGCTTCGCTTGCAGCGCGATGTCGAGATCGCCGATCTCGTCGATGAAGAGCGTCCCGCCGCCGGCCTCTTCGAACATGCCGCGCTGGCTCGCGACGGCGCCCGTGAACGCGCCGCGCTCGTGACCGAAGAGCGTCGCCTCGGCCAGGGTCGGCGCGAGCGCCGTGCAATCGAGCACCACGAACGGACCGGCGGCGCGCGCGCTCGCGTCGTGAATCGACTCGGCGAGCACCTCCTTTCCGGTGCCGGTCTCGCCCTCGATGATCACCGGGACGTCGGTCGCCGCGAGGCGCGTGAAGATGGGGTAGAGGCGTCGCATTGCCGAGCTCGCGCCGGTCGTCTTGACGAACGACGTCGCGTCCGAAGCCGCGATCGGCACGGGCGCGGTGGCACGAACGAGCATTACCGTCGCTCCGATGCACAACGTCTCGCCCCCCGTCATGACGACGTCGTGCACCCGCAGTCCGTTCACGCGCGTGCCGTTCGTCGAGCCGAGGTCCGTCAGGCGCACGCCGTCGGACTGCAGCTCGAGCGCGGCATGACGACGCGACGCCGTTCGATCCGCGAGGTGCACTTCGCACGACGGGCTCTGCCCGATGTACGTGCGCCCCGGTGCGCTCCCATCGACGACGAAACGCTTGCCCGCGTCGGGCCCCGCCGTGACCTCGAGCACGCACCCGACGGCGAGCGGACTCGCCGCGCGCGCGGTCGGGCTGACATCGGTCGGTGCCTCGTCCCCTCGCATCCGCGTGCACGATACCGCATGCGCTCCACGCGGGCGAAGCCGCATTCCCACGAAGCATTCGGCGCCGCGTCTCGTCGGGGGCCCCGTCAAAAGAGGAACAGGAGCCTCAGCCTGGCGCTCAGCATCTCGTTCTTGAAGATCGGGTCGCCGAACGTGGGCGCGAAGTCGGCCTTTGCGTACGCGAAAACGGCCTTCACGTAGAGCTGTTTCAGAAGCAGGTATTGCACCGCGCCGAACGCCTGAGTGTGATTGAACTTCTCGACGCGGTTCAGCGCCGGATCGAAATGCAGATCTTCGAGGTACGTGTAGTTGAACCCCGCGCCGACGGTGAGATCGGTGGCGACGCGCGCGTTGGCGAAGCCGCCGACGCTGTAGGTCGTGTTGCTCCCTTTCTCGTCGACCGTACCGTCCTGCGCGACGCGATCGACGAGCCCGTACGCGCCGTTGACCCCGAATTCGACGTACGGATGAATCACGAACTGAATGGCTCCACCCGCGCCGCGCAACGTCGTCTCTCCTTTGGAGTTCTCTTTTTGGTCGGTGAGCTTCTTGTATTCCGCGCCCGCCTTCAGCTTCACCCACCCCAGGTCGAAGACGCCGACCGGCCGCGCCGCGAGCGTGTTCGAGCCGAACTCATTCCCAAATTGCGTCCCGAGCTCGAATCGCAAGTAGTCCGTCGGGTACAGATGCACCGCGGCCTGCCCGACCCCCGCCGGTCGATAGAACGCATGCGTGACGCCGTAGATCCCCGGTGCGGAGAGGGCCTCGTCGGACGCCCCTTGGCGCTCGAGTGTGTAGAGATCGAGCCCCATGCCAAAGTGATAGACCTCCCATGCCTCGTACCGTCCGAGCTGAACGTCCCACGCATTCCACTTTCCGGCCTTGACCCAGATGTCGTCGGTGTCCGCGACGTCGGGCTGGTGGAGCGATTGGTCCTTGTTCGCGACGAGCTCCGCTTGCGCTTGAACGAAGTAGTTGCCGTCACTCCAGGTCGGCGTCACCCGCAAGAGGAGCCGCCCTTGCTGCAGCCAATAGCGAATACTCTGCTCGCTGGGATTGCCGCGCTTGATTCGCTCGTAGCCCGAATCGATCCACGCGTATCCGGAGACACCGATTCCGGTCTTTCGATAGTACGGCCACTGCAGTCCGTGGAACGTCGTACGCAGCGAGCCCCCCTCGATGCCGCGCGTGTACGGCTCGGGAAACGCGGACGGTGGGAGACGCTCGAGAGGGCCCAACGTCTGTCCCTTGTCGTCGACCGGAGCCGCCGGCTTCGGAGGCTCGGGAGACGTCTGCGGTGGTACGGGGCGCGGATCGTTCGGTCCCGGCGCGTCGTCTTGCGCGTGCGCAGGACGAGGAGTCGATAGTAACGTGACGGCGAGCGAGACGAGCCCTAGCGCCGCCTTCCAGAGGTGCTTCTTCGATATCATGATTTTCTCGGGAGCTGGTCGCAGCGCGTACGATCGCCGCGGATCACTTCACAATCATCGTGTCTTTGAGCGGAAGATCTGCGGAGCTGGGGCCGACCATGATTGCGACAGGCCCGCTCTCGACTTGCCAGGCATTCGTCGCGCCGTCCCAGTACTTGAGATCCGACACGCGGACGGGGAACGTGATGCGCTTCGTCTGTCCCGGGTCGAGCGACACGCGGTGAAATCCCTTCAGCTCTTTCACCGGTCGCCGCGCCGTCGTGTTCGGATAGGAGACGAACAGAAAAGACACCTCGTCGCCCTTCACCTTGCCGGTGTTGGTGACGTCGGCTTGGATGTTCACGACACCCTTCTTCGTGACGTCACTGCACGGGACTTGGAGGTAGCGATAGAGGAATGTCGTGTAGCTGAGTCCGTGCCCGAACGGAAACAGGGGCGTTACCTTGTTTTTATCGAAGTATCGATATCCAAGGTAGTAGTCCATCTGGGTCGTCGTGCCGCCGTTGAACGTCGGCTCGTCCGTCCATTTGTTCGGCCAGCTGATCGGCAGTTTGCCGCTGAAGCTCGCATCGCCGAAGAGGAGCTCGCCGAGCGCGCGGCCGCCGTCCATTCCAGGGTACCAGGCCATGACCACGGCCGGCACTTGGCCTAGCCACGGCATGTCGATGACGCTCCCGCTCTCGAGCACGACGACCATCGGCTTGTTCTTCGAAGCCACCTGCGCGATGAGCGCGTTCTGCGCGCCCGAGCCGTTCTTGCCGTCGAGCGCGAAATTGTTGCGGTCGCCTGCGCCGGTGTACTCCTCCCCTTCGTCCTCGGGCGTGAGCCCCGCGACGACGACGACGAAGTCGGCGTTGTTTGCGAGGTTCGGGTCGGAGCCACTGACGACATTGATGTTGGCGCCGGCGGCGGCCTTGATCCCGGCGAACGGCCCCGTGCTCTTCGCCGGATCGGAGAGGACGCGGCTGCTCCCCAAATCGCCCAATCGCGGATCGGTCGCGAAATGGATGGTGCCAGTGGCCTGGTCAGTGTTGACGACATGGTATGTCACGTCCGCGCCGATGACGGCCACGGTATGCACAGCTCCGCGATTGATGGGAAGAGTGCCCTTGTCGTTCTTGAGGAGCGTCATCGACTTGAGCGCGGCCTCGTGCGCAAGGGCGATGTGATCGGCGTTGTTTTCGATCGATCCCTGTGCGCTCAGCGTCGTCGTGGCCGCCTTGAGCCCAATCGTCGCTCCGACTTTGGCGACGTTGAAGCGGACCTTTTGCTCGACGATTCGCGTCGCAGATTGGGTGAGCGCGGACTCGGCCAAAGGCTTGCCTGCCCCCGTCACCGCCTCGAGCTGCTGGTAGTTGAACGACCACGGAAGCTCGAGATCCATCCCCGCGAGCACCGCCTCGGCAGCGTTCGCCTGCAATGCGTCCGACGACGACGACGCGGTCCCGGGCGGCATGGCCCACCAGTCCGAGAGCACGAATCCTTTGAAGCCGAAGTCGTTGCGCAGAATCTCCGTGAGAAGGTGCTTGTTCTGCGTCGCCTTCTTGCCATTGACCAAGTTGTAAGCGGCCATGATGCAGGCCACGCCTCCGTCCTTCACGATCATCTCGAAGTGACGCGCGTAGATTTCGCGCAGCGTCTGCTCGTCCATTTGTGCATTGGCACTGCTGCGCCCGTTCTCGAGGTTGTTGCCGGCGTAGTGCTTCGCGCACGCGGGGACGTACTTCTGAATACCGGTGACGAGCGCGCTGCCGAGGCGCCCCAGGAGGTACGGATCTTCCCCGTACGTCTCCTGCGCGCGGCCCCACGCGGGATGCCGAAGAATGTTCACCGTCGGAGCGAGGAGCATCGTGTTGCCCGACGCGACCGTCTCGTCGCCCGCGGCGAGGCCGATGCGGTACTCGAGCTCCATGTCGAACGCCGCGCCGCGTGCCATGGGGACTGGGAACGTCGTCGAGTAGCCGTTCTTGCCGGCCGGCAACTGCGCGAGCATGTTCACGCCGCGGGGGCCGTCGCGAAACAGAAAGCCACGGACGCCTTTGTTGGCATTGTCGGGAGTGCGGAAGATGTCTTGGAAGTTGGAGCCTCCGCCCGGGTTCGTCCCGCGCATCTGATCGGCCTTCTCGGAGACGCTCATCGAAGAGACGATCGCTTGCGCCGACGATTGCACGGCGGGATCGGGCGTGTACCCGGGCGACCACGGATCGGCGTACGTACCGTCACCGCACGACATCTTCACGAGGTCGGGTGCTTCGCCGTCGGTCGTCGGATCGATCGGGCCACCGTCGAAATCGGCGCCACCGTCCCCCGGACCATAGCCACCGCGCGTCGGCACGAGGTGCGTGCACGCGAGCACGGCGAGCGCACCGACCTCGATGCCGAGGACGATCCCACCGATTCGCATCGTGCGTACGCGTGCGAGCTTCGATTGGCGAGCACTCATGACGGACCTCTCTTCGATGGACGGACGATTCCACGCATGGCGCTCACCTCGAGCACGCCGGCAGCGCCGACGCCGAGTGGAAGCCGCTGTCGATGAGCAGCGACTTCACGTTGACTGCGTCGACGAGCACGACCGGGACGCCCACGACGAGAACGCCCGTCGCATTGCGGGATGCGTCGACCGTCTCGCCGCGGAGGAGCGCCGCGGCCACGCTCAATGCCTGTTCGGCGAGCGGCTTGATGTCCTTGAACACTTCGACGGATTGCTTCTTTTCGCAGACGTAGTTCACGTTCGCGGCGTCGGCGTCGGCGCCTGCGATGAAGATGCCGCGCTCACCGAGTCCGGCAGCCACAATCGCCTGCACCGCGCCGCGCGCCATGCCGCTGTTGTTCGCGAGCACCGCTTGGATGTTCCCCTTGTTCTTGGATATCGCGTCTTCCATCGTCTTCAGCGCCTGCTCGGGCGACCAAGCGTCGTGGCTCTTGTCGACGACGATCGTGACCGCCCCCGATTCGACGCTGGATTTCAGCGTGTCCCTATAGCCGCGAGCGATCTCGCTCGCGACGCTGTGACCCGACTGGCCTTCGAGAAGGACGAAGTTGCCCTGCCCGCCCGTCGCTCGGAGCGCCGCTTGGGCTTGGAGGACGCCAATGCTGTAGCTGTCGTGTGCGACGTAGAAGTCGGCGCCCGGAATCGACCGATCGTAGGCGACGACCTTTGCTCCGCGTTCGTGCGCCTTTGCCACGTATCCGCCCGCCGCGGCGCTGTCCGTCGGCTGGATGACGAGCACCTTCGCGTGCCGCGAGAGGGCGTCCTCGATCTGCGCCAGCTGGCGCGCGTTGTCGTTGTCCGCCGAGAGCGTGAACGACGCGATGCCACTCCGCCGAGCCGCGTCCTCGAAGTAGCGCTGATCCTTTTTGTATCGCTCTTCCTGCAGCGTCGAGAGGAGAAATGCCACCTTGCCGTGCTCGCCTTCCGAGGCGGCGCCCGCGTCGCCCGACGACGACGCGTTGCCCGGACGGCAACCCACGATCTGCGCGCTGCCGACGAGCGCGACGAGCGAAACGGCCCCTACCCACGACGTCCGCGCGCGCGGGCTCATCTGTGCCCCTCTGCGCGAGTCGACCACGAGTCGAGCATCGATGCGCCGAGGAGGATGATCCCCGTCGAGATGAGCTGCCAGTTCGAGTTGATGTTCAAGAGGTTCATCCCATTGGACAGAGTGCCAAATATGAGAGCTCCTAGGAGCGTACCGAGGACCGTCGCGCGCCCGCCGGAGAGGCTCGTCCCGCCGATGACGACGGCCGTGATCACGTGGAGCTCGCGAATGATTCCCATGTTGCCGGGAGTCACTCCGTTGGTTCGCGCGGCGGCGATGAGCGCGGCGACCGCCGTGAGCACGGCAGTCATCACGTAGACGGCCGCCTTCACGCGCGTCACCGGGATCCCCGAGAGGCGCGCGGCCTCGGCGTTGCCGCCGACGGCGAACGCATAGCGGCCGAGGCGACTCGAGTGAAGGAGCCACGCGCCGGTCGCGGTTGCCACGGCCGCAATGAGCACCGGCAGCGGCATCCCCTCGCCGTAGATCCAGAGGGCTGCGCCGAAGACGAGACCCATGACCGCCGTGCGTCCGGAGAGCGTCCATACACTCTCGATCGGCAGCGCGAGCGCACGTCGCCGCCTCGCGCGTTGCAGCGGAATGGCGATACCCAAGAAGAGCCCGAGTACGCAGGCCGTCGTCGTCGCGCCCGTCGAGATGCGGCCACCGAGAAACGCGAAGTCCGCGCCCATCGGAGAGAGACCGCGCGCGTCCGAGAGGAGAAGCGCCAGGCCGCGGTAGGCGAGGAAGCCACTCAATGTCGCAATGAACGGCGGGATCTTCAGCTTTGCGACGAGAAGACCGTGCCACGCGCCGAGCACCACCGCGGCGGCGAGCGCTGCGAGAATGGCAACGATCGCGGGCTGGTGATGGTCGATTTGGAGGGTGGCGGCGATGACACCAAAGAACGCCATCGCCGCGCCCACCGACAGATCGATCCCGCCCGTCAGAACGACGAACGTCATCCCCACGCCGATGATCGCGATCTCCGCGACCTGCGCGGTGAGGTTGCTCAAGTTGCCAGGCGTGAGGAACGCGCCGCGCGTCTCGGGATGAATCGCCAGCACCGCCCAGAGCAGCAAGAGGACGAGCGCCGTTCGCGCCGAGCGCGACGCGCGCAGATCGATCGGGCGGCGCGAGGTGCGGAGCGCCGGGGAGGAGATCACGGTTTGCGTCATGCGCTCACCAGAGAGGCGTCGCGCGCCGACGAGGTCGCGCCCGTGACGAGCGCGGCGATCGCCTCTTCGGTCGCGTCGGCGCCATCGAGCGCGCCGACGATGCCGCCGTCGCGGAGCACGAGGACGCGGTGCGCGAGGCGCCTCACTTCGGTGAGATCGGACGACGCCATGAGGATCGCGACGCCGCTGTCGGCGAGGTCCTCGAGGATGGAGTAGATCTCTTCGCGCGCGCCGACGTCGACGCCGCGCGTCGGCTCGTCGAGGAGCAGTAGCTTTGGGCGGCACTCGAGCCATTTGCCGAGGACGACCTTCTGTTGGTTACCGCCGGAGAGCGTGACCACCTGTGCGGACGCGGATCCATGAACGTGCAGAGATCGGATCTGCCGCTCGGCGAGGCGCGATTCGGCGATCGCATCCACGCAGCCGATGCGGGACCAAGCGCCCATGACGTCGCGCGACGCGAGCGACGGGAGAGCGAGGTTTTGCGCGACGGTCATCTCGGGGACGATGCCGGCGCCTTTTCGGTCTTCCGGTAGGAATGCGATGCCCGAGCGAATGGCGGTGATCGGAGAGCGGAGGTCGGCCGGCGCGCCGCAGATGGAGACGCGCCCGGTCATCGGGGCGCGCGCGCAGCCAAAGAGCGTCGACAAGAGCGCGGTGCGGCCCGAGCCCATCGCGCCGCACACCGCGACGATCTCGCCGGCATCGACCGTGAGCGACACGCCGGAGAGGACGTACAGTCGCCCTCCGCCATCCACGTGCGCGTCGTGCGGTCGCGCGCTGCGGACCGATGTTTTCGCGCGGCTCACGGAGAGGTCCGCGACTTCGAGCACGGGCTTCCTCGCGGCGCGATCCGTCGCGCCGACGCCCGCGCAGCCGCGCGCGCGGACGTTGCCGTCGATCGCTCGGCCGACCATCGCCACGACCACGTCGTGCGGCGTCGTGTCACGAATCTCGAGGACCGTCGCGGTGCGTCCGTCGCGCAGCACCGTCACGCGATCGCAGAGCGCGAAGATCTCGCCGAGCTTGTGGGAAACGTAGACGCAGGTCGTGCCGCGCGAGCGCAGCTCCTCCAGCCATCGCGTGAGCATCGCCGTCTCGCGCGCCGTCAGCGCCGCCGTCGGCTCGTCGAGCACGAGGACGCGCGCGTCCTGCGGGAGCGCGCGGACGATTTCGACCACCTGCTGCATGCCAATCCCGAGCGTCATCACTGGCGCGGTGACGTCGATCTCGTCCGCGAAACCGAAGCGCGCGAGATCGGCGCGCGCGATCGCTTCGAGCCGCGCGTCGTCGACGATCCCAAAGCGACCCGGTTCGCGCCCGAGCATGAGGTTCTCGGCCACACTGAGCTCCGGCACCAGCGTGAGCTCTTGATGGATGACCGCGATCCCCGCGCGGCGCGCGTCCGCCGGTCCGTGCATTCGCCGCACCTTCCCGTCGACGATGACGTCCCCCGCGTACGAGCCAAAGGGATGCACGCCGGAGAGGATCTTGAGCAGCGTCGATTTTCCTGCGCCGTTCTCGCCGCAGACGCCCATGATCTCGCCACGGCGCACCTCGAGGTGCGCGCCGCGAAGGGCATGGACACCACCGAACCGCTTGTCGATGGCGACGAGCTCGAGCGCGAGGTCGACGTTCACGTCACTGCCACTCGATGCCGTCGATGAAGAACTGCCCGCTCGTCCCTGCGGAGGCTGCGGTCATCGTCCAACCGAAGCCACCGATGACTTGCGTGTAGCTCTGGCCGCTGATGTCGATCGAATACTGGACCCAGTCCGTCGTGAGCGTCGTCTTCACTTGGGACTTCACCGTGTCCTGGAACGCGCTGCTCGCTCCCGCGATCCCGCCGGCGAGGAAGCTCACCTGCTCGCCGCCTGCCGCACCCTTGGCCCAGAAGGACACCTTGTTCGCGCCCGGCGGAATGGTGTATCCCGCCTTCGTTCCCCAGTTGTTGGCGGGGTACTGCCAATAGACCCCCGCCCACCCTTTGCCTCCGGCGTCGGGTGGCGTGTATGTCACTTGATGGCATTGACCGACTGCCGGAGCCATTGCTCGCTTGCCATTGCAATCGGCGTTGTCCGTGGGCTTTGCCGGGAGCATCGAGACGAATCCGGGCATCTCACCGTCACCCATGAATCCACTGGAGACGAAGGTGGGATCGACGGGAAACGGCATGGCCAGCCCAGGTCCGTCGGGGGGCGGGGCGGAGCCGTCGTTCATGGACGGACCGGCGTCGAGCCCGCCGCCTCCCGAGTCCGGAGCTCCCGATCCGGAGTCCGAGACCGATCCATCGAGCGCGCTTGCGGGCGACGATTCGGCCAACGAGCACGCGGAAGAGACGAGCGCGATCGCGCAGCCGGTGAAGAGAACCGAACGAGTCACGTGGAATGTCATGACGCCGCCTTCAGCAACCTATGTGCCCGTGTTTCGCGAGAGCGTCGGCGTGGTGTCTCGCGCGTCTCGCGCGCGTTGGCGGGGGCGCGATCGGAGCAGATCGATCCGATGCGTCGGAGCGCATCGATCCGATGCGTCAGAGCGGATCGAGCCGGCCTTCGACGTCGCGACCCGAATCCGCACTATTCCCACTGAACGCCGTCGACGAAGAAGTGACTGCCTCCCGCGGCGGCAGTCGCGGTCATCGTCCAACCGAAGGCGCCCAAAACCTGCACGTAGCTCTGACCGGTGACCGCGATCGCGTAGCTCACCCAGTCCACCGTCAGCGTCGCGCTGATTTGCGATTTGACGGTGTCCTGATACGGATTGCCCGGCGACGCGATCCCGCCCGCGAGAAACGTCACCTGTTCGCCCCCGAGCGCCCCCCGCGCCCAGAACGTGACTTTGGTCGCACCCGCGGCCACGACATAGCCGGGATGCATTCCCCAGTTGTCGTGTGGATATTGCCAATAGACTCCACCCCAACCCTTGCCTCCCGATAGAGGAGGCGTGTAGGTCACCTCGTGGCACGTTCCCGCGGGCGTCGGGCTCGGGCGGTGGCCGTGACAGTCGGCACTGTCGATGGGCGTGGCGGGGATCATCGCGATGTTTCCCGGCGTCTCGCCGTCGCCCATGAAGCCGCTCGCGACGAAGGTCGGATCGACGACGAACGGGAGCCGCGCCGAAGCGTCGGACGCAGGCCACCCGGTGCCGTCGGTCGGCGCGTCGAGCGACGCACTGTCCTGGGGCGCTCCTCCGGCGTCGCCTCCCGCTTCGCCGCCACCGCCGTCGATCGCGTCGGCGTCCGTGTTCGCTCCCCATCCCGCTGGAGCCGAAGACTTCGCGCACGCCGAGACGAGCGCCATCGATGAACCCACGAGTACGAGCGCGCGCCCCCCAAAGAAACTCATGCGCTCCGTGCAGCAACGCGCATGCCGCGTGTTTCGCGAATGGGTCGTCTGTGCGTCGTCGGCATGTCTCGCGAGACATAGGAACGATGCGCTCCGACGCGGTCGGATCCATCCGATCCGATCGGGGGCGCTCCGCCGGTGCTCGCGCGTGGCACCTCCCGTGCACGGTCGCCGTGTATGCCTCGTCGCGCACTTTTCTTCGCCCTCGCGCTTCGGTGCGTAGCGTGCAGTGGACGCGACGACGTCGTCGCCGGTGCGCGCGACGGCGCCAATGACGAGAGCGATGCGGCGAGTGTCGTCGATGGAGGCCATTCGCCGGACGCGAGCGACGGTGCCGTGAGTCCGCGCGACGGCGCGCCTCCTGGGGACGCGGCCGGCGTACGCAGCAAGAAGCGCGGGATCGCGTTTGGCGGGCACAGCGACGCCGATCTGGCCGCGCTCTCGGCGGGCGTTGGCTGGTGGTACAACTGGTCGCCGCGACCCGAGGGCTCGCTGACGACAAAGAACTACGTCGGTCTCGGCGTCGACTTCGTTCCGATGATCTGGGGCGGCAGCTTCGATCCGAGCGCGCTGGCGAGCGAGGTGCCCGCCGGCGCGAAGTTCCTCCTCACCTTCAACGAGCCGAACTTCGGCACGCAAGCGAACCTCACACCGCAGCGGGCCGCCGCGCTCTGGCCGAAGATCGAAGCCTTCGCTCACTCGCGCGGGCTCGCCATCGTTTCGCCGGCGCTCAACTATTGCGGAGGAAACTGCAACGCCACAAATCCCTTTGACTGGCTCGACAAGTTCTTCGCTGCGTGTGCCGGGTGCCAAATCGACTATGTCGCCGCGCATTGGTACGCGTGCAGTCAATCGGCGCTCGTCGACTATCTCGATCAATACAAGACCAAGTACCGAAAGCCGCTTTGGCTCACCGAGTTCTCGTGTCTCGACGACGCGAACATCACACCCGCAAAGGAACATCAGTACATGCTCGAAGCCGTCGCCGTCCTCGAGGCCGACCCGATGGTGTTTCGCTACGCGTGGTTCAGCGGACGCTATCCGGCGCTGTCGACGATCGACCTTCTCGCGCCGAGCTCCGGAGTGCTCTCGCCGCTCGGAAGGCAGTATGTGACGCTACCTAGCGCGCACTGAGGCAGAATCCGGCGAAGAAGTCGCGGTCCTTCCGGCCTAAAGCGGCACGGGCGAGGAGTAGTCGAACCTCGTCGTCTCGCAGCTGCTGCTCAGGAGCTTCGCGTCGCTCGCGCATCGCCGCTGACAAGGATCGATCGGGTCTGGCTGCGCGACGTACGGGGACCGGGTGCAGATTTGTGCGCAGGCCTGCGCGCGGGACTTCTCCAGCGCGTCGGCGCTCGGCGTTGGGGTGCACGTGCCGGGGACCAGCGCGTCGCCGTCGGTCGTCGTCGATTCGAACGACCAGGTCATCTTCCACTGCTGATCGGGCTTTTTGCACGTGCAGTCCACGAGGGCTGCGCACACGACGACCGCGAGCAACCTTCTGCGCGCTCTTCGCTCTTCGCGGATCATCCCGCTGAAGGCTACACGATTGCGCCGAGCTTCCGCGCAGCAAGCGGACGCGCCGGGCAGAGTAGTGGTACTGACGCCGACCTTCTCGACCAGGATATTCCTCATGACGACGCTTCGACTCGCATCCGCGGCCTTGCTCATCGCGCTCACCCAGGCCGCCTGTGAAGCGACCGAGCACCAACAGATCCGCGCGAAGGCCGCCGAGACGTTCACGTGCAGCCCCGACGCCATCGAGATCCGCGAGGTGAAGGACACGTCCGACTACACGATCTTCGTGGCCAAGGGCTGCCACGAATCCAAGCTCTACGTCTGCGAACGCACCCACGAGGCGGTCGCCGGACGCGATCGTGGAGGAGCGCGCGGCAACATGCGCGACGTCGTGAGCTGCCGCGAAAAGGGCGACTCGACGCTGCCTTGACGATCAGCCGCGACTAGACAAAGCGTCCTGCCTCCATGCCGCCCGACGCGCTTGGATACGCGCCGCGCGCGAGTGGGGAGCGCGACCGCTCGCGCGCTGGCATCACGATCGTGTCACGGCGGTCGATGGATCGGACTACCGCGCGACGACGCACGATGATGGGACGATGAGCGTTGGAATTGGCATCGTCGGGTTCGGCGGATTCGGGATGTTCGCGGCGCAGCAGTTCGCGCAGGTCCCAGGCGCGACGCTCCGGTGCATCGCCGGCACGCATCGCGAGGCGGCGGTGAAATGCGCCGAGCGCTTCGGCCTCCCCGACGTGAAGGACGTCGGCGCGATGCTCGCGATGCCCGACGTCGATCTCGTCTACATCTCGACGCCGCCGTTCTTGCATCACGAGCAAGCCCTCGCTGCGCTGCGTGCCGGCAAGCACGTCATCGTCGAGAAGCCGCTGTCGATCACGATGGCCGAAGCCGACGAGCTCGTCGCCCTCGCGCGCGAGAAGCGCCTCGTGCTCACCACCAATCTGATGCAGCGCTACAACCCGCTCTACGCGCAGATCAAAGCGCTCATCGACTCCCGAGTCCTCGGCGAAGTGCTCCACGGCTACTTCGAGAACTACGCGTGCGACGAGGGGCTCCCGGCCGAGCATTGGTTTTGGGATCCGAAGAAGAGCGGCGGCATCTTCATCGAGCACGGCGTGCACTTCTTCGACATGTTCAGGGGCTGGCTCGGTGCGGGGAAGGTCGAGTCCGCGGGGCGCGTGCTGCGTCCAGGGTCGGCGATCGAGGAGCAGGTGCACTGCACCGCGCGCTACGGCCAGGTTCCCGTGAATTTCTACCACGGCTTCACGCAAGCCGGCCGCATGGACCGCCAAGAGCTGCGCATCCTCTTCGAGCGCGGAGACGTGACGCTTCACGAGTGGATCCCGACGAGGGCGGTGATTCGCGCGGCGCTCGACGAACGCGGGACGAAGGCGCTGAGCGACATTTTTCCGGGCGCGGCGATCGACGTCGAGACGCTCTACGCGCAGAAGGAGCGATCCATCGTCGCGCGCCACAAGAGCTACGAGGCGTACCAACGATTCACGCTGACCTCGGTCTCCGAGATCAAAATGACGCTCTACGGTGATCTCCTCCGCGCGCTCCTCGGCGATCAGCTCGCGTACATCGCCGATCGCGCCCACGCGCGGATCGTCGACGAGCGGAACGGCCGCGACTCGCTGCAGATGAGCGTCGACGCCACGCGGCTCGCGGCGCTGGCGCACGGGCCCGCATAGCGCGGACACGACGCGCGCGATTCTCTCAAGGCGCGCAGGGGTTGCTGCCCGAAGCCGCGCCCGCGTCCGGCGCGTTTCCGCCGCCCGATCCGATCGTCGCGCCCGCGTCTTCGCTCGCCGCCGGGCCACCACCTGCGTCGTGCGTCACACCACCGGCGTCGTGCGTCACGCCTGCATCCTTCGGCGGCGTCGTCCCCGCGTCGTGCGGAGGTGGCGGAGGCGGAGGCGGAGGCGTGCCCGCGAACGCGACGAGCTGGCTGAGCGATCCGTTGAACTCGTCCATGTCGACGCTCCCCGAGATCCCCGGAACCGTCCCCGTCGACGAGTACTGCCACATCTTCCACTGCGTGAAGTTCGACGGCATGAGCGGGCAGGTCGCGCCGTAGTTCGCGACCCAGAGCGGGTACGCCGTGAACCCCGTCCCGATGTTCCCGGACATGAAGTTCGCGGTGTAGATCATCGGCTTTCGGCCGGTCTTCTGCTCGACGTGATCGAGCCACTTGTGCATGTTCGCTTGGATCGTCGCGGGCGCGACGCCGTCGGCGCTCTCCATGTCCATCACGACCGGCAAGTCGCCCGCCTGAAGCCCGCCCGCCGCGGTGAGCTTCGACACGACGAGATCGGCTTGGGCGATCGGGTCCTCGCCCGGACGAAAGAATTGGTACGCGCCGCGGAGGATGCCGGCCGCTTTCATCGCAGGCCAGTTGCGCGCGAACTGATCGTCGACGTGCGTCGTGCCGTCGCTGATGCGCGCGATCGCGAACTCGATGCCGCCGCTCTTCACGGACGTCCAGTTGGGCGCGCCTTGGTACGTCGACACGTCGATCCCTTTGACCGTGGTCCCCGCGGCGCAGACGTTGAGCGCGGCATGGTCGACGGCGGCGCACGCTTTGTCGGAGCTGGACGACGCGCAGCCCGCGAGCGCGGCCGCGAAAAGCACGACGGAGAGAGCGATCCTCATGGCCCTCGCAAGAGCAGGCGCCGTGCCGCGCGAAAATTGGCGAATTGCCGGAGAAAACGCATGGCTCCTGCCACGTCCACCCCGCGTCCGCGCGCGAATTTCGCGAAGAGTCGCGCGTCGTACGGCTTCCGGCCCTAGAGCGATGGATCGCGCGGTGTCCGGAGGCGCCCGCTCGCCATCGCGAAGTCCGTTGTCGCGAACGCATCGACGCCGAGCCGCGGCTCGACGTCTGGACCGACGTCGATGCGCGACCTACCATTTCGCGATGCTCTTCATGGTCGTCGAACGCTTCAAGAACCGCGACGCGCGCGCCGTCTACGCACGCGCGCGCGTGCAGGGGCGCATGCTCCCCGACGGGCTCGCGTACGTCGCGAGCTGGGTCGAGACGAATTGGGATCGCTGCTTTCAGGTGATGGAGTGCGAGGACGCCGCGCTGCTGGAGGTGTGGGCGGATCGTTGGCGCGATCTCGTCGACTTCGAGTTCGTTCCGGTGATGACGTCGGCGGAGGCGAGCGCGGCGCAAGCAGTGCACGGCGCGTGCTAAGCTCTCGTCATGGATGCGCGTGCCCGAGCCGAATGGCGGCGACGCCACTGGGTCGGCGGCGTCGCCAAGGGGCGAGCGGCGATCGACGATGCGGATCTCGAATGGTGGCTGTCACAAACGCCCGAGGAGCGTTTGGCATGTGTGTTCGACATGTGGGACGAGCAGCTGTCGTTGAAGGAGCCGGCGAATGAAGCTCCCGCCCGACTTTCGAGATCTGTTGGAGGAGTTCGCGCGCGACGGAGTTGAGCACGTCGTCATCGGCGGGTACGCCGTTGGGTTTCACGTCGCTCCGCGCGCGACGAAGGATCTGGATCTGCTCCTCGGTGGCGAGAAGGAGAACCTCGAGCGCGCTGCGCGTGCCCTTGCGCGTTACGGTGCACCGGGGAGCGTGGTCGAAGCCGTGCGCGATCTCGCGCTGGACGAGGTCGCGTTCATCGGCAGTCCGCCGGTGCGAATCGACTTGCTCCGCGCGATGGACGGAGTTGATGCGAAGGATGTACTCGAAGACGCCATCGACGCGACGTGGGACGGCGTGCCGGTGCGCGTGATTTCAATCGATCATCTGATTGCGAACAAGCGGGCAGCGGGTCGGCCGCAAGACCTTGCCGACGTAGCGAAGCTCGAAAGAGCTCGCGGCAAGGGTCGCCGCTGAGGTTGCGCGCGACGTCTGGAGCTCGCGTACCGTGCCGACATGGCATCTCGCTGATTGCGCGTCGTCCTCGCGGCGGGAGCAGCCATCGCGCCGCTCGCAGTCGCGTGCGCCGCACGCGAGCCAACGCGCGCTTCGCCCATCGCCGACGCGCCGCGCACCGAGCAGCGAATCGACTACGACGCGACGCCGGGCGTCGTCTGCCGATGACGGGCTGAACGCCTTCGCTCGCTCGCTCGAATCGTCAGCGCGAGCCGAGCCGCTCGGAGCCGTGCCCGCGAATGGCTTCTTGAGTCACGGTCCCGGCGTTCGTCCCGCCGGGCACGGCACGGACGAAAGCTGCGCGTTGCTGAAGTCGATGCTCGCGTTCATCGTCGACGTGAGCATCACGACGTCGGTCCCGTCGGCGACGGTTTGCGCCGTCGCTGCGGTGACCGTCGTCGGCGGCGCGTGGTCCCAGAAGTTGCCGACGAACGACGTGCTGGCCAGCGCCTTGGGCGAGGCATCGAGGATCACGTCGTAGCCCGCGGCCGCGGCGCCGCCCATCGACGAGTTGCAGCGGAACACGTTGTTCCCCGGGTCCCCCGCGCGTCCGAAGTCGATGCGCGGGGTCGCTCCCGCATAAGCCTGATTCGGGACGCCCTTGAGCGCGACCGCGGTGCCGTTGCCGACGAACTGATTGCCACGTGCGTTCGCGACCGCGGGGAACGTCGCCGGCTCGTTGCTGTCGTCGCCGGAGATCAGGAGCGCGCTCGGTATTCCGGAGAAGGAGTTGTCGCGCAGCTCGTCGACCACCAACGCTCGGTTGAGCCAGACACCCGCCACGCGGAGCGAGTCGAACGTGTTTGCGACGAGCGATACGTGCGTTGGCGCCGCGGTGTCCGCCACCCAGCGAATCATCAAGATCCCTGTCTCCGAGTCGGCAAATCCATTGCCGTGGACGTCGATGGAGGACGCGCACGACCAGACGACGACTCCTGCGCCGGCTCCACCGAGCGCGAAGCGCCGAAACGTGTTCCCTGCCGTTCCGTCGCCGACACGGAGCGCGACGAAGGAATGTGCGAGCGCGGCGGCCGGCGGCGTCTGTCCCGAATTGCATCCGACGGCCCATATTCCGGCTGCGCCGTCGCTGAACGCGCTGCCGGTGACGCGTGCGTTGCAACCGCTCGCGACGGGCGTCCACGTCGTGGTCGCGACGAGGCCGACGGCGAAGTTGGGCCCGACGACGACCCGGTCGACGACGAGCGTGGGCTCTCCGAGCGCGTCGCCGGGCTGCGGCGCGTTGCCTTGATCGCACAGGATCCCGATGGACTTGTCGAGCGGCGCGGCGGCGCTCGGCAGCAGCGTCAATGCGGCGAACGTGGCGGGACGCACGGGATCGCCGACCACGAAGGCGACCGGGTGCGCGATGCCGTCGCTGGCGACTCCCCCAGTCGCCGACGTCCTGTACCAGCCGCGGCCGGACACGATCGTGACGCCGGAGCCCGCGCCGATGATCGAGATGCCCCCGTGGAGATCGATGGGGAACACTTCGCCGTGCGCGACGTCGTACATTCCTGCCGCCACGTGAAGGGTGCGGACGCTCGCGGATGACGCGCGCGCCGCGGACGCGGCGGCGGTGATCGTGTGAAACGGCGACGCCTGCGTCCCGCGCTCGGCGCCCGTAGCCTTCACGTCGACGAAGAAGTCGCTCGACGCTCCCGCCTCCGCATCGAACGCGCGCCCGTCATCTCCCGCGTCGGCCGCCGCGTCGGCCCCCGCGTCGCTCGGGCTCGCGACGTCTCCTGCCTTCAGCCCGGAGCACGAGAGAACGAGGAGCGCGAACGGGGTCACACGAAGGAAGCTCACGGGTGAACCCTAGCAAAACGTCCGCAGCCGGGCGACTCGCGATCCGACTCGCGAATGCGCAACATGCTCGGTTGCGAGCGCCGCACGGGTGTTGCGCTTCGGGTGTTGCACTGAACGGGCAACGCTCGGGAATGCCGCTCGACCACGCCACGCGGCTGTCGCGGCATGTGGGTTGCTCACGGGTTCGGCGCGAACGAGTGAAAGCACTCCACGCGCGAAAAAACATCCTTAGGCAGGAGACCAACCATGCGCTCAATTAAAATGTCGCCCCGATCCATTCTCACCATTCTCGCCGCGTGCGCGTCCGTCGTCGGCTGCGCCATGGAT
>JAYVXB010000639.1:0-3900 GCA_043785585.1 Deltaproteobacteria bacterium | reverse complement strand
AGCGGGGCGATCGTCGCCGTCGTCGTCGCGTCTGCGCTCGCGAGGAGCGCGATGATCTCGGCGTCGACCGCGGCGCGGTACGCGGCGACCTCGTCGAGCGTCGGTCGCGAGAGGACGCCTCGCTTCGGCCGCGCGTGACGCGGGCCGAGCGCCTCGTAGTACGAGTTGAAGATCGCCCCATAGCGCGGATCGTGCGGCGCGATCCCTCGCGGCGCGAGGATGAACGTCTCGAAGAACCACGTCGTATGCGCGCGGTGCCACTTCGTCGGGCTCGCGTTCGGCATCGACTGAACGAGCTGGTCCTCGGCGCCGAGCGGCGCGGCCAACGCCTCCGTCCGCGCGCGGACGCGACGGTAGAGGTCGGTGAGATCTGTCCCCGCGAGATTCATCGCCGAGAGGGTACGATCTTTCGGTGCCTCTGGTTTCGCTCGAAGACGATCGAGCGATCAAACCTGACCTATGACTGACAAACGGGGGATCGTTCGATTCGCTCGCGACGACGGGTTCACAGCGCCGATCGAAACGCGGCGAGCGCCGCTTCGTCGAGCGCGCCTCCGACGTAGACCACACGCCCGGTGCGATCGACGACGAGCGTCGTCGGAACGCGCCGCTCTCCGAGCGCGTCGGCAAAGTGAAAATCCTCGTCGACGAGCTGCGCGTAGTTGAGCCCGCGCGTCGCGACGAACTCGGCGACACGCTCGCGTGGCTCGCCGATCGCGACGCCGACGACGAGCGCCCCGCGCTCTTTCGCGCGCGCATCGAGGCGATTCAGCGCGTCGAGCTCCGTCGTGCATGCCTCGCACCACGTCGCCCACAAGCTCACGAGCGCAGGTCGCCCGTGCACGGCCGCCGCCAGATCCGTCGTTCGCTGATCGAGCGTCACGACCGCGGTCGTAGGGAGCAGGCGCGCCGTTGCGGGGGGCGGTGAGGGAGGCGCGCTCGTCGACGTGCACGCGCTCGCCGCGAACGTGGAGAGAACGATCAGAAGCGAAAGCCTGTGGACCACGTGAACATGTTAACCGTCATGCCGTTCGAGCGAAAGTAGCGCTCGTACCCGAAGTCGAAATGGATCGTCTTCAATCTCGGATCGGGGACGTCGATCGCCGCGTGCGCGCCCCACGTCTGCGCGACGAACTTGTCGAGATCGCTGTCGGCGGTTCGCAGCGTCGCGCCGTTGGGCGCGAGCGTCGTGAAGAAGACCGCCGCGTCTTGCGTGTGCACGCGGTACACGGCGCGCACGTACGCCCATGGCAAGAGGCGCTGCATCAGCTGTAGCTCGACGGTGTGCGCGTCGATCCCCCACGTGTCCGTGTAAAACCGATACGACGCGCGGATCGATCCGTTCCACGGCAACCCTTGCACGAGCCGCCCCGACAGCGCTTGGCGCACGCGACGATCGGGCATGATCTCCGGCCCGCGCTCTCCGATGGCGAGCGGGACGCTGTTCCACGTGTTGCCGAGCTCGCCCGATTGCACGGTGAGCCCGTAGTCGAGGCGCGCGATCGTCGTCGCCGACAAGAGCTGCGAGAAGCCGACGTTGCCGTTCGACGTGCTGCGCGACGTGCGCCCATGACGATGGCCCGTGATGTCGAATCGATCGAACCAGTCGAAGTACGCGTTGAAGCTCGCCGACAACGTCGCGTTGTCCTCGGCGAACGATCGCGTCACGCCCATCCCGCCGTTCCACGATCGGAAGTTCTCTTCGAGGTGGAAGCCGTCGCGGACGAAGAGCTCGGTCTTCGCGTCGGCCTTGTACGTCGTCGTCCAGTCGATCGCGCCGCCGGTGTTCTGGCGCGACGAGTTGCTCACGACGTCGACGGATGCGGGCGTGCGGTCGATCGCGTCGGGCGACGCGGCGGTGACGACGTCGATCGGCAACCACACGCGGTGCGTGAGGCGCTCGCCCTGCTTGAAGACGGCTTCGATCTGCGGCTGGAGCACGGTCATGCGCTCCGACCCCCGGCCGAGCGTCGGTCCCGCTTGCGATTGGTAGCCGCCGAGCCCGCCCTGCTCGTACGTCGAGATGCGCATGCGCATCGAGTCGAGGCGGAAGTACGGCTGCGGACGGCCGAGGATCGCGAGATCGGAGATCGCGTCTTCTGCGTGCGCCGGCGCGGCGACGAGCGCGATCGCGATCGCCGTCCACGCGAAAATAAATCGTGCGAGCGCGGTCACTGGCAGCCGCAACCTCCGCCCGCCGCAGCCCCATCGCCGCCGGCCGCACCTTCACGCGTCGTGTAGAACTTCTGCTTTCGGTAGACCTCGAGCGGATCGTCCGAGATCTGCATCATGGGGTCGGCCATTTTTGCGCGCCGATTCTGCGGGACGACCGCGCAGCCGGTCGTGACGAGCGCGAAGACGAGAACGAGTTTCACAACGTGCCTCCGAGTGAGATGCCGACGTGACCGTGCGAGACGAGCGGAGCGATCGAGAGCCGCGGCGCGCGCGATCGGTCGCGTGCACGGTCTCCCACGAGGAGCGCGTCGACGATGCCGATCGTCGAGCCGAGGAACGCGCCGATGAAGGTCGCCGCGAAGATGTACTGGATGTGGAGCTTGCCGCCGTCGATCGTGTCCGGGACGAACATGAGGAGCGTGGCCGTCCCGACAGCGAACGTCGCCGGGACGGCGCTGAACGCGAGGCCGCGCCAGTATTCGCCGACCGCCGCGTGCGCGACGAACGGCGCGAGAACGAGCCCGCCCTCCATGATCGCCACGCCGGCGTTGCGAACGTGCAGGGTGTCGCCTTGCGCCACGAAGAGCGAGCCGACGGAGAGCGGCAGGACGATCGTCGCGGCGCCGGCGACGATCGCGGCGTCACCCGAAGGGGGGACGTCGTCGGCGCGGCAGTCGGTCGTCACGATCAGTGCCGCGACGGCGAGGGGCAGGGCGGCGTAACGCATTGGGCGGAGCGTATCCGCGAACGCGCGGTTACGGCGAAGCGACCTTCGCGTGAAAACACGTCGCAAGTCCGCGTCACCATGTTCATGGAGACGTCACGAACGCTGGCCTCGCGGTTGCTACGTTACGTAGGCGATGCCGAAGATCGTCGCGCGAATCATCGAGCTCCTGCGCGCGGGGGCTGCCGGAATCGCGGCGACCGCGGTCGACGTGGGAACACTCGCGCTCCTCGTGTCGGTCTTTCACGTCGACGCTCGCGTCGCCAGCATTCCCGCGCTGGTCGCGGGCGGCATCGCCAATTTTCTCGGCAACCGCTACTTCGCGTTTCGCGCGAAGGGCGGCGACCTCGCGAAGCAGGCGCTCGGTTACACCGCCGTCGAGGTGGTCGCGCTCGCGCTGAACGGCGTCCTGTACGACTTCACGCTCCGCACGTTCCCTGTCGCGGCGCACGCGTACTGGATCGTGCGCATCATCACGAGCCACGTCGTCTTCCTCGCGTGGAGCTACCCGCTCTGGCGCAAGGTCTTCGCCGAGCGCGCGCAACGCGCCTGACGCCGCCGCCGCGGAGCGTGCTACCACCGCTCGGATGAAGAGCGTGCTCGCGCTCGTCGCGTTCGTCGCGCTGGTGACGCTGGTCCTCGCGACCAACGCGCGCGTCGCTCACGCCGCGGTCACGACGGACGGCCTCGCCGACGTGCGCGCGCGCGGCGAGCTGAGGCTCGCAGCGGACATCCAAGGCGGCGAGCCGTACGTCTACGAAGACGAGACGACGCCCGGGAAGCACGTGGGCTTCGAGGTGGAGATCGCCGACGCTGTCGCGCGACGTCTCGGAGTGCGCGCGAAGTTCATGCAAGCCGACTGGTCGAACCTCGTGCCTTCGCTCGAGCGCAGCGACTTCGACGTCATCATGAACGGCCTCGAGGCGACTCCGGATCGCCGCGAGCGCATCCTCTTGTCGCGCGCGTACTTCGTCTACCAAGAGATCCTCGCGGTGCCGAAG
>JAYVXB010000638.1:0-3902 GCA_043785585.1 Deltaproteobacteria bacterium | reverse complement strand
TGCTCTGGTCATCCGTGAAGATCCCGCTCACGATCCTGCGACGCACGCCTGCGGCGATGGATGCGCGCATCAGGCCGTTTGCGATGGCGCTCCTCGTGTCGTTCATCGGATTGTCGGTCGGGATATTCTTTCTGTCGTTCACGTACAAACAGCTCCTCTTCGTCTGGTTCGGGATCGCCGGTGCGCTCTACGGCATCGTGAAAAAAGAGGACCCATCGTTCGTGGTGAAGTTCGGCGTGAAGGACTACCTCGGGATCGCGCTCTTCGACATCGTGATGTTCGGGACCATCTACAGCTACACGCGCCTCAAGGGGATCTGAGGTTCATGCGCATCCTCTTCATCACCAACCGATTCCCGCGCCCCGCGCAGCCGACCGTCGCGACGTACAACCTGGTACAGGCGCAGGCGATCGCGAGGCATCACGAGGTTCGCGTGATCGCGCCGGTGCCGTGGCCGGAGGAGGTGAGCGATCTCCGCGCGGGTCGCTTCCCCGTGCGCGAGCACGCGTCGTTCGGCGGCCTCCGCGTCTACCACCCGAGCGTGATCTACGTTCCGCGCTTCTTCGAGCATCGGTTCGGTCAGCAATATCTGTGGAGCATTCGGCGCGTCGTGAAGCGCGTCGTCGCCGAGCTCCGGCCGACGGCGCTCTTCTGCTGCTGGGCGCACCCCGACGGCTGGGCATGTGTGCAGATTGCACGCGAATTGGGGATCCCGATCCTCATCAAGGTCATCGGCTCGGACGTCCTCGTCGCCACGCAGAACCCGCGACGCCGCAAGCTCATCGCCGACGCGCTCTCGTCCGCGGATGGAGTCGTCGCGGTCGGCGAGGATCTCGCGAAGCACGTCGTCGCGCTGGGCGTCGACGCGCGTCGCGTGAGCGTCGTGGCCGAGGGCGTCGACAAAGACGTGTTTCGTCCGGGCGACCAAGGCGAAGCGCGAAGGAAGCTCGGCATCCCCGCGGCCGAGAAGACGATCCTCTTCGTGGGGAACGTCCTCGTGACGAAGGGGATCAAGGCGCTCGTGGAAGCGTGCGCCATCTTGAAGAAGGAGGGCCGCACGTTCCACTGCCGCGTCGTGGGCCAAGGCAAAGATCGCCCCGCGATGGAGGCGCTCGTCTTGGCGCTCGGTCTCGCGAGTGACGTGACGTTCCACGGATCGTGCGCGCATCGCGATCTCGGCGATTGGTACCGCGCGTGCGATTTTCTCACGCTCCCCAGCTACTCCGAGGGGATCCCCAACGTGCTCCGCGAGGTCGAGCTGTGCGGGCGTCCGTACATCGCGACCAACGTCGGCGGCATTCCGGAGATCGCGAAGCCCGACGTCAGCCGCCTCGTCGATCCCGGCGACGTCGCCGCGCTCGCGCGTCACATGGGCGAATTCCTCGACAACCCGCCGCGCGTCGATCCCGCGAAGTCCGACGCGCGCCACATCAGCCCCGCGGTCTCGGGTCAGATGATCGTCGATCGCTTCCAGGCAATCTTCGAAGCGCGCGCGGCGAAGTCGAACTGAGGGAAACTAGCGCCGACGCTGGACGCGCGGCGCGAGCGCGCCGACGTGGCGACGTACTTCTTCGACGCGGCCTTCCCAGCTCTCGCCCTTCATCGAGTCGCTGCGCTCGGCCTTCGGCCCCGGATCTTTCATCGCCTCTTCGATCTGCTGACAGAACGCTTCCTTCGTCTCGGCGATCCGCGCGAGGCCGAGCACCTCGACCTCCGGGATCTTCGTCGATACGACGGGCAGACCCGCGGCGAGGTACTCGCGCACCTTGAGCGGGTTGGCGTTGAGCGTGACCTCGCTGATCGGGAACGGAAGGATCGCGACGTCGAAGCCCTTGGAGTACCCGGGGAGATCCGCGAACGGCTTCCGACCGAGGAGGTGGACGTTCTTCAGCGCGCTGAGGCGCGACACGTCCGCTGTCACCTTGCCGAGGAGGACGAGCGAGCCACCCGAAAAATGTTTCGCGATGTGCTCCATGAGATCGATGTCGATCCAGTCGGCCGCCATGAGGCCGAAGTAGCCGATGATCGGATGCGGGAGCTTCGCGATGTCGTCGGGGATCTTCGTCTCGGGCAAGAGCGCTTTGCGGAAGTGCGCGTACTCGACGCCGTGACGAACGAGCACCGTGTTCGGATTCTTGCCGCCCTTGCTCTCGAGGAGGCGTTGCGCCGAGACGACGACGAGGTCCGCGCGCTTGATGAGCTGGTCTTCGAGATCGACCATCGTCTTGGTGCCGGCGTCGGAGAACGCGGTGAACTCGTCGACGCAGTAGTAGACGAGGAGCTCTTCGCCGAGCGATCCCGCGACGACCGACGCCGTCGGATTGAAGACCCAGTTCACCGGACGCTTGAATCCGAGGCGCTTCATCGCGCGGAAGATCTGAAGTCGCAAGAGCTGCCGATTGACTTCGCGCATGCCCGGAACGCCGTACGCCGGGATCGCGAACGGGTTGAGCACGAAGATGTTCTTCTCGACCTCTTTGACCGGCTCGGCGACGGCCTTCAGCTTGTTGATCGCGCGGCGAAAATCTCGCGCGGACGCTTGCGGCGTGCGGTAGCCGATCGAGTTGATCCAGAGGATGCGGTTGTCCTTCGCGAGGTGACGCATCAAGTGCGTCTTCGACAGCGGATCGCCGCTCCAGTCGTGACCGAAGCAGAACATGTCGCGACCGCGAAGGACGTTCGCGGTGCTGGTCGAGTCGGGGGTATTCGCGCTGACGGCTTCCATGGGCGTGCTAATCTGCTCGGCGTCGTGTTGAGGAGCGAAAGACAATGTTGAATGCCCTCCGGCTGCTCGGTGAGGATCTACGCGAGAAGGCGCGATGGTGTTACCAGAGCGACGATACGCGCGCCATCGTCAAGGTGCTCGCGACGGACGGCACGCTCGCGATGGTGCTCTATCGCCTCATGCAGGGGTCGCGCGAGAGTCATCTCGGCGCGCTCGAGATGGTCTTCAACAAGCTCAACTCGACGCTCGGCAACTGCGTCATCGGTCGCGGCGCCGAGTTTGGTCCGGGGTTCGTGCTCTTTCATTCGAACTGCGTCGTCATCAACGGCAAGGCGCGCGGCGGATCGAAGATCTACCTGCATCACGAGGTCACGATCGGCGACAACGAGGCGGGCGAGTGCGGCGTCCTCGGGAGCAACATCCACATCGGCGCTGGCGCGAAGATCATCGGGCCGGTGTCGATCGGCGACGGCGCGCGGATCGGCGCGAACGCGGTCGTCGTGCACGACGTCGCGCCCGGCACTACGGTCGTCGGCATTCCCGCGAAGCCGGTGAAGCGGCGCGGCGAGGCCAAGGTAGAGACGAAGCCTGCTCACACACCGTCGCGAGGCGAACCGTCGGAGTGACGATGCGCATCGTGCACGTGGTGCTCACGCTGAACATCGGCGGGCAAGAGCGGTTGATTCTGAACCTGTCGCGCGAGCTCGTTCGTCGCGGGCACGAAGTGAGCGTCATCTCGCTCACGCCGGGAGGCGAGCTGCGACGCGAGTTCGGCGGCATTCCGGTGTACGACGTGACGCGCGAGCGACGCGCGAGCGCGCTCGTCGTGCTGCGCATGGCCGAGCGGCTTCGCACCTTGAAACCCGACGTCGTGCACACGCACAACCAAGCGCCGTTCATTTACGGCGCGACGACGGCGCGGCTCGTCGGCGTGAAGCGCGTCGTGCACACGAAGCACGGCGAGAGCGGCTTCGGCGCGAAGGCGGGGCGGTTCGCGCAGATCAACTTCCAGCTTCTCACCGCGTTCGTCGCGGTGTCCGACGAGACGGCGGAGGTCGCGCGAACGAAGGAGGGCGTCCCGGCGCGCGTCCTTCGCGTGATCCCGAACGGCATCCCGCTGACGCAATTCCAGCCGGATCCCGACGCGCGCCTGCGTGTTCGCGCGGAGCACGGCATT
>JAYVXB010000637.1:0-3902 GCA_043785585.1 Deltaproteobacteria bacterium | reverse complement strand
GTTCGGAGGCCCTCAGCGGTGGACCAACCAGATCGAAGCCACGGGAACGACGCACACGAAGTGCACGTTCACGTACCGATGACCCGAACGCGTGTCGTCTCGAGGACTGGTCATGCTTTCGAGCGATGCCGTTGCCCGGAACGCCGTTGTGACTGCTGCCGGTGCACGCGCTGTCGGAATTGGCACGGACGAGGTTTGGCGATCGCCCACGAGGTCTCGTGCAGCGGTGGTTACTTGCCGAGGTCGATCGTGTCGACTTTCTCTGCGTAGAACGCGACGAAGTCCTTTACGGGATCGCAGATTGCGGTGGTCGCGAAATAGGTCCACGCCGCGTTCGCGATTCGCTTTCCCCCCACGGAGACGTCGAGGTGGCGCCACTCGCCTTTCCACGGGCACTTGCCGGAGCCTTGGCCGATGGAAACGTCTGCCCGCACGTCTTCGCGCGGGATGTAGTACCTCGGGGGAAGCCCCGCCTCGTGCACGACGACTGCGCGGCGCGTCTCGGCGACGAGAGCGCCAGCAGCTCGGACGGTGAGCTCGCCGTGATGGGGGGTAAGGCGGACGTGATCGCTCATGGGGTTGTCCTTAGCACGGCCGCGATTCGGTCGTGATCTCCCCGGTGGGAAGGGCGGAAATGAAGAAGCAAGCCGCCCAAAGGAGACCACCATGGTCAGGCGACGCGCAGCTACTTCGTCTCGACTCGCGACGGGGCATACAGCGCGGAACACTGCTCAGCGCAGCGCACGCCATCCATCGCGGCCGACATGATGCCGCCTGCGTAGCCCGCGCCTTCGCCGCACGGAAAGAGCCCGCGAACCTGGGGGTGCTCGAGCGTCTCGGCGCCGCGAGGAATACGCACGGGCGACGAGGTCCGCGACTCGACTGCGAGGACGACAGCTTCGCTCGTGAGATACCCGCGCATCCTCCGCCCGAAAGCGCGAAGCGCGACGCGAAGGCGATCGGTGATTTCTTTCGGGAGGAGCTCGTCGACGCGAACGCTCGCGATGCCGGGAGGGTAGCTGCACGCAGGAAAGCTCCCAGACTGTTTTCCCTCGAGAAAATCCGTCATTCGCTGCGCGGGTGCGGTTTGATCTCGGCCACCGGCGATCCACGCCGCGTGCTCGATCGCGCGCTGGAATTCGACGCCGCTCATGGGATCGTCGTTCGTCGCCCGAACGTCGATGCCAAGTCGGCTGCCGGCGAGGGTAGACGCCTTGGCGTGATGAGCGGGAGTGCTTTGGCACGACCGAACCTCCACCACGATGCCGCTATTGGCGAACGGGTTGTTCCGCTTGCTCGGGCTCCAGCCGTTGGTCACCACCTCGCCCGGCGCCGTCGCGCACGGCGCGATGATGCCTCCGGGGCACATGCAGAACGAATAGACGCCGAGCCCTGCGACTTGCTCGACGGCGTTGTAGCTCGCCGGTGGAAGGTACGGATCGCGCGCCGGCGTGTGGTAGCGAACGTCGTCGATGATGGACTGCGGGTGCTCGATGCGGACGCCGAGCGCGAAGTCTTTTCGCTCGATCGCGATGTGCTTGTCGCGGAGCAGCGTGAACACGTCGCGCGCGGAGTGTCCCGTCGCGAGGATGAGCCTCGCGCACGCCAACGTCTCGCCGCATGCGAGGACGACGCCACGCATTGCGCCTCCGGTCACCTCCAAGTCGACGACGCGCGCGCTGAAACGGACCTCGCCGCCCGCGCTGACGATCGCCTCGCGCATCGCGGTGATGATTCCGGGCAGCTTGTTCGTCCCGATGTGCGGATGCGCATCGACGAGGATGTCGGCGCTCGCGCCGAACGCGACGAACGTCCGGAGGATCTTCTCGACGTCGCCCCGCTTGCTGCTGCGCGTGTAGAGCTTTCCGTCGCTGTAGGTGCCGGCGCCGCCCTCGCCGAAGCAGTAGTTGCTGTCCGGATCGACGACGCGCTTCTGCGTGATGGCCGCGAGATCGCGCCGGCGCGCGCGGACGTCCTTCCCGCGCTCGAGCACGATGGGCTTTAGGCCGAGCTCGATCGTGCGTAGCGCCGCGAAGAGCCCCGCGGGGCCGGCCCCTACGATGACGACGGAAGGCTTGTCGTGAACGCTTGCGAGCACGGGCGGCGCGACGAGGTCGGGCGCGAACGGGCCGTCCTTGGCGATCTCCAGGCGCAGGCGCACCCGCGCTTGTCGCGAGCGCGCGTCGATCGAGCGCTTGAGCACACGAACGCCGAGGGCCTCGCCCGCGCGCCACCCCGCCGCGTCTTCGGCGGCTTCGCGAACTTGGTTTGGATCGGCTGCGGCTGCCGGTGACAGCACGACCTCGACAGAGCGCACTTGGGTGCGCGAAGGTTACAAGGTCTACGCCGCCCGTGCCGCGTCTTTGCGACGCACGCCGACCGCGCGCAACGTACGATCCCGACCGGGGTTGGCGTTCGACGACGCTTAGGCCAGCCTTTCGTGATCGGCCGATGCCGTCGGGTCCGCCTCCGCGCACGGCGCCGGACCTCGCCGTCGACGTCGGGGCCGCCACCTCTCCGCCTGCCGCCGCCAGTTCGAACCAGCACGAAACATGGGAATTTCAGCCTGATTCGCGTGGCGCGACTTTCGCCAGGCGCCACGTCCGTGACTCTCGCTCGTCCCATTCTTCCCGGGCGCACGTACCTCATCACGCGGCGGTGCTCGCAACGTCAGTTCCTGTTGCGACCAGACGACCAGACCAACCAGGCTTTCCTCTACTGCCTCGGCGAAGCCGCTCAGCGTTTCGGAATCGAGCTGGTCGGTTGGCTCGCGATGAGCAACCACTACCACGCCATCGTCCACGATCCGCGCGGCCGCCTTCCGGAGTTCACGTGCCACTTCCACCAGATGCTCGCGAAGGTTCTCAACGTGCGGTGGTCGAGATGGGAGAACTTGTGGTCACCCGAGCCGCCGACCTACACGCTGCTCGTCGACCCGTCCGACGTCTTCGACAAGCTCCTGTATGTGCTCCTGAATCCGGTCGTCGACTATCTCGTCGATGCGGTGAGCGACTGGCCGGGCGCGTCTTCCTGGCGTCTCATTGGGGGCGGTGAGCTGACCGTTCCGCGGCCCAGGCTTTTCTTCCGTGAGAGAAGCGTCATGCCCGATACGATTGCGCTTCGGGCGATGGTTCCGAAGGTCATCGCGGAGAGCGCGCGTGACTGGGAGGTGCGCCTTCGGGAAACGATCCTCCGGCGAGTGCACGAGATCCGGGAACATCGTCTCGCGAAACGCGTCAGTTTGGTCGGCAGAAAAGCCGTACTTCGCTCCTCCTCGTTCGACCGGCCGAAGACGTCGGAACCACGCAGAAACCTTCGGCCATTCGTCGCGTGCAAGAACAAGTGGCGACGCGTCCTCGCGCTGGAAGCGCTGCAACGCTTTCATGTTGCATATCGCGATGCGAGGCAACTGTTCATTGATGGGCTACGCGACGTCCCCTTTCCCGCTGGGACGTTCGCGCTCCGGCGGCTCGGCGTGATCTGCGCGGGATCTCCGTAGCGGAGTCGCTCGTCACGTTGCCAGCGCGAACGTCGGTCCCACTCGCCGGCGCGGTCGGGATCGTCCAAGGGAATCAGTCGAACGCAGCGCAACCCGTCGGGGTCGTTCGAACTCCTGGGTTGGAGTCGTTGGAACGCCTGGGTCGGGGTCGTTCGAACGCCATCGAGCAAGCTCCCGCTGGCGACGCTCGATACGGTTGGGATCGTCGCGAGGGACCAACCCTGGTTCGGATCGTTCGATACGAGCGGGCGCTGTCGAGCGATCGGCCGTCGCCTCTTTCTTTCTACAAACGGGTCATCGGCGATCGCCTTCGAAGTGTTACGCGACACCGCGCGGCGGCGGGCGATCGTCGTCGCCCTATTCGCTCGCTCCCTCCGCTCCTCGGCGAATCTCCTCGGCCGGT
>JAYVXB010000636.1:0-12400 GCA_043785585.1 Deltaproteobacteria bacterium | reverse complement strand
TCCTCAGCGCGCTCGCCGACGTGCCGATCGATCAAGGGATCGCGGTCACCGGCAGCGTGAACCAACACGGCGAGATGCAGGCGATCGGCGGCGTGTGCGCGAAGATCGAAGGCTTCTTCGAGCTCTGCGAGGCGCGCGGCCTCAACGGCCAGCAAGGCGTTCTCTTGCCCCGACCGAACTTGCCGCACCTGGTGTTGCGCGACGACGTTGCGCGCGCGATCGACGAGGGGCGCTTTCATTTGTACTGCGTGCAGAACGTGGCGCAGGCGATCGAGATCCTCACGGGGATACCGGCGGGGGAGCGCGATGCGTCGGGGCGTCTTCCGGCAGGTAGCGTCTTCGGGCGCGTCGAGCGGCGGATCATCGAGATCGCGGAGCGCTTGCGCGAGGCCGAAGCGCACGGCGTGCACGAGCCGCGCGAGGCGCTCGACGACGCGAGCTCACACGACGTGAGCGAAGGCGTGACCGCGCGGGGGCGCTGAGGGCAGCTCCGGTCTCGTACGCGGAAATCGTGTAAGACTACGGCGCCGTGGACAACCGCTTCGCCCCGCTCCTTCGCCCCGAGCTCGCCGATCTCGCGGCGTACGTCCCGCACGCCCCTAGCGTAGATGGCCCCGGCATCCGCGTCCGCCTCGACGCCAACGAAGCGCCGCCGCACACGTCGCCGGCGATTGCCGAAGCCGTCGCGCGTGCCGTCGCGCGGACCGCGCTCGAGAGGTACCCCGACGCGCGGATGCGTGAGCTCAAGGCGCGCATCGCCGAGCGCACGGGAGCGCGCGCCGACGATTTGCTCATCGGCACCGGCTCCGACGAGGTCATCTCTCTCGTTGCGACGGCGCTCGCGAACCCGCGCCAAAAGGCGCCGCAAGCGGTCGTCCTGACCACGACGCCAACGTTCGTCATGTACCGCGTGACGGCGCGCGCGCACGGGCTGAAGCCGATGGAGGTTCCGCTCGACGGCGCGTGGGATCTCGACGTCGCCGCGATGAAGCGCGCGATGGAGTTCGCGCGGCCGAACATCGTCTACGTCGCGACGCCGAACAACCCGACGGGCAACCGCGTGAGCGACGCGCGCTTGCGCGAGCTCATCGAAGCGGCGAGCGACGCGCTCGTCGTGATCGACGAGGCGTACATCGACTATTGCGGCGGCTCGCTCCGCGGATGGCGCGCCGAGTACCCGAACGTCGGCATTCTCCGCACGCTCAGCAAGGTCGGGCTCGCCGCGCTTCGCATCGGGTGGCTCGAGGCGGACGAAGGGCTCGTCCGCGAGATCGACAAGGTGCGCCAGCCCTACAACGTGAGCGCGACGAGCCAAGCGGCGGCCGCGGCGGTGCTCGCGGATGCGTGGAGTGAGGTCGAGGCGCACGTCACGCGCGTCGTCGGCGAGCGCGCGCGCGTCACGAAAGAGATCGCGACGATCGCGGGCTCGACGGTCACGCCGAGCGACGCGAATTTCGTTTGGGTGAAGACGGCGCGTCCGGCGGGCGAGCTGCACGCCGAGCTCGCAAAGCGCGGCGTGCTCGTGCGGAGCTTTCACACGATGGGCGCGCGGATGGCGAATCAGCTTCGCATCGGGATCGGTACGCCGGAAGAGAACGACGCGCTCCTGGAGGCGCTGCGATCGTGCGCGTGAGCGTCGTCGCGATCGCGTCCCTCGCGGGAGCGCTCGCGCTCGGGTGCGCGAAGCAAGACGGCGTGCTCCGCGTGGTCGACGGGCGCGTCGTCGTCGGGGCGTTCATCGAGCCGGAGGCGTACGCGGCGTTCTTGCGCGGCGCGATCGCAGAAGAGCGCGGCGAGCTTCAAGAGGCACTGAAGGGCTACACGGACGCGGTTCGGTACGATCCGAACGACGCGGAGATCTGGTCGCGAATCGCGCGCGTTCTCTGCGTGATAAGGCCGGGCGATCCGCAGAGCGACGCCGCGCTAGCGCGCGCGTTCGACATCGACGCGGAGTACGCCGAGGCCTGGGCGGTCCGAGCGGAGTGCGCGATGGCGCGCGGGGACGCGGTCGGCGCCGAGACGGCGGCGCGGCGCGCGGTGGAAGTCGATCGCGTCGCGACGGATTTGCAGCTCTTGCTCGCGCGCGCGGCGAACGGATCGCGCGGGGACGCGATGCGCGATCGGCTGGTCGCGCTGACGCTGGCGCACGCCGAGAGCGTCGCGGCGTGGCGTGCGCTCGCCGCGTGGGCACGGGCGCACGAGGATGTCGCGCTCTACGCGCGCGCGTTGGCGGAGCTCGCGCGCCGAACGCCGCTCGATCGCGCGTCGCTCGCGACGGCGACGACGATGCTCGCGGGCGACGGAGAAATCGTCGCGGCGCGCGCGCTCGCTGCGGCGCTGGTGGATGCGGCGAGCGGCGATGGGTTCGGCGCGCCGGTCGCGCGATCGCAGCCGATCGTCGCGCGGCTCGCCGTGGACGAGGCGATCGTCGCGGGCGATCTCGAGCGCGTGCGGCTCCGCGCCACGCGCACGCACTTGGGGCTCGAAGCAACGGCAGGGCGCGCGTCGCTCCTCGGCGCCGACGACATCGCGCGCGACCTCGCGGCGCCGGTCGTCGCGGCGGATCCGCGGGCTCGCGGGGCGCGCATGGTGCTCGCGGCGGTCGCGGGAGGGCGCGGCGACGCGGCGGCCGTCGCGGCGGCGTTCGAAGGGATGCGCGGCGCGCGCGGAGTGGACGCTTCGATCACGGTTCCCGCGGAGTGCCTCCTCGCGTTCGCGCGGACGCTGGCGCGCGCGTCGTCCGACGAAGACGCGACGCGCATTGTCGCGTCGACCCCGCACGACGCGCTCTTGCCGGGCGACGCCGTCGTCGCGCCGATCGCCGCGGATCTCGCGGCGCGCGGCGTCCTTGCGGAGTCCGAGCTCCCGCTCGACGCCGCCGTCGAGCTCGCCGCGCGCCGCATGCAACCGCCGCCCGACGCCGCGCTCGCCGGCACGCCCACCGCACCCGCCCACCTCGACGCGCGCCACGAGCTCCTCGCTTTCGCGCTCGCGCGCCCCGACGCCCCACGCGCCGTCGAGCTCGCACGCCGCCTCGCGCGTGTCCGCGATCGCGACGCGCTCGTCGCCGTCGCCTGGGCGCGCGTCGATCTCGCGCACGACGCCGCTGCCTCCGAGCCTGCGGCCCATCTCCTCGCGCGCGATCCCGGCGATCCGCTCGTCGCCGCCGCCGCCTTCGACGTTGCGACCAAACGAGGCGACTCCGCAACCGCCGCCCGCGCCCGCGCAATCCTGTCCGCCGTCGCACGCACCCCTGCCGAGCGCGCACGTTCGGCCCAGTGAGCGTTTTCACAGGAGACGGGAAGTTTCTTTGGGATCCAATCCCAACTTCCCGTCTTCCCGCGAATCTCAAAAAGAAGCGCTTGGACGCGGGCTACGGAATCGTCTTCACGCGCGGCCCCGCGTCCGTCGCCGGCGCGCTCGCGTCGCGCTTCTCGTAGCGCAGCACCAGATCGATCTTCGTCGTCTGTCCCGCCACGATCTCGACGTCCTTCGCGACCTCGCGTCCGATCACCCGAAGGCGCGTGAAGACCTTGGCCTTGCCCACCGGCACGCCGTCGATGCGGTAGTGACCGTCGAGCGTCGTCGCCGTGTGGAACGGATGCAGGAGCACGTACACGTCCGCGGTCAGGTACTCGAGATCGATCTTGTCCAGCAGCGTGAAGTACCCGGGGTGCGGCGGGTAGAGCTTCACCGGATCGCCGTGCGCTTCGGGCGGCGCGATGAGGAGCGCGGGCGTCGGCGCGCGATCGAGCGACGGTGCGATGATGTTCTTCGTGTTGTTGAGGATCTCCATGCGCTGTCCGAACGTCATCGTGATCGTTCGCGGCGTGAAGACGCAGTCGTCGATCGAGACCTTGACCCCGAGCTTTCGCTCCGGGACGAAATACCCGGGAGCGAAGTCCGTGACGGCGACGAGCGCGTCGGCGAGCGGGCGCGCTCCGTTCGCCAGCGGTGCCCCTTCGCGGAAGAGCTTTGCGTACGCCTTCGCGCCGTTCGGGCATTTCGAGAAGTCGAGATCGGGAACGGTCGGTGGCTTGTCGCCTTCGATCGTGATCGTCCCTTCGATGCTCCCGAGCGGGCCTTCGTACATCGGGAGACCGCGCGGGTTGACGGCGGCGGCGACGCTCGCGGACGGGACGGGGAGCGCGTTGGCGGGCGCGCTCGACGTGGACGATGCGCTTGGCGTCGCGGACGCGGACGCCGCCGACGCTACCGCGGCGTCGCTCGGTGACTCGCGTGGCGTGTCCTTGCAGGCAACGACCGGCACGATGCCGCCAACGATGGTGACAAAAAGGGCAGGAGAAAGGCGCATCGGCAGCCAACGTTTCAACATCCGTACCGCCTCATGGCCGCGCGCGGCCGCGTGCGTCAGCTGCCCGCGAGAAAGCTCGCGGCGCTGAGCGCGATGTCGAGCGACTTGCCCGGGTTGAGGCCGAGCACGAGGACGAGCACGGCGCTGACGAGGAGCGCCGTCGTCACGTAGCCCGAACGCATGGGCACCGCGACGGGCGCGCCGGCGGCGGGCTCGCGCATGTACATGTAGACGATGACGCGCAGGTAGTAGTACGCGCCGATGACGCTGTTCACGAACGCGATGATCGTGAGCCAGTAGAAGCCGCCGTCCATCGCCGCCTTGAAGATGAACCACTTGCCGAAGAAGCCGGCCGTCGGCGGCACACCCGCGAGCGAGATGAGGAAGAGCCCGAACGCGAGCGCTGCCGGAGGATGGCGACGTCCGATGCCGGAGAGATCCTCGTAGCTCACCGCTTCGGCGCCGCGGCTGCCGCAGAGAATGAGCGCGCCGAACGCGCCGGCGGTCGAGACGGTGTACGTGAGGAGATAGAAGAGGACGCTCGCGACGGCCGTCTCGGGGACGCGCATCGTCGCGACGACGCCGATGAGCAAGTAGCCGGCGTGCGCGATGCTCGAGTACGCGAGCATTCGCTTGACCGACTCTTGCCGACCCGCGATGAGGTTCGCCACCGTCATCGTGAGCACCGCGATCATCGCGAGCACCGGCGGCCAGCCCGCCGACCACGACATCGACTGCGCGTCGCCGAACGACGTGAGGAGGACGCGCAGCATCATCGCGAACGCGCCGCTCTTCACGGCGACGGCCATGTACGTCGTCGCCGGCGTCGGCGCGCCTTCGTAGGCGTCCGGCGTCCAAGCGTGGAACGGCACGCCGCTCACCTTGAAGACGAGGCCCGTGAGCACGAGCACGAGCGCGCAGATGACCATCGGGTTCTTCGCCGCGCCCGCCTTGAGCGCCACGCCGATGCCGACGAGATCCGTGTGGCCCGTCGCTCCGTAGAGGAGCGCGAAGCCGTACAGGAGGATCGCCGCGCCGAACGAGCCGAGGAGAAAATACTTCAGCGCGGCTTCGGCGGATCGCGGCGACGCGCGACGGAACGCCGTCATCGCATACGCGCCGATCGACATCGTCTCGAGCCCGAGGAAGAGCGTCAGCGCATCGCCCGAAGCCGCGAGCATCATCGCGCCGAACGTCGCGAACAGGATGAGCGAGTAGAACTCGCCGCGATCCAGCTTGTGCTCGGGCAGGTACCCGCCGGCGAGGAGCGCGGCGAGCGCGCCGCCGAGGCAGAGGAGCGCTTCGAAGAAGAGCGTGAACTTGTCGAGGATGAGCCAGGGCGCGAGCGACGCGATCCCTTCGATGTTCTCGACGCCCTTCAGCCAGACCGCCGCGGAGAACACGGCGCCCGCGAAGAGAATGATCGCCGCGCCGAGCGCGAGCCCGCCGCGTCGTTTGGAGAACGCCTCGGCCATCATCAGCAGCATCGCGCCGATGCCGACGATGAGGAGAGGAGACAGTGCGAAGATCAAAGCCATGTTCGTCGTCCCTCAGTGCGCCGCATGACCGTGCTCGTCCATCGCGGGCGGTGCCCCAGCGTGCGGCTCTCCGGCCTTCGGCGGTGCGACCGCGACGAAGACCCGAGTTGCCTCGGGCCGGCGCGACAAGAGACGCGCCGGTCCTTGGTAGAACGCCGGCGCGGGGTTCATCTCGAGCCGGTTCTGCAGATCGTCGCGGACGCGCGTCGTCGCGTCCTTGATCTGCACGAGGAAGATGTTGGGGAAGAGACCGATGACGAAGACGAGCATGACGAGCGGCGCGAGCGCGATGAGCTCGCGGCCGTTGATGTCCTTGACGTGCTCGTTCTCTTTCTTCGTGATCGGACCGAAGAACATCTTTTGGACGACGCTCAGCATGTAGAGCGCTCCCAAGATGACGCCGATCGCCGCGCCGACGGCCTGCACGCCGTTGAAGTGGCCGAGCTTGTTCGACGCGAACGTCCCGGTGATGACCATGAACTCGCCGATGAAGCCGTTGGTCCCCGGGAGGCCGACGCTGGCGAGTGTGACGATGATGAAGAGCGTCGCGAAGACAGGCATCGGCTTCGACAGCCCGCCGAACTCGTCGGCCATGCGCGTGTGGCGTCGATCGTAGATGACGCCGACCAAGAGGAAGAGCGCGCCGGTCGAGATGCCGTGGTTCACCATCTGGAGGACCGCGCCCTCCATCGCCGCGGGTGTCGCCGCGAAGAGACCGAGCATGACGTAGCCGAGGTGCGCGACGGACGAGTACGCGACGAGTCGCTTCACGTCGTCTTGCTTCCACGCGCAGAGCGCGCCGTAGAGGACGCCGCCGAGGACCGCGACGCCCGCGAGGTTCGCCGCGAGCTCGCCGCTCGCTTCGGGGAAGAGCCCCATCGAGAAGCGGATGTACCCGTACGTCCCGAGCTTGAGCATGACCGCGGCAAGAATCACCGAGCCGCCCGTCGGCGCTTCGGTGTGCGCGTCCGGCAGCCACGTGTGCACCGGGAACATCGGGACCTTGATCACGAAGGACAGCGTGAACGCCCCCCACAGCCACATCTGCACGTTGCGCGGCAAGAGCACGCGCTGGAGCTCGAAGTAGTCGAAGCTCATCTGCCCGCCCGATACCTTCGAGTACTGGTACGCGAGGTACAGGATCGCGGCGAGCATCAGCACGCTGCCGAACATCGTGTAGAGGAAGAACTTGATCGCCGCCTTGATGCGATCCTTGCCGCCCCATACGCCGATCATGACGTACATGGGGATGAGCATCAGCTCCCAGAAAATGTAGAAGAGGAAGAGATCGAGCGCGAGGAACGCGCCGAGCATCGCCCCTTCGAGCATCAAGAGCGCGAAGCACCAGTCCTTGATGCGCGTGTGGATCGATCCGAACGACGCGAAGGCGGCGATCGGCGTGATGATCACCGTCAGCACGATGAGCCAGAGCGAGATGCCGTCGACCGCGACGTGGTAGTGGATGCCGAAGCGCGAGAGCCAGACGAACTCTTCGTTGAAGTGGAAGCCGCGCCCCATCGGAACGCGAAGCAGCGGGACCGCCGCCGCGAGCGTCGCGAACATGAGGCCCAGCGTCATCCACTTGAGCGTCCGCGTCGCTTGGCGCGGCGTGAAGAGGATGGCGATCGCGCCGATGATCGGGAGGCCGATGAGCGAAGACAGAACCGAGCCCGCCTCGGACGGTGGCGCCGCGATGTCCGCGACGTCGGTCGACGGCCACATCCGCACGACGAAGAGCGCGAGGAGCCCGGCCATCACGCCGATCGGCGCGCGGACCGACCATCCGTGCTTCTGCGGAGTGAGCGCGGCGACGAAGCCGGCGACGATCACCGGGATCGCGTTGTTGACGTAGCGCGCGGCGACGACCGCGGCGCCGGCGAGGAGCACGAGCGCGACGATCTGCGCCGGACCGGGCGCGCGCGGCGCCGTCTCCGGCTCGTCCGTCTCGCCAGCAGCGACCGAGTGCCTGTCGTTCGACATCAGAGTTGCCCCAGTTGATCCTGCGCGGCAGCCTTTTCAGGGCGCGTCAGGGTGATCGTCTTCGTCTTTTTGAAGCCGAATGCGTTGGTCACTTCGAGCTTCACGTTTCGCGTCTTGCCCGACTCGACCTTCACGTTCTTCACGAGTGGATCTTTACTCGCCGGCGGATCGTCTTTCGTCTCGCCGTCCGCGTCCCACTTGTACGAGTAGCCCATGCCCGGTCCCGCAGACACCGTGTACATGCCGTTGGTCTCGCTGATCGTCGCGTCCGCATGCGGCGCGATGAAGAACCACCCGATGAACGCCATCCCGACGACCATGAGCGCCGCGTAGAGGTGAACGACGCCGTTCTGGAACGCGCGGAGCACGGTGCCGGCTGCGCTGACGATGAGCGCGGTCATCTTCGCGAGGATGCCGTCGACGATCCATTTGTCGAACGACGCGCTCGTCTCGGCGAGCGAGTCGACCGCGGCGACGATCGTCGCGTCGTAGAGCTCGTCGATGCGCCACTTGTCGAGGAGGAGCTTGTAGAGGCCCGGCTGCGCTTGCGCGAGCTGCTTTGCGGGCACGCCCTTGCTCGTGACGTACATCCAGTACGCGATGCCCGTGCCGACGGCGAACGCGCCGATGCCACCGAGCGCGAGCGTCCACTCCATGTGCTCGGCACCCTCGGAGACCTTCACCGACGAATCGACCGTCGCCGCGAAGACCGGATGGAGCCAATGCTCGAGCGGCGCGTCTTGCTTGAAGAGCTTCTCGAACAGGTGAAAGCCCGGGTTGAGCACGCCGGCGAGGACGGAGAACGCGCCGAGGATGATGAGCGGCACGGTCATCTGCCACGGCGACTCGTGCGGCGGCCGCCCCGGCGTCGTGAGGTCGTCGTGGTGGTGATCGGCGTCGGCGTGGCTGTCTCTCTCCGACGTCGCGAGCATCGACGGGCGTCCGATCGTCCATCCGCGGAAGTCGCCGAAGAACGTCAGGATGAACATGCGGCACATGTAGAACGCCGTCATCGTCGCCGCGAGCACGGCGGCGACGTAGAGCGCCGTCCCGAGCCACGCCGGCGGGTGGAAGTACGCCGCGTTGACCGCACGCTCGAGCGCGTCGCCGCTATCGTGCGTGCGCGCGCGGACCTGCTGCGTGATCGCCGCGATCGCCCGCTCTGGCATCACGGAGTGGTTCGTGAACGCCTTGAAGAGGATCTCGTCCTTCGAGAAGAAGCCGCTCGTGAACGGGAGGCCGATGATCGCCGCCGTTGCCGCCGCGAACGTCCAGAAGGTGAGCGGCATGAACTTCTTCAGGCCGCCCATGTGACGGATGTCTTGCGACTTGTCCGGATCGTGGATGCGCGCGTGCATCGCGTGGATGACGCTGCCGGCTCCGAGGAAGAGGCAGGCCTTGAAGAAGGCGTGCGTGAAGACGTGGAAGAAGCCGGCCGTGAACGCGCCGACGCCGACGCCGAGGAACATGAAGCCGAGCTGGCTCACCGTGGAGTAGGCGAGCACCTTCTTGATGTCGTTCTGCACGAGCGCAATCGTCGCGGCGAAGACCGCGGTCGCTGCGCCGATGCACGCGACGAGCATCATCACGAACGGCGAGAGCGCGAAGACGAACGACATGCGGCAGACGAGGTAGACGCCGGCCGTGACCATGGTCGCTGCGTGGATGAGCGCGGACACCGGCGTGGGGCCGGCCATCGCGTCGGGGAGCCAGACGTAGAGCGGAATCTGCGCGCTCTTGCCGGTGCACCCGAGAAGCAGCGCGATCCCGACGGCGGTCGCCGCGGAGATCGTCACCGGGCTCTTCGGCTGGAGGAACGAGAGGATGCCTTGGTACTGCCCGCCGCCGATCGGCCAGACGTGAATCTGTTGTCCGTCCGGACCACCGACCAAGTTGAGCGCGTTGTTCGAGATCCCCGTCCAGTCGAGCGAGCCGCAATACTGAGCGATGAGGAACATCGCGCAGATGAGCCCGAAGTCGCCGATGCGGTTCGCGATGAACGCCTTCTTGCCGGCGTCCGCGTTCGCCTTCGAGTCGTACCAAAACCCGATGAGCAGATACGAGCAGAGCCCGACGCCTTCCCAACCGACGAAGAGGATCGGCAGGTTGTCGCCCAAGATGAGGACGAGCATCGAGAAGATGAAGAGGTTCAGGTACGCGAAGAAGCGCCAGTAGGCTTTGTCCTTGTCCATGTACGACGTCGCGTACAAATGGATGAGGAAGCCGACGCCCGTGACGACGAGCATCATGACGCCGCTGAGAGCGTCGATGCTGAACTTCACGTCGATCGGGATGTTGCTCTCGCGCGAGCCGCTCGTGTGCATCCACTCCCAGGCGTTCCACACGAGCTTCACGTGCTCGTGTTTGTTCGCCTCGACGTGCGCGTGAAGCGACACGAACGCGAAGATCGACGCGAGGAAGCTGATGCCGACGGCGGCGAGCGCCATCAAGCGAACGGCTTCTTTACCGAGCCGACGGCCCCACACGCCGTTGACGAACGCGCCGAGCAGCGGCATCCCGAGGATGACCGCGATCAGCGAAAAATCGTTCGGCGGGAACAGCTCCATCAAACCGCCTGGTTGCGTAGTCATCGTTGGCCTGGACTCAGTTCTTCAAGAGGTCGGCTTCGTCGCTGCGCACGGTGCGCTTGAGCCGGTAGAGAGCGAGAACGATGGCGAGGCCGACCGCGACCTCGGCCGCTTCGGCGGCGATGATGAAGAAGGCGAACATCTGGCCGGTGTGACCTTCGGGCCGCGCGCGGTTGAACGCGACCAGCGCGAGGTTCACCGCGTTGAGCATGATCTCGATGCTCATCAAGTTGATGAGCACGTTGCGACGAACAAGGAAGCCGACGCCGCCGATCGCGAAGAGAACCGCGCTGAGAATGACGTAGTGCTCGTGCGGGATCATTTCATTCCTCCTCGGCCTGAGTGGACGGCGAGACGATCGCGTTGGCGGCGGTGCCGGTCTTGTCGATCTGCTTGCCGCGCGCGACGGCGACGGCGCCGATGACGGCGACCATCAAGAGCGCGGACGAGAGCTCGAACGGCACGATGCCGTCGGAGAAGAGAACGCGCCCGAAGGCGTCGATCCCGCCGAAGTCGTGCCCCGGGTTCTGCAGCGCGACGAGACGGCCGCCGCGGACGACGAGGAAGAGCGCGCTCGCCGCCGACAACGCGAAGAGCCCACCGCCGAAGACGCGCGTATAGAGGCCTCGCTGATCGCGCGGCGCGACCGCGCTGGGCCCGAGGAGCATGATGACGAACAAGAAGAGGACGACGATCGCGCCCGCGTAGACGATGAGCTGGATCACCGCGAGGAACTGCGCGTGCAGCGCGAGGAAGAGCCCCGCGATGCTGAGGATCATCAGCAAGAGCCCCATCGCCGCGCGGATCGGGTTGCGCGCCCAGATCGTCGTGACGGCGCCGAACACGGCGAGCGCCGCGCACGCATAGAAGTACGCGAGGCCGAGCGGGCTCATCGCGCGCCTCCGACCGATCCCCAGACGTCGTCCGGGAGCGTGAGCCGCGCGCCTTTGCGCTTCTTCGCGCCGGTGGCGTACGCCTCGAGCTCCTTGCGAAACTTTTGGATGAACGCGAGCGCGGGCATCGCCGTCCCTTCGCCAAACGCGCAGATCGTGTTGCCCATGATGTTGTTCGCGATGTCGTGGAGCGACGCGACGTCGGCCATGCTGCCGTCGCCGTCCAAGATCTTCGACACGGTGCGATCGAGCCACGCCGAGCCTTCGCGGCAAGGCGTGCACTGCCCGCACGACTCGTGATGGTAGAAGTACATCAGGTTCTCGAGCGCCATCACCGGGTCGGTACCGTCCGCGAGCACAGTGACGCAGCACGTGCCGAGCATCGTCCCGCAGCCGCGCATCGTGTCGACGCCGAGCGGAACGTCGAAGACGCTCTTGCCGTGCCACGCATGCATCGGGCTCTTCTCGTCGGGCGCGTTGACCGTCTCGCTCGGACGAAGAATCGGCGTCGACGATCCGCCCGGGATGACGCACATGACGCCGCGTCCACCGAGGACTCCGCCCGCGACGTCGTTGATGAGCTCGTTGATCGTCGGCCCGCACGCGAGCTCGACGACGCACGGCTTGTTGACGTGACCGTTGACGCCGTAGAGGCGCACGCCGCCGTCGTTCATGTGGTGGAGCGCGGAGAGCTTCGAGAACTCTTCGCATCCCATCTCGAACGCGACGGGGCACGCGGCGACCGTCTCGAGGTTGTTCACCGTCGTCGGGCAACCGAACGCGCCCGCTTGCGCCGGGAACGGCGGCTTCATCCGCGGCTCGCCGCGCTTGCCCTCGAGCGAGTTGAGCATCGAGGTCTCTTCGCCGCAGATGTACGCGCCCGCGCCGGAGTGGACGATGACGTCGACCGCGTAGTTGGTGCCGAAGGCGTTTTTCCCGAGGTAGCCCTTGGCGTGCGCTTCTTTGATCGCGTCGTTGAGGCGCTGCTTCGACAAGTGGAGCTCGTCGCGAACGTAGATGTACGCGACGTGCGCGCCGATCCCGAAGCACGCGATGATGCATCCTTCGATGCACGCGTGCGGGTTC
>JAYVXB010000635.1:0-3928 GCA_043785585.1 Deltaproteobacteria bacterium | reverse complement strand
CATGCTCGAGAAATACGGAGCGGTGTTGTGACAGAAGATACAGGCCTTGTTCCAGGGAATTCCGGCGTGCAAGTAGGGGCGCTCGCGGACCATCACCGAGTAGACTTTGTAGCGAAACGCTTTCTTGGAGATGAGGAAGGAGAGCGGGAGCACGAGCTCGTCGTCCGGGTCTCCGACGGTGGGCGCGTCGGGGGCGGTGCTCGCGACTTCGATCCCCGCGAAGTCTTCGCGATGGTGACCGCCAATCACCTTCGTCACCCGAAAGATTTGCGAGCCGCTCCGCGCCGTCTCCAGGCGAACGAATCGCTCGCTCCCGTTCTTCTCGAGGTACACGCGATCTTCCTTGAAACGGAAGACGCTGCCGTCGAAGGGCGCCTGCACTTCGGCCCCGCGAGGAAGGCGCGTCATCCGATGCATGGGCGACTTCGACCACGTCTCCGAGATGTCGACGTGGCAGCGCGCGCACGCAGCGCTCCCAGCGTAGTCGGACCGAAGGACGTTGCTTCGAAGCTTCGGTGGAAGCGCAGTAGCCAGCGGGGCATGCCCGGGCGCCGGCGGAGACCTACACGCGATGACTCCTGCGCCGACGATGGCTACGAAGGCCAGCAGCGCAACGAGGTTCGCGGATCGGCGCATCGCCCGAGGAACATAGCGCGTTTAAGCATTCCCGAACTTTCTGCAAATCGTTTTGCATCGAGCTGCGTTTAACGGGGCGAGGAGAGTACGCCATGTCGATTTCAATGTGGTTGCGCACGTCCCGCATCCGCCGCGGCCTTGCTGCGAGCGCCATCGTTCTTGCGGCCGGAGGGCTCGTTCTTTTTCGCGCGCCGACCGGCGGAGGTCTTCCGACGATCAGTCCCGCCATCGCCAGCCCGAGCAGCATCAACTCGGTGTCGTTCTCCGGCCCCGGCATCCACGGAACGATCGCGCTGAGCAACGGCAAGGTCCTCGCCGGCGGGAGCCAGCTCTTTGCCGAAGTGCATCTCGTCGCCGACAAGGCCGAGCAAGCTCCGAGGCACGCACCGCTCGCGTTGGTCGTCGTCCTCGACACGTCGGGCTCGATGTCCGGGGAGAAGATGGATCAGGCGAAAGACTCGTGCGTGAAGTTGATCCGCGACATGGATGCGAACGACGAGATCGCGTTCATCCGCTACTCCGACGACGCCGAGGTCATTCAGTCGCTCGCCCGCGTCGGCACCGTCCGCGAGTCGTTGATGGCGCGCGTGCGGGGGCTCACGGCCGGTGGCGGCACCGCGATTCCACGCGGCCTTTCTCAGGGTTTGAGCGCCCTCGCGTCCACCCACGGTGAACGCATCCGCCGCGTGGTCCTGGTCAGCGACGGTCTTGATTCCACACGCGCGGAGGCCGAGCGCCTCGCCAGCGACAGCTTCGAGCGCGGGATCACCATCTCCTCGATGGGCATCGGCCTCGACTTCGACGAGAGCTACATGGGCGGAGTCGCGCGCTCCGGGCACGGCAACTTCGGCTTCGTCAAAGACGGGGCGGCTCTCGCGACGTTCCTCCACCGCGAGCTCGACGAGACGGCGAACACGATCGTCGAGAACGCCACCGTCCGGGTCAAGCTCCCCAAAGGGGTCACCTTCACCCGCGCTTCCGGCGCAGACGCGAAGACCGTCGGCGACGGAAACGAGGTCGAGTTGAAATTCGGCTCTCTCTTCGCAGGCGACGAGCAGCGCGCGCTCGTCGAGCTGTCCACATACCTTTCACCCGGCGAAACAAGGGGAATCGAGGGTCACGCGGCGTGGCACCGCGTTGGCGGAGACGACGCGAACGTCGCTTTCAGCCCGCTCCAGATCGTCGCCACGAGCGACGCGCAATCGGTCGAATCGGGGCGCGACACGTCGGTCCTCGCGAGCGTCGCCAGCGTCTTGGCGTCGCGCCGGCAGATGGAAGCGACGGAGGCATACAACCGCGGCGACACGGTGACCGCGCAGGCACTCATCGACAAAAACATTTTTGATCTTCGGACGGCGGCTTCGGCAGCACCGGCGCCTGCGAAGGCCGCGCTCGCTGAGCAGATGAAGGACTACGGGGACACGAAGAACGACTTCGGCAGCGCCAAGCCGTCGAGCGACATGGGCAAGGTCGCCGCCAAACAGGCGTTCGCCAAAGAGAGCGCGAACATGGCGCGCTCCGTTCGCAAATAGATCCGACCGCGAGCCATCCGAGGGAAAAATGCCGATGCGTAACGTCCTCTTCTTCGTTGCAGCAGCAGGTGCGTTCGGTCTCGCGCCGTTCGCCGGTCGATTGGGCGCGGTCGGCGGCTCGCTGCTGCTCGTCGCGCTGGCCGTCGCTCTCGCCATGGCAGCATCGGGGAGCGTGAATGCGTTGGCTGCGGCAGGCGGCGCCCTCGGCGCATTCGGTGGGTCCGTGCTTTCGACGATGTCACCGGCGGTGGGCGGCGCGGTCCTCGTCGGTCTCGCCTTCGCGGAGCGAACGACGCGCGTGCGGGGACGAACCGAGAAGCTCGTTCACCTGGGCGGCGCGATCGTCGGAGGGGCGCTCGCCGGGAGTCTCTCCGCGGCGTATGCGTCGTCGTCGCTCGCAGTCCAAGGGGTCGCGGTGGTGGTGGGGACGGTGCTCGTAGGGCTGCCACGCTTGCTCGAGGCCGACGATCCGATTGCCCACGCTCTCGACGATGCCGCGGCGATCCTCGACGGGACGGTCCAGTCCTCGCTCCGCGAAGGCGCCCTGCTCCGGCGCGAAGCCGATGACGTGGTGCTCGATCGTGACGCTGGGGTACGCGTCCGAAGCACGTGGAGCTCACTCCTCCGCCTCGCCGAAGCCCGCGTCCGGCTGCAGCGCGCGCATGCCACGCGTACCAAGCTCACGGTGGCGGGTGCGATCCGAACTTCATCGGCCGCCGATGCCGTCATCGAGATGGTGGACCAGCGCATCTCTGATCACGTGACGGCTCTGACCCGTGCCTACACCGCCGTCGACGCCGCGCGCGCGGCGCATGTCGGGATCGACGACGCCGCACTCAAGAGCGTGGAGACCGTGGGCGAGTCACTCGACGCCGTGAGCCGCGCGATCATCGAAATTGAAGGGGCGTAGACGCGGGCAGTGTCACGGCGCTGACATGATCTTTGCGCACGATCCACTTTTTTTTCGGACGGATTTGACCAAAACGCGCTGGAACTGCCTGTAATTGCTCATTAAATATTCGCTCAGTGGCCGATGTAGCCAAGGGCGGCACGTTTCCCTCCGGTTGCGATTTAGGCTCGCAAGTTAGATAGTTCGTTCAAGTCGCGAGTGACCGTCCTTCCAAAGGGGCGTCACCCGTGGCCACCAGGCGGGTCGCGGTGGGGCGCGGCTCTGAACGATGAAAGCGATGCTGCTTTCGAACGAAGCGGTGCGTCCGACGCGCGCCGCACCGACTGGCGCTATCGGCGCTCAAGAGGTTCGTACATGGTGAAGCGAGCGGCAACCCTCGGTGCTTTCGTGACGTGCTTCCTTCTCGCCAGCAGCGCGAATGCGTCCCCCCCCAGCGGCGCCCACCCCCGCATCTTTCTGACGCCGACGACGAAGGCGGCCATGAAGACGAAGTCGGCCGACAGCGCGAGCCAGGCCGCCAGGGTGATCGCGCGGTGCGACGATGTAGTGAATCGTCCGGGCGAATACACGAGCGCCGTCTATCAGGGAGAAGCCTGGGCCTATGCCGCCGCGTCGTGCGGGCTGGCTTGGCAGCTCACCGGAAACGCGTCGCACGCGGCGGCCGGCCTGCGGATGCTCAACGCTCTGCTCGACGACTACAACAACGTTGGTGACGGAGGCGGCGGCGATGACGTCGTTCGCCATGACACGGGCTACGCGATGCGCTTCTTCGCGCCCTACTCCGCTCTCGCCTACGATTGGTTGCATGATGCACCGGGTGTCGCGGCCGTGCTTCCGCATGCCCGTGCGC
>JAYVXB010000634.1:0-12478 GCA_043785585.1 Deltaproteobacteria bacterium | reverse complement strand
CGGGCGAAGCTCGCGCGACGGCGATCCCGACGTGGCGTGGCTCGCGCGCCTCGACTGCGCGGAGCCGTGACGGTGCTCTTCGACGTCGCGTTCGCGATCGATCTCCCGCACGGCGCGTGCGTCGCCGTGCGCTTGCCGCCGTTCGGGACGTCGATCACCGCGGCGGATCTCGCGTCGCTCGCGCCCGAAGAGCGCGCCTTCGCGCAAGCCCTCCCGCCGCGGCGGGTCTTCCCATGGGTCGGAGGTCGGATCGCACTCCGCGCCGCCGCCGCACGTGCGGGCATCTCGGCGCTCCCCGCCGTCCTCGCGACCCCTCGCGGCGCTCCGGCGATCCCCGCGGATCTCGCGGCGTCGATCAGCCACAAGGAGACGATCGCCGTCGCGCTTGCCGCGCGCGCGGACGGCGCGACGCGCGGCGTCGACGTGGAGCTCGATGTCCCACGCCGCGTCGACGTTGCATCGAAGGTGCTCTGCGACGACGAGCTCGTCGCGATCGACGGGCTCGCCGGCGCCGCCCGCGACAGCGCCGTGCTCCTCCGCTTCTCCGCGAAGGAGGCGATCTACAAAGCGCTCGATCCGTACGTCGGACGCTACGTCTCGTTCAAAGAGGCGCGCGTGTCGCCGCACGACGATGGATCGACGACGACGTCGCTCCACCTGGCGAACGACGACGGCGAGTTCGACGTCGACGTTCGCTGGCTCCGTCGCGACGGGCTCGTGCTCACGACGGCGCGGATCGGCCGGCGCTAGACCAGAGCCGCGTCTGGAGTTCCTACTTGGGCGCGGCCCCGCGCACGGTCAGATCTCGGCCTCGCCTTCCATGTAGAAGACGCACCCGCCCTCGAGCTCGACGCGCTCGCCCCTTGCGCGACAGATGATCTCACCGCCTCGCGCGGAGGCTTGGAACGCGCGGAGCTCGGTCTTTCCTAGCCGCGCTGACCAGAATGGCGTGAGCGCGCAATGGGCCGCGACACGCACGCGCGCGCTTCGAGATCGTAGTCCTCGCCCGCCGACGAGCAGCACACGTAGTTCGGGCTCGGGAGCGGGTGCGTGAAGTCGGTCGTCGCGTACCCTTCCATGCTCGCCGTGCAGTCGGTGCCGAGGTACTTGCACACCACCGCGAACGCGCTGCGAATCGCGTTCGCGCTGCCCCAGAGCGGGTCGCTGCTCCTGCGAGAAGGAGGACGCGACGGGTGCCTTCGCCGTCGAAGACGAACCGCCCGGCGGGCGCCGACACCTTCACGATCGCCCCTTCGCCGACGTCACCGCTCCGCTCCGGAGTCGAACGGGTCTTCAAGCGACGACTCGAACCAGCGCCTGAGGACCGACTCAGACTCAGAGCGGCTGCCTCGGTGTACCCGCGACTTGCCAGATCGAGCTCACGGAGCGGGCCGGGATGTCGAACGACTGCGGCCGTCCGCCGCTCATGCGCCAGATGCTCACGTCGCCGGTGTCCGAGTCTCGCCAGAGCAAGTCGGATGTCCGGTCGGCGTCGAAGTCCCCAGCGCCGACGATTCGCCAAGTCCCCGGACCTTCGCGCAAAGTGCGGTTCGAGGGAATGACCACGTACGATCCGACGCTCGTGTAGCTCGACATCAGCCACACGGAGACGTCGCCCCCCACCTCGTTCCACCACGCGATGTCCGCGCGATAGTCGCCGTCGAAGTCCCCAATTGCTGCGGGATGCCACCCGCTTCCCCCGGCCCCCGAGTCGGGATTCAGCGTGAGTCCGTTGTCGATCTGATGGGCGTCGACCAGGGTGTGAGTCGTGATGTCGAGGTGCCACGCGATGACAGCGTGGGTTGCCCGGGCCTGCCACAGAATCTCCATGCAGCCGTTGCCGTCGAAGTCGCCGACACCGAGCAGCTGCAATCCATCGCTCGTCATCGAAAGAGCGCGAGGCGGCGCGAGCCACGCTCCCGTTTTCACCAGACCGAGCGACAGCGCGCCCCAATTGCTCTCGGCGACACCTCGGAAGAGAACGTCCGTGATGGAGTCGCCGTCGAAATCCGCCGCTGCGACTAGCTCGTAGCCGGCAGGAAACGGGCTACCGCCGAAAGCTCGCGGCGGGGCGAAGACTGTCCCTCGGATCGTCGAGAACCACAGAGCACCATCGACATTGAGAAGAACGTCCGAGTACCCGTCCCCGTCGAAATCGCCAACGCCGAGGGGGAGCGCGCCCGCGGGCATGACGGTCGCCGCGCCGAATTGCGCGACCGTCGCCGTGTCGGCCATGCGCCACACCGCCGCGATCGGCGGCGATACCACCGACGCCCACCAGAGAATGTCGTTCCGCACGCGACGGCCTCCGTTCGTCGGCACACTGCCGCCGCCGGGTGGCGGTGCGGAGGTCACGGACGCTGCAGTCGACACACCGCCATCGTCGTTCGTCTTACAGCCGAACGCGGAGAAGAACGCCAGCGGCGTGCAAAAGACGCCGAGAGCGAGAAGGCTTCGTTTCATGATCACGTCGACCAGCAACGCACGTGCCGTGATGCTCACACCGTGGATACGCGCGCGTTCCGTCGGCGTCGGCTACGAGCGCAACGTCGATGCGCTGCGAGCGGTTGCGATCGCAACACGCGTGTTGCGCTCAGGGCGTTGCGCTCTGCTTGGGCGACCGCGGACCTTCCGCGCGTGGCACGTCGAGTGCTCGACCGGCGCGTGCCCTGCTCTGTCCCTCGTGCGGCGCGCTGATCGCGACCCCGCCGCAGGGCGGAGCGTTCCAATGCGGCTACTGCCGCGCGCAAGGAGCCTCGCGGCGCGCATGGACGCGCGCCCCCACGTCGCGTCGCCGTCGCCCGACCGAGAGCACGCGCGCCTCGCGAAGCTCCGCTTCCAATGCGAGCAGGGACACCTCGCGAGCCCCTACAGCAGTTCGTCGCGCCCAAGGAGGAGGGGAGATCGAGCGAGGGCGATTTGCGGTGCGGGGATGTCGATTTTCGATTTTGTCGAATGGATCGGGAAAAAGAGAAGGTCGGGTGGTCCGCGGAGCACCCTGGCTGGTCGGCGGACGACCTTGGGTGGAGGGCGGACGACCTTGGGTGGTCGGCGGACGACCTTGGTTGGTCGGCGGACGACCTTGGTTGGTCGGCGGAGGGGGTCGCTGCGTTTCGATCGCACGACGCCTGCGCTATCGTCGCGCGGTGCATCCGTATGCTCGTTCGCTCGCGTTCGGCGCGGTCGCGTTCACGGCGTCTGCGCCGGCGAGCGCGGAGCCGCCGCCCGGCGTCTCGTTCGTCGCGTACGCCAGCCCAACGCCGCCGATGCCGACGTCGGATCTGAGCCCGAACGGAGGTGCGGTGACGTTCGGAGGCAAGAGGCGGCTCGCCACCGTCTGGGCCCTCCGCGAGTACCTCGAGTCAATTCGCGTCGACGATCCCATTCTCTATGGAAAGCTCGATCCCGAGCTCTCGACGCTCGAGACGCGCAAGACCGCTGCGCTCCTGATTGGCGGCGGCGGCACGGTCGCCGGAATGGTGGTCGTCGCCTTTGGAATCGCGGAAGCTTCGCGTAGCGGCAGCGGCGTGCTGGCGCTCGTCGGTGCGTGCACCGTCGCGGTCTCAGGACTGACCGCGTTCATCTTGTGGCCCGGCCGCGGCGCGGTGCGCGACTGGGTCGACCACCACAACGAGCTGAAACCCGATCGTCCTCTCGATCTCACGCTCGGGATCGCGCCGACGCCCGGCGGCGGGCTCGTGGCCGGTGCGTTGACCTGGTGATGATCCCTGTCCGGCGGCGCGATGGTGTTGCCCTACCGCGCGTCGAGCGCGCGCCGACGAACTTCGTCGAGTGAGTACGTCGTTCCGTTCGCGATGTAGCGGCGTGACTGATTTGCGCGACGCGCTCAACGAACCCTACCTCGAGGCGACCGAAGCGTCGTTCGCGCCGCTCTTCGCGACGGACGCGCCGCTCACCGCGTACACCAAGGGCGTCTAGCTATGGTCGAACGTTCGAGCGTGCGGCCCGCGTCACCGAACGCTTCGTCGAGCGTGAGCGCGCGATCGACGAGCTCGCTGGGAGCGATGCCGGTGACGCCGCGGAACCGGCGGGGCGAGACTTCGTCCCGATCACCCACCGTTCGCCCTCGAGACGCGCGCCGAACCGACTCGTGACCGGCCCGTGCACGCCGGGGCGATGACTTCCGATGACGAGGTTCACGCATGGATACCGGAGCGTCTCTTGCTCGAACGGCGGCTCGTTTCGCAGATCCCATCGTACGACCCAGAAGCGACCGACGATCGATGCGAGGTCGTCGGCCAGCGCGTGGCGCGTCAGCGTGAAGCGATCTCCGACGGAGCGTGGGACGAGGATGCCGTGCTGGAGCATGTCGCGTTTCTACAATACAGCCGGACCGCCGTGGCGCATGCTGGCGACATGAACGCCGTCGAGACCTACGAAGGAAGCTGCCATTGCGGTGCCGTGAAGTTCGAAGTGGCCATGCCGCTTCCCACGAAAGCTTTTGCGTGCAACTGCTCGATCTGCTCGCGCGCGGGCTGGCTCCTCGCGTTCGCGAAGGGCGACGCCTTCAAGCTCCTCGCCGGCGACGACGCGGTGACCGACTACCAGTTCGGCAAGAAGAAGATCCACCACGTGTTCTGCAAGACGTGCGGCATCCGCGCGTACTCGCGCGGTACCGACAAAGACGGCGCTCCAACGGCCGCCATCAACTTGCGCTGCGTCGCGCGCGTCGACGCGGCTGCGCTGCCGGTCGAGACGTTCGACGGCGCGAGTCTGTAGCGTCGTCCGAGTCGCATTCGCGAGGCACCGATGACCGCAGAGAAGACGAAGGCCGAGCCTACCCTGGCGTTTGCGCGGGCGGCCGAGTGGGACACGTGGCTCGCGGCGAACCACGCCAGCTCGGGAGGCGTTCTTCTGCGGATCGCAAAACGCGGCGACGAGCGCTCGATCACGTATCCCGAGGCGCTCGACCGCGCGCTCGCGTGGGGATGGATCGACAGCCAGAAGCGACCGCTCGACGCGAGCGCGTGGCTTCAGCGATTCTCGCGGCGTACGGCGAAGAGCCCGTGGTCGAAGATCAACCGCGCGAAGGCGGAGGCGCTGATCTCGTCCGGAAAAATGCAGCCGCCGGGCCTCACCGAGATCGAGCGGGCGCGGAGCGACGGACGGTGGGATCGCGCGTACGATGGCGCGCGGTCGTCGGGCGCTCCGGACGATCTTGCTGCGGCGCTGGCGAAGAACGCGCGCGCTCGCGCCTTCTTCGAGAAGCTCGACGGCGCGAACCGCTACGCGATCCTGTACCGCGTGCAGACGGCGAAGAAGGCGGAGACGCGAGCCGAGCGAATCGCGCGATTCGTCGCGATGTGCGCCGCGCACGAGACGATTCATCCACCGCGCAAAGCGAGGACGAAGCCCCACGCGCGCGAACGGAAGTGAATCGTTCAGAACGTGCACCCCAGCGCGTTCGCGCGTCCGTGTGTTCCCTCTAAGGGACACCTGCTCTAAGGTCTCTCCCGTGGCCGCTCGGTCGAGTTTCGTCGGAGGTCTCTCCGTCGCGCTGGTCGCCGTCGGCTGCGGCGGGCGGATCGCCGTCGACTTCGACGCGGACGCTTCCACAGCCGACGCTTCCGTGGATGCGATGGACACATCCGACGCGATCGCCGATGACGCGCGCAACGGCGGGCGCGGGCCGGCGCCGGTGCCGACGTGCAACGGAAAGACGGAGTGCGTCCCAAACGACGCCGGGACGTACTCTGGCGCGGCGATCATCAACTGCGACCCCGTGCACTTCCAAGGTCCGTGGACGTTGCTTCTGGAGCGAATGATCAACGGCCAATTCCAGACGGTGCAGACGCAGGTCGTCTCGACGCCCGGCTTCGGCGCCGTATTTCAGGACACGACGGTCAAGCCAGCGCGGCTCACGTACCACGTGTGCGCGGTGGATGATCAGGGGACGCGATGCAGCGACTCGTTCACGACCGACCCACCGCCGAGCTGTGCCTGCGAGCCGTACACTTGCGATTACGTCCTCGCGTGCAGCACGTATCTCGACGACGGTTGCGGGCACGTCGTGCGATGCGGTGCGTGCAGCAACGGCACCACGTGCAACCTCACGACGCACTCGTGCTGCCCTCCGGGAGAGGAGTCCAACGGTCACCAAGGATGCGAGTGCGCGCCGCCCGGGCCGTGCCCGCGGCATCAGTTCTGGGATCCGGTCAAGTGCTACTGCGACGTCTTTCAGCCTTGATGCGCGCAGCACTTCCTCAATAGTCGCGCGACGCTTCCGGAGCGCTGCGCTTCGACCCGCCCGTTACGTCACGCGCTGTCGCGCCAACCCGCGCACGAATGCTGCCCGCCACGTCGATCGCCAACGACTCGTGCGTCCACTCGTCGATGACCGTCAGGCGAGGAGCCGCGGCCCGCGCGGTTCCTCACCTTGCTCGCTACGTCGCGACGGAGTGCGCCGTGTCGTGTTGCAGATACGGCAGCCACTCCGCGGGCACGACGTTCGGGAGCGCGAACGCGCTCACGAGCGGGAGCGTCTTCGGGCGCACCGGCCGCTGAAGAAGGCGCATGTTCGCTTCCTCCGGCGTCCGGTTCGCCTTTCGGCGATTGCAGCTCCCGCACGCCGTGACGATGTTCGTCCACTCCGTCTTTCCGCCGCGCGAAAACGGGAGGACGTGGTCGTAGGTGAGGAGGCGCTGCGCCTTCTTCTCGCCGCAGAACTGGCAACGAAAGCCGTCGCGCGCGTAGACGTTGAGTCGGCTGAACTTCACGTCCTTCTTCATTCGCGAGACGGTCTTCTTCAGGCGTGCGACCGCCGGAAGCTGAATCGTCACGGACGGCGAGCGCACGAGCACGTCGTGGTGCTCGAGCGCCTCGGCCTTGCCGAGGAACACGAGCGTGACCGCTTCTTGCCAAACGACCGATTGATGCGGTTGCATCCACGGCGTGAGCACCAAACAATTCGTCGTCATGATTGTCACCCTCCTTTCTCGGTCGTAAGACCTTCATTGCACTATTCATTGTCACCTTCCTGCACGGTACTCCGGGAGGGACTTGCACCCCCACACCCTCGCGGGCACGACGGTCTGAACGTCGCGCGTCTGCTATTCCGCCACCGGAGCAAATGGTTCCGACCTGCGGACTCGAACCGCATTCGACGGATTCAAAGTCCGCCTTCCCGCCTCGGGAGATCGGAGTACGTCCAAGCGGAAGGATGAGGAGTCGAACCCCCGCGCGTTAGCGCTCCCGATTTTCAAGACCGGTGGCCCACCGCTGAGCCTCATCCTTCCAAAAGCGACCACGACGCGAAACGGCGTAGTCGGTACTCCGAGGGGGACTTGCACCCCCAACGCCCTCGCGGGCACGACGGTTTGAGCGTCGCGCGTCTGCTATTCCGCCATCGGAGCAAGGTCCCACGAGCGAGATTCGAACTCGCACTGTCCAGAGTCTCGGTCTGGCGACTCCTGCCTTTGGTCTACCGTGGGATGATTCGAGTGCGGGGCGCGAGGATCGAACTCGCCTTGGTCTGCTTGTTGGGCAGGCGACGTCACCAGACGACAAGCCCCGCGTGACGGGTCGCGACGGAGAGAATCGAACTCTCTTGACGGGCGTATGAGACCCGCTCAGCACCATGCTTCGTCGCGGTTGCAGCCCCGAGAGTCGAGCTCGGCTGTCCGAGGTTATGAGCCTCGACTGGCGTCCCCGCCTGCGCTGCATAGCCTCTCCGGGAAGAATCGAACTTCCGCAACCTGCGTTCGTAGCGCGGGCACCGGGTCCACCGGCGGAGAGAGGTATTCACATTTGGTCTCGCGACCGAGAGTCGAACTCGGCACTACGACCTTCGGAGGGTCGAGCCTGCGTCCGGCAGGATCGCGAGTCGTCGAGCGCGCGTCGGGAGTCGAACCCGATGCGAGGCGGTTTAGAAGGCAGCCGCCGAGGTCCGCTCGGTCACGCGCGTTGGAGTCGAAGGCGGGAATCGAACCCGCGATGTCGGAGTTGCAAACCGATGCCTTGCCGCTTGGCTACTTCGACGCAGAGCAGGCGCGGGGAGTCGAACCCCGAGATCGTGGATGGCAACCACGAGCCGCGACCACGCGGACATCTGCGATCAGAGCGGTCACCGAGAATCGAACTCGGCGTGAGCAGGTTGGAAGCCTGCCAGCTCACCATGAGCATGACCGCGATTTGGGAGGCGGCGTTGCGCCCTGCGCTCTGACCTATCTGCGCTTCGTACGGGACTCGAACCCGTCTCAGTCGGGAGACAACCGACCCGCGACCCCGTCGCGTCACGAAGCAGTCTGCCTCCTCGCACGGAGTCGAACCGCGACTACCCGTTTAGGAAACGAGCGCCGGAGTCCGTCCGGACGAGGAGATGGTCTGGACGACGAGGATCGAACTCGCCTGAGACTGGGTCACATCCAGCCACGATCACCAGATCGCTACGTCCAGCACAACTTGTCAGAGCGGAGGGAATCGAACCCTCGCTACGCCGGCCCGAACGGCGTGTGCCACCAGATACACTTCGCTCTGAGGGTGGTCGGCCTCGGTTTCGATCCGAGCTCTCTGGGGCTTCAACCCAGCGCGGTCACCAGATTCGCTAACCGACCACTGCGTTTGCGGGAGCCGCCGTCGGGAATGGAACCCGCACGCGCTCGCTACGAGGGAGCGCTTCATCCAATGAGCAGCGGCACTTTGGCTGGTCGCGCGCGCGTCTCGCCGATTGCTCGAACGAGACGACGCGCGCGCCACCTAGCTCACGGGGCAGGGATCGAACCTGCGATGAGACGGTTAACAGCCGTCTGCCTTTCCGCTTGGCTACCCGTGAACGAGGGCGCGCCGCCACGACGACATGCGCGCCCGAATGGATCTCGAGAGAGGCGCGACGTGCGCGCCAAGGTCCCGTTCGTGTTTTCAAAGATCGCGAGGCGCTCGCGCGTCTCGTGGATCCGGTGGAAGGACTCGAACCTTCATCGCGAGCTTCAGAGACTCGCTGACCGCCTTGGTTCACCGGATTGCGTCGTGGGCTCGGGGAGAATCGAACTCGCCTCGAACTGGGTAAGAGCCAGCCATGCGACCGGTACATCACGAGCCCTTGAGCGCGGCCGGAGTCGAACCGACGTCGTACGGGGTAAAAGCCCGGCCTCTGCCTCTTGAGTTACGCGCCCTCTCTTCAGCGAATGCCGGCGTCGCCGGCGCGTGTTTCGGATTCATGATCGTCCTCACTCGTGGGGCATGGCCGAGTCGAACGGCTCGCCAAAAGGCCAGTGGGTTACGGCCACCTGCGACTCCCTGTCGCTGTACACACCCCAGAAACGGCGAAGGCCGCCTCGGTTTCCCGGGCGGCCTCTGCACATTGCGAATGCGCTGAGCGGCCGCCTAGATGTTCACCGGATCGATGCCGAGGCAATCGAAGGTGGGATACGTGTTCATGGTTCGATGTTGGGACGGCGAGCTCATCACGTGGAGAAGACGCGCGTCCTCGGCCGCCCTGACACGCACGCGACGATTTCGATCTCGCTCTCGCTCACCGATGGTCACGAATCCGCGTCTCTAAATTGGCGCAAGAGCGAGCAGCATCGCGTCGTCTCGGCAACGAATCCTCGATGCGTGCGACGACCGGGCTTCGAACGTCCATCTCGTTGGGGTCGCCCGACGGTGATCATCGACGAGCGCATTGGCACGCATCATTGCCGTCACGGGCAGGGCGATGCGACCGACGCCTGGCAGACCCCCTCGAAGCGACCGAGCGTGCCGAAGCTCGCGTTGAATCCGGTGTAGAGAATGCGGTAGTCGGCGCCGTCGCGGTAGCCGGAGACCGAGTCGCCTACGAATTGATAGTCGGCGGCGTTCGGATCTGCGCTCGGCGTCAAGACGGGATTTTGCGGACCGTCGATCCACGAGATCCCGTCGCTGCTCGACATGTAGCGCAGGCCATACGTGGTGCCCGTAGTGAAGCCGCGCCACAGATGCCAGACGGTCCCTTCCTGAAAGAAGGCGCCGCCCCAGTTGTTGCCCCAGCGCGACTCGTCGAGGATCGGATTCGCTGGCGCCTTCGTCCACGACAGCCCGTCATTGCTGCTGGCCATGCCGAGCGCGTTGCGGGCGCTCGCAGCGTTGTGACCGGTGTAGTACATCCGGTAGCGAGCGCCGACGCGCATGACGCGCGGCTCGGCGGCCTGATCGTCGTCGAAGCTTCCGGACGCGCCGATGTCGAGCACCGGGTTGCCGCGCTTCGTCCAGGTGATCCCGTCGCTGGAGGTGGCGTACCCGACGCGCGCGTTGCCGAGCCGCTGGTTGCCCATCGGGTAACCGCCGCCGTGGTACCAGAGCCGGTAGACGCCGTTCTCGACGAGAATCGAATTCGGCGAGACCTCGCTCCTCTCCCAAGGCAGGGACGGCGACATCACGATGCCCCGCTTGGTCCAGCTGATTCCGTCGGTGCTGGTCGCGTACCCGACCGCTGTGATTCCGGAGCTCGAGACCGCCTCGTACCAAATTCGGTAGTCTGCCGGGCCGACCTTGAGCACGACGCGCGGACCGGTCTTTCCGTCGTCGTAGGGCTCGGGACCGTTGCGGAGCAGCGGGTTTTGCGGATTGCGCGTGAGGGCGCCCGACGGAAGCGTCGCGCAAGAAGCGTCCATGACGCCGACGCTCGCCTCGCTGCCGTCCACGAGCCCGCCGTCGCTGCCCGTGCCCGCGTCGCGCGCGTTGGCGGCATCGTTTGCGGCGGCGTCCACGGCGTCCTCGCCCGCGTCCGTCATGCCCGTCGCTGCGCCGTCGCCGCTGCCGCAGGCGGCCATCGTCCACATCAGCCCGAGCACCCAGCATCTGCGCGTTTGCACCATGCTCGTGACCTCCGGAATGGATAGTCACCGAACCGCACCGGCAGCAGGCAGCAATCGCTACGGCCGCCGCATCGGCCCGTCGCCGATTTGCTTCTCGGCGAACGTCGCCCACGTCGCGATGGTCGTCGCGGCGAGGGCTCGCGCGCTTTCTACTTTTCGGCCTCGTCGGGTGAGAAGTAGTGGAAGTGGGGTCGGCGCACGGGTCTCAAGGGGACAACGCCATCAGCTCGAGAATCGTTCGACAGGTACCACCACGCGGTAGCCCCCGCCGATCAGGGCTGGCACGACGTTCTTGTAGAGCGACGAGTTGAAAGGCAGTCCGCGTGAGCGACACATTGAAGATGGTCAGTCCTGTGTGCATCTAGATTGGAGCCAAGCGACGAGACGCCTGTCCGGCGCCCGCTACACCCGTGCTCTGACGAGCCAGCTCGACGACACGCTCCAACTCCCACTGATCGTCCGCGTGTCTACCGTAGTGCGCGGCGAGGATCTCGCCCGTGGGGCTGATCAGGAAGTCCGCCGGGAGCCCGCTTTGTCCGCCCTCCCCCTGAAACGGGCTCGACGGCGCGCCGAAAAGGCCCTTCATCGCCGACCACATCACTTTTGGATGCGCCACCGCGAGCGCCGACCGCTCCACCCCAAAGCGTTCGTACCATTGGCGCTCCAGATCAGGGACCACGGGAAACGGCAAATCCGCGTGGTAAGGCCGCATGGACTCGGCCGACGAGTGGAAAAACGCGATGGTGCGAACCCCGGCAGTGTCGAGCTGCGCCAATCCCTTGGCGAAGGATCGGAGGTGAAGGCTGCACACTGGGCACCCCGCGAATCGCCGAAACTGAAGGTGCAGCAGGCCGCTTCCGGGTACCCGCAACGATCCGTGAGACAACGTCTCGAGTGTGAACGGTTCGACGATGGTCCCTGCCGCGACCCGGGAGGAGTGGTTGTCGTTTGTCATGACTCCGACTCTACGGAATCGATGACCATGGCACCCATTGATGCGCGCCATTCGCATCATGGTACACATCGATGAGAATGCCGGTTGACCTCGACCCCGCGAACCTCATCGCGCTCAACGTCCTTTTGGAAGAGCGCCATGTCACGAGGGCCGCGCGCCGGCTCGGGCTCACACAGTCCTCGATGAGCCACCGGCTCCAGCGCCTTCGCGAGACGCTGAACGATCCCTTGTTCGTGCGCGTGAAGGGAGCGCTCATCCTCACTCCGCGCGCCGAGGCGATCGCCGAGCCCCTCGCCATGGCGCTCGCGGCGTTGCGCGCAGCGGTGGCGACGCCGACGACGTTCGATCCAGCGACCAGCCGCCATACTTTGTCGATCGCTCTGCCCGATCTGCTCGTTCCTCTGGTGCCCGTGATCCTCGCGGATCTCTCGAGAATCGCGCCTCACGTCGCTCTTTGCGTGTCGAACGTGACGCCGGGGCTAACGGATGCGCTGGCGTCAGGCAAGCCGGAGATGGCGCTTGCGCCTGTGGCCTTCGCCACCGAGACGATCATCGCCCGCCCGCTCGGCGAGATCCTCTTCGGCGTGGCCGCTCGGCGAGGGCACCCTGCGCTCGACCGCCCCCTCACGACCGCGCGCTGGCTGTCGTACGGCCATGTGGTGGTGCGAATCGGAAACGAGAATGCCAATGTAGTCGGCGACGAGCTCGCGCG
>JAYVXB010000633.1:0-12517 GCA_043785585.1 Deltaproteobacteria bacterium | reverse complement strand
GGCGGTCGCATCGTCACGGCATGCGCGTCGAGCCTCATCGCGCTCCGACGTAGCTCGCGAGCCCCCGTCGACGACATCGTCACGTGGATCGCACGCGCCGCGCGTCCGTGGCGCGCCGTCGACTGAACCCACTGTCCCCCCGAGACGCGTTAGCCTGTCGACCCAGTGCAACGGTCGTCGATCCCCAGCCTCGCGACTCCGCCTCCGCGCTCGACGATCGCGACGCGCGTCCTCGCTTCGTTCGCGATCACGGTCGTCGCCTTCGCGTTCACGGTCGGCTGGGGCGTCGTCGCGCAGCGGCGCGCGGCGGACGACAGCGTCGAGCTCGCGCGCGGCTATCTGCCCGTCGCGCTGAAGCTCGGGCAGCTTCGCGCGACGCAGGCGACGCTGTCGACGCTCGTCGACGGGATCCCCGACGAGCGCAACCCGGTGTCCACGCGCATCCTCTTGGAGACGCTCGCGAGCGCGCGCCGCGCGAAGTTCGTCGAGACGCGCGCGGCGCTCACGCAAGGCCTGCCCGCGGTCGGGAGCACCGAGACGAAGCAGGTCGCCGTCGCGCTCGGCGCCGAGATCGACTCGATCGAGAACGCGCTCGCCGACGATCGTGCGGTGTTCGAGCGCCTGTTCGACGCGGTCGCGTCCGGCGACAAAGACAACGTGAATCGCGTGCTCGTCTCGCTCGGCGCGCTCGAGCACGACGCGGATCGGCGGCTTCACGCCGTCGCCGACCGCGTCACGAGCTCGATGGACGCACTCTCCGCCGCCGCGAACGTGCGCGAGCGCCGCGCGATCTACGCGCTCGTCATCCTCGCGATCCTCACGCTCGCCGTCGGCGTCGCCGTCTCGATCCACACGCGCCGTCTGCTCGCGCCGCTCGCCCGCGTCACCGAGCGCGCGCAGGCCGTCGCGCGTGGCGATCTCGAGCCGCGCGAAATCGTCGCGACCGACGACGAGATCGGCCAGCTCGCGACGGCGTTCGAAAAGATGGTCGCGGGCGTGGCGCGCGCGCAGGCGTTTGCGCTTTCGAACGAGCGCTTCGCCGCGATCGGAAAGATGGCGGCGCACGTCACCCACGAGATCCGAAATCCGCTGTCTTCGATCGGCCTCAACATGGAGCTCCTCGAAGAAGAGCTCGCGGGCGAGGGCACGAAAGGCGAGTCGCGCGCGCTTCTCTCGTCGATCAAGCGCGAGCTCGTGCGGCTCGAGCACTTGAGCGAAGAGTACCTCCGCGTCGCGCGCCTGCCGTCGCCGCGCATGGAGGCGGACGACGTCGCGACGGCGGTCCGCGAGATCGTCGTCTTCGCGCGGCCGGAGATCGAGCACGCGGGGTGCACCGCCGAGCTTCACGTCGCCGAGCACCTTCCGCCGGCGCTCTTCGACGAGTCGCAGCTCCGCCAAGCGCTCCTCAACTTGCTCCGCAACGCGCGCGAAGCGATGCCGAAGGGGGGCCCGATCGACGTCAGCGTCGTCGCCGAAGGCATGAGCGTCGTCGTGAGCGTCGACGATCGCGGCGGCGGCATCCCCGACGAGATCCGCGCGCGCGTGTTCGATCCGTTCTTCTCGACGAAGGGCGAAGGCACGGGGCTCGGGCTCGCGATCACACGGCACATCGTCGAGGCGCACGGCGGGACGGTGACGTGCGACGCGCGGAGCGGCGGCGGCACGAGCTTTCGGATCATGCTGCCGATCGCGCCAGCTCGCGCCTCCGCCATGCCAGGACAGCGCGTCGCCGCGAGGTGACTTTCGCTCGCGCGCGCGGTACTAGCGCGAACATGGCACGCCCTGACAATCGCGCGCTCGACGCGCTCCGCCCCGTCGAGATGACCCCCGGCTTCCACCGCCCCTCCGAAGGCTCGGTGCTCTACCGCGCGGGATCGACCGTCGTCCTATGCACGGCATCGGTCGACGAATCGGTGCCGAAGTTCCTCGAGGGGAAGAACAAGGGGTGGCTCACCGCGGAGTACCAGATGCACCCGCGCGCGAACCCGCGGCGGCAGGATCGCGACGGGCGCAAGGGGCCGCTCGGCGGGCGCACGCAGGAGATCCAGCGGCTCGTCGGACGCGCGCTTCGTGCGGCGGTCGATCTCGACAAGCTCGGTGCGCGGACGATCACCGTCGACTGCGACGTCCTCGAAGCGGACGGCGGGACGCGCACGGCGTCGGTGACGGGCGGATTCGTCGCGCTCGCGCTCGCGCTCGCGAAGCTCTCCAAGCGCGGCGATCTCAAGGTCCCCGTCCTTCGCGAGCCGGTCGCCGCCACGAGCGTCGGTCACCTCGACGCAGCGGGCCTCGCGCTCGATCTCGTCTACATCGAAGACTCGCGCGCACGCGTCGATCTCAACGTCGTCGCCACGGCGACGGGGCGCATCATCGAGATTCAAGGGACCGCCGAGGGCGAGCCGGTGCCGCGCTCCGACATCGACGCGATGACGGATCTCGCGCTCGTCGGGACCACGCGCCTCTGCGCGCTGCAGCTCGAGGTGCTCGCCCGCGCGGGCGTCGACCTCGCCGCGCTGACGCAGCCGCGCTGACGTCGCCGCACATTTTCGATTAGCCTCCGCCCATGAAGACGAGCTGGGACGCGGGCAATCACCTGGTCGTGGCGACGACGAACCGCGGCAAGCTCGAAGAATTTCGCGCGCTCCTCGCAGGCCTCGACGTGGTCATCCACGCGGTCGACGACGTGCTTCAGCCGCGACCGAACGTCGTCGAGGACGGCGCGACGTTTCGCGACAACGCGATCCTCAAGGCGCGCGCGATCGCGGCCGCGACGACGATGCTCACGCTCGCGGACGACTCGGGGCTCGAGGTCGACGTGCTCGACGGCAAGCCGGGCGTCCGCTCCGCGCGTTTCGCCCACGAGCGCGCGACCGACGCCGAGAACAACGCCGCGCTCCTCGCCGCGCTCGACGCCCTCGGCGATCCCGCGCACGGCAGCGGCGGCAAGACCGTCGCGCGCTTCCGCTGCTCGCTCGCGCTCGTCGATCCGTTCCTCGACGACGGCGCGCCGATGGTCGTCGACGGCACCTGCGAAGGGAGCATCACGCGCACGCCGCGCGGCTCCGGCGGCTTCGGCTACGATCCGCTCTTCGTCGTCGAAGGCGGCGACAAGACGATCGCCGAGCTCCCCGACGACGAAAAGAACCGCGTGAGCCACCGCGCGCGCGCCGTCGTCGCGCTGCGGCCGATCCTCGAGCGCGTGCTCGCCGCGCGCGCCGAAGCCGTCGCGAGGATCGCGCGCTAAATTACTTGCCGAAGAAGTCGAAGTGCCCGCCGCACCCGAGGCCGACGACGGTGTAGCCGCGTTGACGGCCGATCTGCGCCCCCTTCGCGTACGTCGGCGACGTGATCCCGTCGCCCGAGCCGGCCTGGCTGAAGTTGATCGTGCCGTCGGTGTCCGTCATCGATCCGCCCGAGAGCGTGAACATCGGAGACAGGGTGAAGAGCGTCGAGATCCGAATCTCGGCGCCGAGGCCGAGCCGCAAGATCTCGAGCGACGACATCTTGTATGTGTCCGCACCGCTCGTCACTTGCACCGTCCGTATGCCGAACGAGAGATCCGACGCGAACGCGACGCTGTCGACGTCGCCGCCGAGGTAGCGAAATCCCACGCCGAGGAACGACGTGCTCGCCTTCGCGTCGGCCCCTTCGAAGCGGTGCCCCGCGGCCATCCCCGCGAGCTCGAGCGCGACGTACGGGATGTAGCGTTTGCCGAGCCGCGCGCCGACGTCGACCTCGAGGGACAAACCGTTGCGAACGAAGTTGCCGGTCGTCTCGGGCTGACCATTCTGGTTGTCGTAGAAGTTGCCGCCGTACCCGATGAGGCCGAGGCGACCGCCGACCCAGAGCGAAAACTTGGGCGCGTGCGCGGCGTGATCCGGCTCGTTGTAGAGGACGGGCGGCGGCGGAGGCGCGTACATCAGCGGCGGTGGCTGCGCCGGAGCCGCGGGATCCGCCTGGTAGCGCGGTTGTGGCTGCGGCTGCGGTTGCGGTTGCGGCGACGGATCGTACGCCGGCGGATCCGGCGGGGGGAGCGGCGGAGGCCCATCCGCGCGCGCGATCCGCGCGTCGACGGCGATCCCCATCGCCAGCGTCGAAACGACGACGAGCACCTTGTCGAAAGGCTTCGCACGCATGACAAGTCTCCTGGAAAGCCGCCACGCCCGGCAGCGAGCGGTCCCGTCATGATAGTCCATTCACCCCGCCCCATGACCCCGAAGCGCCCCTGGAAAGCCTACGGCCGTTACGGCACCGTCGGGATCGAGCTCGTCCTTTCGATCCTGATCGGCGTCCTCGGCGGGCGATGGCTCGACGACAGGTACGCGGGCGGGCGCGGGTGGATCACGATCCTCGGGCTCGTCGTCGGCTGCTATGCGGGATTTCGCCAGGTGTTCCGCGCCGCGAAGCAAATGCAACGCGAGTCGGACCGCGCCGATCGCGAAGAAGCGGAGGCGCGCGTGGCATGGGGCGAGCGCGTGAGGCGCGAGGCCGAAGAGAAGTCGGTTGCGCCCGGCGCAGAATCGAGCAAAACGGTGCGCGACGATGAGCCCGACGGGACCGGCAAAGACGGAGGGGACATTGACTCACCGCACCGCTGAAGCGGCGCCTCCGGCTCGTGCCGGCATGGACCCGCGGCTTCGCGCGGCGTTGATCACGGTCGTCGTCGCGGCGTCGGCGTTCAGCGGCGTCGCGGCCTACGCTTGGTCGTCCCGCGCGGCGGTCTCGGTCGCCGTCGGCGGCGCGATCGCGACGGCGAATCTGTGGGTGCTCGCGCGGATCGTCGGATCGCTCATGCCGGCCGAGGGCGAGACGGGCGCGCCGAACGCGAAAGCCGCGTACGGCGTCCTCGCGCTCTTGAAGCTCACGGTCTTGTTCGGCGGCGTCTGGTTCCTCATGACGAAACACCTGGTCGACCCCATACCTCTCGTGGTCGGCTTCGGCGCCCTACCGATTGGGATTGCAATCGGGTCGATCGTGAGTGATAGACGCTCGAAAATATAAGCCTCCCATGCCCAACCACACTTCGTTCTTCAGCTACTTGATCGCCATGTTCCCCGCCCTCGGCGAGAACATGAAGAACATCGGTCCCACCGTCGGCGGCAAAGGCGTCGAGGCCAGCGGCGCCGAGCCGGTCGTCGCCGCGCTCTTCGTCGCGCTCCTCGTGATCCTGCTCGCGCTCATGGTCCGGTCGAAAATCGTCAAACACGACGACGCCGTGATCCCCGACGCGAGCCTCACGCTGCGCACGTTCTTCGAGGTTTTCATCGGGTACTTCTACGACCTGATGAAGGACATGATGGGGCCGAAGAAGGCGAAGCGTTACTTCCCGGTCATCGGCACCGCGGCGTGCTTCATCTTCTTCTCGAACTTCCTCGGCCTCGTCCCGGGCTTCAGCCCGCCGACGTCGACATGGAGCATCACGGCGGGCTGTGCGCTCGTCGTCTTCGTTCTCTTCAACTACTACGGCATCAAAGAGAACGGCGCGGGCTACTTCAAGCACCTCGCAGGGCCGGTGTGGTGGCTCGCGTGGTTCATCTTCCCGCTCGAAGTCTTCTCGCTCTGCCTCCGGCCGATCACGCTGTCGATTCGCCTCATGCTCAACATGGCGGTCGACCACCTCCTCGTGACGCTCGCGCTCGCCGGCTTCGCGCTCTTCCTGCCGCTCCCGGTGATGATCCTCGGGACGCTCGTCGCCATCGTCCAGGTGCTCGTCTTCTGTCTGCTCTCGTCGATCTACATCACGCTCGCGACCGAGCACGGCGAACACGATGGCCACAGCGAGGCGGGACACGGCGCCGGCGATGAAAGCGGCCACGGCCACGCGAAGAAGACTGCACACGCGTAACCCCTAGCCAGGGCCGAAAAAAGCTACTAAGTGCGGCCCAACAACTGCGACCCCTTTCCGTATCGATAGAAGAAAAAAGAAGGAGCCATTGACGATGTCGACCCCGAAGAAGCTAGTGCCCGCGGCCGTTGCGTTTGCCGTGACGTTCCTCGTGCCGCTCCTCGCGTTCGCGCAAGACGGCGAAGCCGCCGCGAACGTGAACACCGTGAAGGCGTATGCGGCCATCGGTGCTGGCTTCGCGATCGGGCTCGGCGTCCTCGGCGGCGGCCTCGGTCAGGGGCGCGCGGCTGCTGCAGCGCTCGAAGGCATCTCGCGCAACCCGGGCGCGGCCGGCCGCATCCAGACGCCGATGATTCTCGGCCTCGCGCTGATCGAGTCGCTCGTTCTCCTCAGCTTCGTCATCGCGTTCTTCCTTCAGGGATTCGCGTCGAAGTAGTCACTTCTTCTTCGCGGAGCGCACGAGATCGCGCAGCGCGTGGACGATCCAGACGAAGGCGGCGAGCACGAGCATGATCGTGCCCGTCGTCTGATGCTCTGGCGCGCGCAGTAAGTACGCTCCGCTCCCCACCAGCGTCGCCACCACCACACCCGAAAACAGCCTGCGCCCGAGGCGGTCCGCTGCGGCGGGCAGCCCCGGGTCCTCGGTCTTGATCTGCATGCGACCGAGGCGCAGATCCTCGAGGATCTCGCGCGCCTGAATCGGCAGGTCGTAGCCGACGCGCGACATCTGCTCGACGCCGCGCCACAGCTCGTTGCCGAGTCGCTGCGGCGAGTAGCGCTTCTTCATCAGGTCGAAGAAATACGGGCTCGCTTCGCCGAAGACGTCGAGGTCCGGGTAGATCTCTTTGCCGATCCCCTCGACGGTCATCAGCGCTTTGCCGACGAGCATGAAGTCGCTCGGGATCTCGATGCCGTACTTCATCGCGCCGTTCGCGAGATCGCGGATCATCGCCGAGAGCTCGATCTCTTTGATCGGCTTGCCGAGGTACTTCTCGGCGAGGACCGAGACCTCGGCGCGGTACTCGCGCATGTCGACCTTCTTCGTCGGTCGGCCGATTTGGTAGAGCGCGTCGGCGACGCCGTAGCTGTCCTTGCGAACCGCCGCGACCATCAAGTCGACCGTGCGATCGCGGAGCTCGGGGCTCAGGCGCCCGACCATGCCGACGTCGATGAGCCCGACGATCGGCGCTTCGTTCGGGCCCATGATGATGATGTTGCCGGGGTGCGGATCGGCGTGAAAAAAGCCGTCTTCGAAGATCATCTTGATGATGATGCCGACGGACGACTTGGCGATCTCGGGGCCGCTCGCGCCTTCGCTGACGGCTTTGTCGAGCTTCTTCCCGTCGAAGAACTCGAGCGTGAGCACCTGGCGCGAGCTCACTTGCTTGAACGGCTTGGGGAAGCGCGCGGTCGGGTGACCTTCGAAGTTTTGGATGAAGCGCTCGGCGCTGTCGGCCTCGCTCATGAAGTTGAGCTCGGTCGTGATCGATTTGTCGAACTGCTGCACGAGGCCGACGGGCGAATAGACTTTCGTCTCCGGGATCGCCCGCTCGATCGCGGCGGCCATCATGTGAAGCAGCTCGAGATCGCGAACGACGGTCGTCGCGACGCCGGGCCGCTGCACCTTCACGACGACTTGCTGATCGCCTTCGGGCGTCACGAGGACGGCGCGGTGCACCTGGCCGATCGACGCGGTCGCGAGCGGCTTGGGATCGAAGCTCTTGTAGAGCTCTTCGAGCGGCGCGCCGAGGCTCGTCTCGATGACCTCTTTGATTTGTTCGAACGGGACGGGCGGGACCTCGTCTTGGAGCTTCTTCAGCTCGAGGATCAAGTCGGGAGGAAGGACGTCGGCGCGCGTCGACGCGATTTGCCCGAGCTTGATGAACGACGGGCCGAGGTCCTGGAGGACGAGGCGCGCGCGCTCGGGGAGCGAGATGCGGATCTTCTCTTCGTCGCCCTTCGCTAGAAGGTCGACCGGAATGTCGAGCGCGTCGGACTCGGGCACCTCGTCTTGGACTTTGTCCTTCTTCTTCGCGCGACCGAAGCCGGCGCGCGCGACGATCTCGCCGAAGCCATGGCGAACGAGGACGACCGAGATTTCGCGGAGACGTCCGAGATCGCGGACCGCGGAGAGGACGGAGACCATCGCGGCCAGGTTACATCAGTCGCGCTTCGACAAAGGTCCTTCGAGCTTCGCCGCGAGGCCGATGAGATCGTAGCGCGACGGGCGATCGCCGTCGGAGAGCTGCGCGACGGAGAACGACGCGGCCGACGCCTTGGTGCGATCGCCGTCGGCGAGGCGGAGGACGTCGCCGAGCTTCACGAGCGCGTCTTTCTCTTCGGGCATGACGACGCCGTCGACGCGCGCGAGCCACGTCGCCATCGCGTAGACGAAGAGGCGCTCCTCGGGCTCGAGCGTCATCGACTTGATCGCCGTGAGTGGAACCTTCGTCTGCGTGGCCGCCTTCACCGCGTCGAGATCCGCGCCGTCGATGCCGCACTCGCGCGCCGCGTGGCAGATCGCGTCCGCTTCGTCCGGCTCGACTTTGTCGTCCGACCAGCCGACCGCCGCGAGCGCCAAGAACACGTCTTTGCCGAGCTTCATCGTCCCCTCCGATACGAAAAGACGAGCCTACCACTACTGCGGTAGGGCCCAGCTTTGGCGACTCGGTCGGCGCGGGCGACAGGAGATGGTTTGACCGCCAAGACGCGAAGACGCCAAAGGAATGGCGGTGCAACTACCGCACGCGCACCGCGCTCCCCGGCTCGAGCTTCGTCGGGTAGGCCGCGGCCCATCCCGCGGGCAGGCGCGGCGACGTCCAGCCGAAGAGCCAGCGCGCGTCGAGCGGCGCGACGTTCACGCAGCCGTGGCTTCGCACCTTGCCGAAGCCGGCGTGCCAGTACGCGCCGTGGATCGCGACGGCCTTGTCGAAGAACTGCACGTACGGGACTTCCTCCATCGAGTAGTGCTTCCCGACGTCGTCGCGTTCGACGTTGTCCATCGTCGACGTCGCGATCTTCACCCAGACGCGATGAACGCCGACGGGCGTCTCGCTGCCGCTCTTGGGCGCGCCGCGGCCCGACGAGACGAGCGTCGCGAAGACGGGACGCGTGCCTTCGTAGGCGACCAGCGTCTGCGACGCGAGGTGCACGTCGATCCATCGCTCGGTCGTGTCCGCGCCGCCGACGTCCGCGGGGGGCGCCGAGATCGACGGGTGCGCGAGATCGCGCGCGAGCATCCACTCGGCGGACGCTGCGTCGTCGGCGGAGATCCGCACCATCGCGCCGATCGGCGTCGTCTTCTCTTCGCGCCACCCGACGCGCTCGAGGCGCACGCGGACGCCCGTCGGCTTCGCCATCGTCGGCGCGCCGAACACGTTCGCGCGCTCGGGCAGCACCCACGCGAAATCGATCGCGCCGTTCGTGATCGTGTCGCCGTGAAAGAGCGACGGGCGCGCGGGGAAGATCTCGCGCATCGAGATCCACTGCCCCTTCGTCGTCCTCCCCCATCGCTCGCCGTGCGACGCGCGTTGATCGACGATCGCGACGGCCCATCCCCCTTCGAGCTCGCGATCCGGTGCGGCTTCGCCCGCGGACTCGAGCCGCGCGTACGCATTCGCGCCATCGCGCCCGGCGAAGAAATATTGAAACGGCAATCCGTCGGCGCCGCTCGGAAAGCCGGCCGCGCTCGGCTCGTCGCCGCTCAGATCGGCAGCGTCCGAGCAGACCCACGCGACCGGTCCCACGAGGAGCCACTTCCCCTTGCACCCCGCGCCTCGCTTCGCTCCGAAGAGCCGCAGCCGCGCCCCCGCTTGCGTGACGCCACGTCGCGCCGCGATGCGCGATGGCCCATCGAACACGATCATGTCCCCCTTCTTCGGCGCCACGCTCGTCGCCCAGCTCGGAAGCGGCACGTCGTCGAGATCGGTCCACGGCGGCATCGCGCCGTCGGCACGCGCGTCGCTCGCGAGGAGCACGCACGCCGTCGCGATCGAAAGCGAGAGAAAATTTAACCGCCAAGTCGCCAGCGGCGCCAAGAGAGGGCGAGTGTTCAAGAAACCAAATTCTCCTCTCTTGGCGCCTTGGCGGCTTGGCGGTCAATCCTTCGCCGCACGTTTCGGAGACGCAGGCGCCGCGTCGGCTTGCGGGATGCGGAGCGTGAAGGTCGCGCCTTTGCCCGTCGACTTCACGGTGATGCTTCCGCCGTGCTCTTCGGCGATCTTCTTCACGATCGCGAGGCCGAGCCCGGTGCCGCCTTTTTTTCCGCTCGTCACGAACGACTGGAAGAGGCGGTGCTCGATGTCCTTCGGGATGCCGGGGCCGGTGTCCGAGAACGTCACGACGAGATCGCGCGTCGCCTTGTCGCGCGCGACTTTGATCGTGAACTTGCCTCCGTGATCGGCCATCGCTTCGGAGGCGTTGCGCGCGAGGTTGTGGACGAGGCGGAGCATCTTCCCTTCGTCGAAGCGCGCGGTCCCGCGCTCGCGGACGTCGACCTCGAGCTCGACGCCGTGCTTCGACAGCTCGGCCTCGAGTGGGCCCTTCGCGTCGGCGAAGAATTTCTGCACGTAGACTTTGCGAATCAGGACGCTCTTCTCGCCGCGCGCGAACTCGAGCACCTCGCGCTGCATGGCGCCGATGTGATCGAACTGCTTGAGCACGAGCTCGGCGTACCCGTCGCGCGTCTCTTTGTTCTCGGCCTGCTGCATCAGCTGCACGTAGCCGCTGATGACCGTGAGCGGCGTCTTGAGATCGTGGATGACGCCCGACAGAAGCCGCCCGATCGTCGTCAGGCGCTCTTCGCGCTCGCGTGCGTCGCGCGCGAGCTGCAAGCGAATCGCCGTCGACGCGTTCGCCGCGATGAGCTCGAGCAGACCGCGGTCCTCGTCGGTGAACCAGGCGTCGCGTTTGTTGTAGAGCGCGACCGCGCCGAGCGGCTTCTCGTTCTCCCCTTCGAGCGGCACCACCAGCGCCGTCTCGCAGTCGATCCCGATGCGCGCGTTGAGATCCGCGCTGCGCCGCGGATCGTTGTTCGCGTCGCTCGACAACAAGACCTCGTTGTGGCGAATCGCCCAGCCGATGAGCCCCTGATCTTCCTTGAACGGGAAGCGCTTCAGCTTTTGCGTCTTTCCGTCGAAGACGTAGAGCGCGCCGGTGTTCAGCTCGGGATCGTGCAGCGCGACGCCGCCGATGCGTGCCTCGCACGCGCGGATGCCTTCGCTGAGGACGGCGATGAAGAGATCTTCGAGCGACCCCGCGCGCGCCATCGCGCTTTCGAGGTCGAACAAGAGCTTGAGATCGCGGACGCGGTGCTCGAGCTGCTCTTTCGTGTCGAGGAGCTGGATGTTCTTTTGCGTCACCGAGAGAAAGAGGCGCGAGTTGTCGAGCGACACCGCGGCCTGCGTCGCGAGCGCCGCGAGGATGTCGATGTCGAGCTCGGTGAAGTCGCCGCGCCGCTTGTTCAAGACCTGCACGACGCCGATCGTCTTGCCGAGGTGGTTCTTCATCGGCGCCGCGAGGATCTGCCGCGTGCGGTAGCCCGAGGCCATGTCCCACTCGGGGCTGAAGCGCGCGTCTTTGTAAGCGTCGCGCACGTGGAGCGGTTTGCCCGTCTTCGCGACCGTCCCGGCAACGCCGTCGCCGATCTGCAGACGGATCGAACGGACCTCGTCGCCTTGCACGATCCGCGACACGAGCTCGTCGTTCGACTCGTCGAGCAGGTAGAGCGTCGCGCGATCCGCGTCGAGCGCCTCGGTGATCTTCTCGAGGATCAGCTCGAGGAGCTGATCGAGATCGAGCGTCGACCCGAGCGCGCCGAGCGCGACGCCGACCTCGCGGAGCGAGCTCGAGACGCGCATCTCGCGCGCGAGCGCCGCCTCCAGCTCCGCGATGCGAAGCTCGGGCGAGCGAGCGGCGTCGGATTTGAGCCCCACGCTGCCGATAGTAACAGGGTTCGGGCGCGTCTCGGGACCCCCGGATTGCGCGTGTTCGCGTGCAATGGACCTGGCCATTGCAAGAAATTGGCGCTACTCCCAACGCGCCCATGCCGATGCCGAAGACCCTCATCGTCACCCCCACTTACAACGAAAAAGAGAACCTCCCGCGTTTCATCGCGGCGGTGCGCGGCGCCCTCCCCGAGGCGCACGTCCTCGTCGTCGACGACAACTCGCCGGACGGGACGGGCGACATCGCGGACGCGATCGCGGCCAAGGACGACCACGTCCGCGTCATGCACCGCGCGGGCAAGCTCGGCCTCGGCACGGCGTACTTGCAGGCGTTCGACAAGGGGATCGGCGAAGGGTACGAGCGCTTCTTCGAGATGGACGCCGATCTCTCGCACGACGTGAAGTACCTGCCTGACTTCGTGCGCGCGCTCGACGACGGCGCCGACGCGGTCATCGGCTCGCGCAACATTCCGGGCGGCAACGTCGAGGGGTGGGGACCGGGGCGCCACTTCATCTCGAAGGGCGGCTCGTTCTACTCGCGGACGATCCTCGGGTTGCCGGTGAAGGATCTGACGAGCGGCTACAAGGCGTTCACGCGGCGCGCGCTCGAGGCGATCAACCTGCCGACGGTGAAGTCGAACGGGTACTCGTTTCAGATCGAGATGACGTACCGCCTGCTCCGCAAAGGGATGCGCGTGAAGGAAGTGCCAATCGTGTTCGTCGATCG
>JAYVXB010000632.1:0-12521 GCA_043785585.1 Deltaproteobacteria bacterium | reverse complement strand
TCGCGGCGCGCACGGCGATGTACGCATCGACGCCGACGCCGAGCGCGCTCGTCGGGAGGATCGAAGGGGGCGCGGGGGCGGCCATCGTCTCGCGGTTAGCGTATCACTCCTCGTCGACCTTCAACGCGCACGCGAGCGTCGCCATCGATAGAGCTGCGCGGGGCGATGGCGCCCCGTGCGGCGCGCGGCGGTGACGCGCTCGACGAGGCCGTGCGCGATGAGGCGCGCGCGGAAGTTGCGCTTGTCGAGCGCCCGACCGAAGACGGCTTCGTAGACGCGCTGCAGCTCGGTCAGCGTGAAGCGCGGCGGCACGAGCTCGAAGGCGCTGAGACGCATCGGATCGTGGAGGCGCTCTTGAAGTCGATCGCGCGCGCGGGCGACGAGCTGCGCGTGGTCGAACGCGAGCTTCTGCGCGCCACGCGCCGCGCCGCTCGCGAGCGCGATCTCTCGAAGCGGAATCCACCGCACCTCCGCCGCGCCAACACCCGGCACGACCGGATGCGACTCGGCGACGACGAACGAAAAGAAGACGACGGCGATCGCGTGCCCTCGCGGATCGCGCGCGGGTGCACCGAACGCGCCGAGCTGCTCGAGCGGAACGCCCTGCACGCCCGTCTCGCGAAAGAGCTCGCGCGCCGCGGCCTGATCGAGGCCGTCATGACCCTGGACGAGACCGCCCGGCAACGCCCATTGCCCTTTGAAGGGAATGCCCGCGCGCCGCACGAGCATGACGGCGAGATCCTCGGCGCGCATCGTGAAGAGCACGATGTCGGCGGTGACCGTGGGCCGAGGCTCGTCGTAGCGGTAAGGCACGGGCAAAGATGGTCGTGTCCCTTGGACACGAAGTCAAACGACTCGGATGGCGCTGTTTTCGGCTGCGCTCGCGGCGCGCCGGCCGGTCAGAACGTGATGCCGAGGCTCAACGTGAGCGGCACGTAGTAGAGCGACGCGCTCGGCGAGGACGTGTAGCCCGACGTCTGGTAGCTCGTGTAGCTGCTCGATCCTCGGAGCGAATAGAACGGCAGGTCGGCGCGGAGGCCGAGCGTCAGGTGCGTGCGGTGCGTGCGGAGCGCTTGCACGCCGATCTCCGTGAACGCGCCGAGGCCGCTGCCGTCGTGCGTGCCGTCGCTCGTCTTCGCGCTGAGACCCGTCCACGCGAGGCCGCCGCCGACGTATGGCGCGATGTCCGAGTCGGTCAGGAAGTAGCGGCCGCCGACGGTGAGCGCGACGTAACTGACGTGCGCGTTGTCCTGACCGCCGTTCGCTGCGCGGAGTCCCGCGCCGATCGCGAAGCTCCCCGACTCGTAGCTGAACTCGAGATCGATTCCCGGCGCGGGCGATCCGCCGGCGCTGAGCGGAGGCATGACGCCGATGAGGCCGAGCGCGAAATGCGTCGAGCCGCTCTTCTTGCGCGGCTTGCGCGCTTCGTCGCCGACGATGTTGTCGACCTTCTGCGTCTGCGCGAGCGGCGTCCCGCGCACGACGGACTCGGCGATGCGCGGCGCGGCGACCGGCACCTCTTCGATGCCCGTGAGCTGGAGCTGCTTGTGATCTTGAATCGTGCCCGGCGCCGATTCGACGGTCACCGACAGGATCATCACGTTGCCGAGCTTGCCGAGACCGACGCGGTAGTGAGACGCGCCGGTCGGCCCGAGCTTGAAGATCTCGTCGCAGACGATCTGTGCGGCCGTGGATGCGTCGGCGTCGGCGATGCCGGCGTGCGCGCCGAGGACGCAGCGCGGGGTTGCCGAGGCGGTCGGCGCGGGCTGCGGGGGGATGACCGACGACGGGTCGGCGTCGTCGGCAAACGCGACGGACGAAACGAGGAGCGACGAGGCGGCGACGGCAGCGAAGAGCTTCTTCATGGGCGTTTCATCGTCCTGTCGCAATCGTCGGGCCAAAACGAACTGCCCCGGAAGCCGTGCGTTTCCCGATGATTCTATCGTAAAGCGGCCGACGGTTCACACCCCACGTGCGGTGACTGTCCTGTCATCCGCCCGGGCGACACCTGAGCACCTGCGCGCGTGTATGCGCCGTCGCGGCGGTCGTCGAGCGCGGTTTCGCGTTGCCCCAACGCGCGAGGACCAGGCCGTACGCCGCGCACGCGCCCTCCTTGTCGCCGAGCGCCTCGAGCGCCTGCCCGAGGTACGCCGCCGCGCGCGTGTGCGCGATCGGCTCGTCGAACGCGAGGCACGTCGCGACCGCGCGCCGCAAGTACGGAACCGATTCGTCGGTGCGCCCGGCCAGGAACAACACCTTTCCACTCGCTGCGTCGGCGAGCGTGAGATCGCGCGGCGGCGGCGGCAACGGCGCAAAGCGCACGAGCTCCGTGAGCGCGGCGCGCGCTTCGTCTGCGGTCTCGGCGGGCGCGGCGTACGCCGGTCCCCAGAGCTCTTTGTGCCACAAGGGCGACAGCGCCCCCTCCGCGTCGCGCAGCCACTCGGCGCGTTTCGTCTCGAACGCTTCCGGCGAGAGCAGCCCGGCGCGTCGGCTCGCCGCGAGGATCACCGGCACCGCGCCATGCAGCGAGCTGTCGCCGAGAGCGCGCGTCGCGATCCACACCTCGCGTCGATTTCGAAAATCGTCGGCGACGATCCCCGCGCGCTTTCGATCGCCCTCCTCGCCATAGATGTCGACGAGCAGGCGCGCGGGCTCGGTGTGCTCGAGCTCGCTCTGCGACGCGGCGACGAGGCGCTGAAGCTCGTTCGCGTGCGCCTCCGCGGACGCGAAGTCGCCGCGCAAGAGATCGAGCTGCGCGCGATCGAAGGTCTCGCGCGCGCGCCGCCGGTCTTCGGGGAAGAGCGCCCACTTCTGCTGCAGCGCCTCGCGCGTCGTCTCGATCGGCTTACCGCGAGCGTAGAGTGCACGCGCCAGAAACTCGTAGCCGCGCCATCCGCTCGGCTCCATCACGATCATCCGGCGCGCGTCGGCCTCCACCTGCGCGCATTCGCCGCGCTGCACGTAGATCGTGCTTCGGCTGCGAAGGCAGCTCGCGGCGCCCGCGGAGATCTCGAGGCAGCGACCGTACGCGGCGAGGGCGCGATCGAAATCACCGCCGTCCTCGGCGTCGATCCCGCGCGCCCACCAGACGAGCGCGAACCTTGGATCGGCCGCGGCCGCGCGATCGAGCGCGACGTGGGCGGCGTCGCGGCGACCGAGCGCTTGGCGATACCTCGCGAGGTAGAACGCGAGCTCGGCGTCGCCCGGCCAACGATCGGCGGCCGCCGACATTCGTCGCTCGGACTCGGACGTGTCCGGCGGCTGACGAATCACCGACGGCTCGACAGCGTCGAGAACGGCGAGGTCGCGATCGCTGAGCGACGCGCGAAGCTGCCGCGCGCTCTGCAGATGATCGCGCGCCGACGCAGCGTCACCTTGCGCGGCAAAGAACGACGCGAGCCGAACATGCGCGGCCGCGAGCGACGAGTCGAGCGCGATCGCGCGACGGAAGCTCGCGATGGCAGAGAGCACCGATGCGTCACGGATCCCCTGGAGACCCGCGAGGTACGCGGACGCCGCCTCCGCGTTCGCGGTCTTCGGCGGAACGAGCTCGGTGACGGCGGTCGGCAGCGGCGGCGGTGGCGCGGGCGCCGAGGCGGCAGATCCCGACGCAGACGGCGGGGACTTGCGAAGCGCGGTCAGTGCCGCGACCGTGAGCCCCGCCGTCGCAAACGCGAGCACTCCGATCACCACGACGCGACGACGCGACGCACGTGGGCCGCGCACGGCAGTCGCGGTTCGCGACGGCGGAGGCATCGTCGAATCGATCGCGACGTCGCGCAGCGATCGCGCGCCGTACGGTTCGAGCGCGAGCGCGACTTGCTCCATCGACGCGAACCTGTCGCGCGGCGCTTTCCCGAGCGCCTTGCGGATCGTCGCCTCGACCGCCGACGGGATGTCGCCACCGCCGAGGTTCATCGGCGGCGGATCCCGCGAGAGGATGTCCGAGACAAGCTGGATGCCGCTCACGCGCGCTCCCCACGGCGGCGCGCCGCTCAAGAGCTCGTAGGCGACGACGCCCCACGCGAACTGATCGGCGCGACCGTCGACCGACTCGCTGCGCAGCTGCTCGGGGGACATGTACAACGGCGTGCCCAGGAGCGTCCCTGCCGCCGTCAGTGTCTCGTACGCGCCGTCGCGCGCCGCGGCTGCGACGTCGGCGTCGACCTCGAGCCGGACGCGTCGAGCGATGCCGAAGTCGAGCACCTTCACGACGTCGTCGTTCCGCACCATGACGTTCTCGGGCTTCACGTCGCGGTGCACGAGGCCGCGCGCGTGCGCAGCCGCGAGCGCCTGCGCGATCTCGATGAGCCAACGGACCCGTCGCTCCATCGGCACGGCCGCGTCGCCCATGCACGCGCGCAGCGATCGGCCTTCGATGAGCTCCATCGCTATGTATGGGATCCCATCGACTTCGCCGACGTCGAAAACGGACACCGCGTTCGGGTGATCGAGCGCTGCGGCGGCACGCGCTTCCCGCAAGAGACGCGAAGGACCGTCCGACACGTCGCCCGACGATACGCCGGCGCCCTCGCGCGTCTCGTTCGGCGGGCGCAGGATCTTCAGCGCCACCTTCCGCTCGAGGCGCGTGTCGAGCGCGCGGTACACGCGCCCCATGCCGCCTTCACCGAGGACCGCCTCGATGACGTAGCGTCCGAACGGATCTCCGGCGGTGAGGGGCACAGCTCCTCAGCGTACAGGCAAACCTAGACGCGCTTCGATAGCTCGCGGATCGCGTCGGGGCGCGCCGCGTCCTCGAAAAGCAGCGGCAAGAACGAGGGCGAAATCGGCAGCTCTTTCGAAAGGCGCGACAAGCTCTCGGCCTGAACGCGCTCGCGCGTCGCCCGGTCTCGCCCGGCGAACAGCGCCGCTTCACCGCGTGTCGTCGGCGTGCCGACCACGGTGTCGAGGACGGCGCGCTCCTCCTTCGAGAAGAGCGGAGGGAGGACGCCGTTGACGACGATCTTTCCGATGGGGAGCTTGAGCTCGGTGGTGAGCGCGTGCGCGAGCTCGATCGTCTCGGTCGTGGGCATCTCTTCCGGGAGCGTCACGAGCACCACCGCGGCGGTCTTCGGATCGCGAAACATCTCCATCGCGCGCTCGGCGTCGCGGCGAAGAAGCCCGGGCGGGACGACGTCGAGGATGACCTTGGGCACGCGCAGCATGTCGAGCCCATGGCCGGTCGCCGGCGCGTCGAGAATGACGACGTCGTAGCGCCACGTGCCGTCCGCGTTCTTCTCCGTCGTGTGCCACCACGCCTTGCCGAGCATCGCCCACTCGTGGAGCCCCGGCACCGCGCGGAGAAACGTGCGCACGTATTTGTTGTCGAAGAGCGTCTTGTAGAGCGTCCTGCTCTTCAGCGTGATGACGCCGTATTCTTCGACCGCGCGCTCCGGGTCCATGTTCGTCGCCCAGATGTTGTTCGCGACGCGCGCGATGTCGTGGCCGACGAGATCCGAGCCGAACATCGTCGAGAGACGCTCTTTCGCGTTGCACATCGTGATGAGGACGCGCTTGCCCTTCGCGGCGATCGCCATCGCCTCGGCCGCGCAGACCGTCGTCTTGCCGACGCCCCCTTTGCCCGTGACGATGAGGAAGCGTTTGTCGGCGAGCTGGGACATCGAGATGCTTGGAAGTCATAGAGGAGGAGGCGCCCTCCGGCAACCGGCGGGCATGCGCGGATGGGCGCATGCGTGCTAAAGCCGCCTCTTCGTGAGCTCGGCCCCCGGATCCCTGCGCGTCTTTCCGCTCGGCGGCCTGGGCGAGGTCGGCATGAACTGCCTCGCGCTCGAGCAGCGCGGCGAGGTGATGCTCGTCGATTGCGGCGTGACGTTCGACAATCGCGGTCTCGGCGTCGACGTCGTTCATCCGGATTTCTCGGCGCTCGAGGCGTACCGCGATCGCATCGTCGGCGTGTTCGTCACGCACGGCCACGAGGACCACATCGGCGCGCTCCCCTATCTCTTGCGCCGGTTCGACGTGCCCGTGTGGGGACCGCCGTACGCGCTCGGGCTCGTTCGCGAGCGCGTGGCCGAGCACGAGGTGCTTCGCCACGTACGGTTCATCGAGACGGCGCCGCGCAAGCGGTACGAGGTCGGGTCGTTCGTCGTCGAGCCGATCCGCGTCACGCACTCGATCGCCGACGCGACCGCGCTCGCGATCGAGACCGACGCGGGGACCGTCGTGCACACCGGCGATTTCAAGTTCGACGACGAGCCGACCGACGGCGAGGCGTTCGACGTCGAGCGCTTCGCCGAGCTCGGACGCGACGGCGTCGCGCTGCTCTTCTCGGACTCGACGAACATCGATGCCGCAGGGCCCACGGGCAGCGAGGCGAGCGTCGGCAACGTCCTCGATGAGCTCGTCATGGGCGCGAAGCAGGCGGTCGTGGTCGCCGCGTTCGCGTCGAACGTGCATCGGCTGCGGATGCTCGGCGAGATCGCCGCGAAGTCTGGGCGACGCATCGTCCCCCTCGGACGCAGCATCGTGACGCACTCGCGCGTCGCGAGCGCGACCGGCTACCTCGATTGGGCGAAGCTCGTCTTCCCCGCGGAGCGCGCGCGCGAGCTCCCGCGCGATCGCATCCTGGCGATCGCCACGGGCACGCAGGCCGAGCCGAACGGCGCGCTGGCAAAGCTCGCGCGCGGCGAACACTCGGCGATGGAGCTCGTCGCGGGCGACACGGTGATCCTCTCGAGCCGCATCATTCCGGGGAACGAACGCGGCGTCTACGCGCTCCTCGGCGATCTGCTCCGGCGTGGCGTCGAGCTCCGTACGTGGATGAGCGATCGCGGCGTGCACGTCAGCGGTCACGCGCATCGGCAAGAGCAGCGTCGCATGCTCGAGCTCGTGCACCCGCGCGCGTTCGTCCCGGTGCACGGCACGCTCCATCACTTGCTTCGCCACGGCGCGCTCGCGCGCGAGCTCGGCGTGCCGAGCGTGTGCGTCATCGAGAACGGCGACGTGATCGAGGTCGACGCCCGCGGCGCGACGAAGACGGGGCGTGTGCGAACGGGACGAACGCACGTGTGGGCGACGCGCGAAGTTCCGGCGTCGGTGCTTCGCGAGCGCGCGATGCTCGCCGCGGAGGGGGTCGCGCTCGCGGTCGTGCCGCTCGACGGCTCGGGCGCGCTCGCCGGTGAAATCGCCATCGCGACACGCGGCGTGATCGACGAGGCGATCGACGCATCGCTCCTCGCGGACGCGCGACGCGAAGCGCGCGCCGCGATCGCCGGTCTTCCGGCGTCGATGTCGAACGAAGCCGCCGTCGCCGAGGCCGTGAGGCTCGCCGTGAGACGCGCGCTCGGTCGTACGCTCGGGTTCAAGCCGACGGTCGTCGTGTCGGTGCAGAGGGTTCGATGACGACGCGAAAGAGCTCCGCTCCGTTCCTCGCCGTGAAGCTCCTCGATCTCGACGCGCAGCTCGCGCCGACGATCCCGCGCGTGCTCGCGAGCGCCGACGAAGAGGCGATCCACGACATGCGCGTCGCGATGCGGCGCACGCGGACGCTGCTGAAGCTCGCGCGTCCGGTCTACGGACGGTTCCACGCGGATGCCGTGCGCGGCGCGTTCGCCGACGTGATGCGCGCGACGGGATCGCTCCGCGACGAGGAGGTCCTCGAAGAGCTGTTCGCGGGGCTCGACGTCGCCGATAAATCATTCGCTGCGTGGCGACTGCGCCGTCGCGCGCGCGAGCGAGCGCTGAGGCGCGCCGTCCTTGCGCGGATCGAGGCGGGCGAGCTCGATCGCGCGCGCGCGATGCTCTCGGCGCTCGTCGCTCTGCCCGTCAAGCCGGCGCGTGACAAGGACGTCGCGAAGCTCGCGCGCCGCTGCATCGAGGACGCTCGACGCGGCGTCGAGGCGCGACGCGACGTGCCGACCGCCGACGCCATCGGCCTCCACGATCTACGAATCGCCTACAAGCAGCTGCGCTACACCGCCGAGCTCCTCGCCGAGGCGCTCCCCGCGGATCTCGGTGCGATGGCGCGCCCGGCCGCGCAGTTTCAAAAGCGCCTCGGCGACATCCACGACGCCGACGTCGCGATCGTCTCGATCGGACGCGCGCGCTCGCTCGCGCCCGCGACGCAGGCTCGCGTCCGAGCCGCGCTCGACGCGCTGCGCGCAAAGCGCGTTCGCAAGTACCTCGACGAGGCCGCCGGCGCGCTCGCAACGAACGACGCGCCGAGCGACGACGCGCCGGACACCCTTCCGGACCTCACGCCGTCGGTGGCGTCGCGCTCCGGAAAATCTCGACCTTCGTCAGCCCGACGCCCTTGACTCGGGCGATCTTTCCGACGAGCTCGACGCCCGCGACCGCGGTCCCGAAGACCGAGTGCTTGTCGTCGAGGTGCTTCGTCGCGACCTCCGTGATGAAGAACTGAGAGCCGTTCGAGGCCGGCCCCGAGTTCGCCATCGACAAAACGCCCGGCCCGCTGTGCCGCAGCGCCGGATGAAATTCGTCTTCGAACTTGTAGCCAGGGTTGCCCGTTCCCTGTCCGAGCGGGCATCCGCCTTGGATCATGAAGTCGGGGATCACGCGGTGAAACACGGTGCCGTCGTAGAAAGGCACGCCGCGCCGCGACTCGCCGGTGCGCGCGTCTTTCCATTCCTGCGTCCCCGTCGCGAGGCCGACGAAGTTCTTCACGGTCTTCGGTGCGCGCTCTTCTTCGAGGCGAACGATGATGTTCCCCATCGTCGTGACGAAGCGGGCGTAGAGTTGCCCCTGTCCGGGGACATTGATCTCGGGAAAGGTCGCGTTCGGCATGGGCGCCTCCTTCTGGGTCGTTGAGTCGGCTCGTTGGGTCGGCTCGTTGGGTCGGGCAGCCTACTCCAAAAGAGCCAGCGCGCTCTACTTGACCCCCCCCCTGGGGTGTAGATACTTCGGATCCTGAAATTGCAGCTAACGCGCGCCCGCCGGAGGCCTTGGTGATCACCTGCCCGAAGTGCTCGAAGGACAATCAAGACCACTACAAGTTCTGTCTTGGTTGCGGCGCGGAGCTTCCGCGTGATGCGGCGCCGAAACCGTTTTCGCCGCAGACACCACCGCACGGCATGAAGGCCGCGAGCCCCGCGGCGGCCGCGCCCGTCGCGTCGGTGAGGCCGGTCGCGCAGCCTGCGCAATCGCATTCGCCGCAGCCTCCACAGCCGGTCGCCGAGCCGCCTCGCGGCACCGCAGCTCCAGTACCCGCGGCGCCCCCCGCCGCTGCGGCGCCTGCAGCCGCTGCAGGTGGCGCGACCGTCGTGTGCCCGCAATGCGGCCACATCAACACGCCGTCGAACCTCTTCTGCGGCTCGTGCGGATACCGTCTCGGCGGTGGCGCGGTCTCGGTCGCGAAGCCGCCGGTCGCCGCCCCGGACGCGCCGACCGCGGGCACCGTCCACCTCACGGCTCTTCGCGCCGACGGCACCGAAGCCGGCCAGTACCAGCTCCCGCAAGCGACGATGACCGTCGGACGCGAGAGCGGCGGCATCTTCGCCGGCGACAGCTACCTCTCGCCGCGCCACGCGACGTTCAAGATGGCGGGCGCAGGACGCGCGACCGTCAAAGACGAAGCGTCGCTCAACGGCGTCTACAAGAAGCTCAATCGCGACGCGCCGATCGAAATCAAGATGAACGACGTGTTCCGCATCGGCCAAGAGATCATCCGGTTCGAGCCGCTCGCCACGTTGCCGCCCGCGGCCGATGGCGTCGAACGACTCGGCGCGCCGGCCAAAGGCTACGTCGGTCGCATCGCTCTCGTCGTCGGACGCGAAGAGACTGGAAACGCTTTCCCGATCCCGGAAGCCGGCGTCCACCTCGGACGCGAGCGCGGCGACATTCTGTTTCCGGAAGACGGCTACGTGTCCGGACTTCACTGTCGCCTGTCATGGGAAGGCAACAAGCTGTGGCTGACGGATCTCGGGAGCTCGAACGGCACGTTCGTCCGCATCCGCGAAGAGACGGACATTCGCTCGGGCGATGTTCTGCTCATGGGGCAGCAGCTTTTCCGGATAGCGGTCTGAGCGGATAATCACGGGGGGGAACGAAGCGAGCGCGCGACGTATCGCGTGGTAGCTTTCCTCGAAGAATCAGCATGGCAACCGCGCAGCGCACCATCCGTGTCGTCGCCGCCGTCCTCGAACGCGACGGCCAATACCTCATCACGCAGCGTCGCCCGACGGCGGTGCTGCCGCTGCTCTGGGAGTTTCCGGGCGGGCGCGTCGAGCTGGGCGAGACCGACACGCAAGCGCTGAAGCGCGAAGTGATGCATCGCCTCGGCGCCGACATCGAGTGCGGCAAGCTCATCTCGTTCGTGAGCCACCCGTACGAGCACTACATCGTGGATCTCTTCCTCTACGAGTGCCGACTCGCCGAGGGGAGCGAGCGCCTCGACCCGATTGCAGTACACTCGTTCAAGTGGGTTCCGAGCGCGGAGTTCGATCAGTACCCGTTTACGCCGGCCGACGAAGCGTCGATGAACAAGCTCCTCGGCGTCGTGTGATGCGGTTGCGCGTGACGAGCGTCGCCGTCGCGTTCGCCGTCGCGCTGTCTCCCCTCTGCCCGATTGCACCGCAGCTCGCACACGCTGACGACGCGCCCGCTTCGTCGGCGGCCGCGTCGGCGTCGACGTCTGCGCCGCCCGCAGCGTCGTCCGCAGCGTCCACCGCGCTCCCCCCGAAGGCGCCGAAGATCGCCGATTCCACGGGGACACCCGTTCGCATCACATCGAGCAACGTCGACACCGACATCTTCCTCGCAAAAGGCGACGCGCCCGAAAATCCGATCGTCGACATCTACGAACGCATCGGCACCGCGCCTCTCGTCATCCGCCTCGCGCCGGGCGTCTACACGATCCAGAGCAGCAACCCCACGTCGTCCATGGGGCATGCGCGATTCCACGTCGAGCAAGGGCACGCGATCGACATCGTCGTCCGCAACGGCGACGCGGCGCTCCGCACGGTCGGCGGCGTGTTCGTCGGGATCGGCGTGACGGCGATGCTCCTCGGCGTCCTCGCCATGGTGGCGATATCGCCGCACGACGACAAGTACGACCGCTTCGGGATCGGAATACCGCTCTTCCTCGGCGGCATCGGTCTCGGCGGGGTCGGCGTCGGGCTGACGTTCGCGGGCTCGACGACGATGAAGATCCCGACGTCGAGCGTGCAAGCGCGAATGGTCGGCGCGACGTTCAGCTTCTGATCGCGACCGCCTCCGCCGAGAAAGCCAGAACCGGCTCGCACGTCGCAGCGAGCGCAAGCGCGCGCACGTCGAAGCCGGCGTCGAGAAGCAGCGCCCCCGCGGCACCGAGGATCTCGTTCGCGCCCTTCCTGACGAGACGCGGAGGATCGAGCGGAGGCAGTCCACGCCGCGGCGCGCGAACGATCGCAGGCTCGAGGAATGCGGCGCCTCGACCGATTCGCGCGCGAACGTCGTCGAGCGCGACGTCGAACCCGCCGAGCCGATCGACGAGCCCGCGCGCGTGTGCGTCGGCGCCCGTCCAAACGCGCCCTTGCGCGACCTTCTCGATCTCCTCCGGCGCGCGCTTGCGCCCCGTCGCGACGATCCCGATGAAGGCGCGATAGAACGCGGCGAGCTCGCGATCGAGCACGGCGCGATCGTCGGCGTCGAAGGGCAGCGCGGCGCCGAGGAAGTGTGCGTGCGCGCCGCGCTTGATGATCTCGGTGGCGACGCCGACGCGCGACAAGAGCGGCTCGAGAACGAAACGCGTCGCGACGACGCCGATCGATCCGGTGATCGTCGTCGGCTGCGCGACGATCGCGTGCGCCGCGGCGGCGACGTAGTAACCACCGCTGGCCGCTACGTCGGCGAAGTAGGCGACGAGCGGTTTTTCTGCGGCGAGCTGGACGAGCTCGTGGTGAATGCGGTCGGACGCGAGCGCGCTCCCACCGGGCGAGTCGACGTGGAGGACGACGCCGACGACGCGCCGGTTCGCGCGCGCCGCTCGGATCGCGGCGATGATCCGCTCGTCGGTCGCCATCGGTCCGAACGGAAGGGGCGTCGCGCCCGAGATGATGCCGTGGATCGGGATGACGCCGATGACGGGTCGCCGGAGGACGACGCGCATGCGAAGCGCGCGGCGCGACGCGATGTACGGCGCGGCGAACCCGATCGACGCGGGCTTCTCGCCGCCGACGCGCGCGGGGAGCTCGTCCTCGTAGGCAGTCGCGTCGACGAGCTTCGCCTCGACCGCGCGCTCGCCGTGGTACGGCGCGTCGTCGACGAGCGCGACGGCGCGGTCGCGCTCGACGTTTCTCCCGGACGCGATCGCGTCGACGAGCGTGCCGTGCATTCCGTCGAGGATCGCGGTGATCTGCTCGCGGTTCGCGTCGCTCATCCCTTCGCGAACGAGCTGCTCTCCGGCGCTCTTGTACGCGCCCGCCGCGTAGACCTCAGCGCCGACGCCCGCTTTCTCGAGCGCCCGCTTCACGTACGACGTCGAGCTGAGAAATCCGACGGCGGCGAGGCTCGCCTGCGGTCCGAGGTAGACGCGGCTTGCTACGGTCGCGACGTAGAGCTCCTTC
>JAYVXB010000631.1:0-12537 GCA_043785585.1 Deltaproteobacteria bacterium | reverse complement strand
GCGGCGCGCCTGCTCCGGGGCCGTGGCCTCCGGCGTGCGCTTTGAGGCCGTGCTCGATTTCCTCGAGGGTCTTCTCGTCGTCCTTGTTTTGCGCGTCGGCCTTTCGAAGCTCCATCACCGCGCTCTTCTTGAGCTCGACCTCGTGCTCGCCATGGTGGATGTGGCTCTTGGTCCCTGTGTAGGTCCAGAGGATGACCACGATGCATCCGACGCCGAAGACGACCGAGACGCCCCACACCGCCCGGCTCGACAACATGAGCGCGATCGACGCGATGACGATTCCGATCTCCGAAGCGAGCTGCGCCCACTCGTAGTGTTCGGCCGCGATGAAGTGACCTTGAATCACCTCGTCGTAAGCCTCGGCCCATTCGTGCGACAGCTCGGATTCTTTTTCGTACTTTCGGATCAGCTTCACGAAGTGAAACTCGTCTTCGGGATCGGGCGTGAGGATGTCCACGATCGCGCGCGTCGAAAGATCGATCGCCGCCTTGATCTCGGCTGTGTCTTCCGTGTCCTCTTTGCCGGACTTGCTGTGGATCCCCTTGAGGCCGTCTTCGAACTTCGCGAGCTCGGCGCGGCTCGGGGTGATCGCATGCAGCATCTCGAGCTGCGCCATCATCATGCGGTGCTTCGAGCGCGACGCTTCGTAGCTGTTCTCGGTGTTGCTCTGCTCGACCATCGTCGCGATGAGCTCGGTGCGCGCGGAGCCGACCATCGCGGCGCAGAAGGCGAGCATGACGCCGAGCATCGCCATCGTGATGCCGATGAGCCTGCCGGTGTTCCCGGTGCCGTGCTCGCCGTGGTCTTGCCCGGCATGCGCGGCGTGCTCCATCTTCTCGAGTAGCTCACCCATTTCGACTTCCTCCCAAGACACGCCGTTATCGCATGGCGCGCTCCTACGGCGGCGCGAAATGCTACACGAACCGCGTGGACGATCGCCGTCCGTCTCCCTTGTCGCTGCCGCGTTTGCCGCGCGCCTTCTTTCGCCGCGATGCGCTCGTCCTCGCGCGCGCGCTCGTCGGTGCGTACGTCGTGCACGGCGATCGCGCGGCGCGCATCGTCGAAACGGAGGCGTACCGCGGTCCGACCGATGCCGCGTGCCACGCGCGGGTCGGTCTCACGCAACGAACGCGCACGCTGCTCGGCGACGAAGGCCACGCGTACGTGTTCTTGGTCTACGGGATGCACCATTGCTTCAACGTCGTCTGCGGCGGGCTCGGGCGCGGCCACGCCGTGCTGATTCGCGCCGGCGAGATCGTCGCGGGCCCGAGCGTCCGCGCCGACGGTCCGGGGCGGCTCGCGCGCGCGCTCGGAATCACGCGGGCGCACGACGGCGCGGATCTCACGGAGGCGCCGCTCTTCATCGCCGAGCGCACGGCGCGGCCGAAGCTCGGGGTCAGCGCGCGCGTCGGTGTCGCGTACGCAGGCGAGATCGCGGAGGCGCCGTGGCGCTTTTTCGACGCCGAGAGCGCGCACGTGTCGCGACCGAGCGCGCGATCGATCGGCCTGGGTCTCGGAGTGACGACGACTACGGCGCGACCCACGCGACGAACCGAACCGCGAGCGACGACGGACCGTCGAAGGTGACGCGAACGGCGCGACCGCGTCGCACGCAAACCGGACCGCGCGCGGCGAGCAGCCCCTCGGAGTCGGCGGTGCGTTCGGCGAGGATCGCCCCGCCGTCGTCCTCGATGCGCGCCGAGACCGCCGCGTTGGCGGAGTAGGCGACGCGGACGCACGCGTCGCGCACGTCGGCGCGTGCGATCTCGATCGTCGTGTGTGCGCCCGTGACCTCGCGCCGCAGGATCTCGCGCATCCCGCCCGCGAACGGCGCGCCACGCTGCGCGATCGCGTCGAGCGACGGACGCCCTTCGACCGCCGCGTCGGTCCCCGCATCGCCCGCTCCCGCATCGAGCGCGCGCCGCGCCGGAGTCGCGCGCCCGCTCGGCGTGAGCGCCGCTGGACCGCACGCGAGCACCGCCGGCGCGATCAGCGACGCGACGATCGCGAACGCCGCCGCGCGCTCATTCACGCGGCGCGGTGGCCGCCTTGGTCGGCCTCTCCTCGACCTCGTCCATGCGGCACGTTCCTTGGAATTCGACGCCGCGGTCGATGAAGAGCGACGGCGAGTGAAGGTTGCCGACGACCTTCGCTGGCGCGTGGATCTCGATCGCCGTCTTCGCGCGGACGTTGCCGTGCACCGCGCCGCCGCGGACGATCACCGTCGCGACGTCGATCTCGGCGTGTACCTCGGCGCCGTCGCCGATGATGAGGGTATCGTCGCTCTGGATCTCTCCCTTGAAGTGCCCGTCGATACGGACGCGCCCTTCGAAATGGAGCTTCCCTTCGAAGTGCGTGCCGCGCCCGAGGAGCGCGGTGATCTCGGTGGCCGGGAGCGCGGTATCCATGGGGGTCACGTACCAAACCGCCGCGACCCTGCGCAAGTCGCACGGTGCGCGAGTGCACTGGGCCCGAGATTGGCCACGTTTCGCATCGTTTGCAGACTACACACGCCTCGTGCTCTAATTGAACAATGATGGCGAAGCGAGCGCGAACACTGGCGATTTGGACTGCAATGAGCCTCGCGCCGGCACTGGCCGTCGCGCAGACGCCTGCGCCCGCTCCGGCACCGCCCGCGCAGCCGGCACCGCCCGCGCCGCCACCCGCGAGCGCCGCGCCCGCGGGTTCGCTCGGAGGCTACGCGTGGAACAACGCGAAGCCTGCGCCGGCGCGCGGTTGGGTTCACCGCGCCAAGGGTCCCGAGGCGACGCTGCCAGGCTTCGAGACGCTCGCCGACGGGACGACGCGCCTCTTCGTTCAGCTGACGAAGACCGTACCCGTCGAAGAGCGGAAGGCCGCCGGAACGGTGACGTACGTCCTCAAAGGGGCGCACGTCGGGATCTGGAACAACACGAACGCGCTCGTGACGACGCACTTCAACACGCCGGTGACGCGCGCGCGGCTGGTGCCGCACGGCGCGGACATTTTCTTCGTCGTCGAGCTACGCGCGAACGTCGCGCCGGCGTTTCGGATGGCGGCGACGAAGGACGGCACCGCGATGCTGCAAGTGGAGTTCACGAAGGGCGACTTCCTCAACGGCGGACCTTCGACGATTTCGAGCGCGCAAGCGACGCCCGCGCCGAGCGCGACCACACCGGCGCCCGCTCCGTCGGCGACCGCACCGCGCTGATTTCTGCCGATGAGCCCCTCGGGCGCGCGATGGCCGCGCGTGATCGCCGCTGGGCTCGCCGCGTTCGCCGTGGCCGCGCCTCGCGTTGCGAACGCGGACGACGCGCCGGCGCCGGACGACGCTTCGGCGCCGTTCCCCGTCGACGTCCGCGCCGACGAAGTCGACTTCAACGCGCGTACGCAGGCGCTCGACGCGCGCGGCAACGTCCGCGTCGACGTTTCGCCGTTCCATCTGACGAGCGACTACGTCCGCCTCAAGCGATCGAACATCGGCGTCGATCTCGAAGGGAAGGGGAGGCTCGGCTTCTGCGGCTGCCTCGGTACGCCGCTCGCGATCTCGTTCGACGGCGCGACGGTCGCGCCGCCTCACGACGTGATCTTGAGGAAGCCGCGCCTCGAGCTCTTCGGCGTTCCGATCTTCTGGGCGCCGATCTTCTGGATGCGCTCACCCGCGCGGCGCGGACTCTTGGCGCCGGAGATCGCGTACCGCGGGACCGACGGCGTCTTCCTCGGCGAAGGCGTGCACCTGCCGCTGCGCGAGGGGACTTCGAGCGAAGGCGGATTGGATCTCCGCGCCGGCGGCTACCTGAAGGGCGGCGCGGCCGTCGACGCGCATCTCTACAGCGAAGCAAGCACGACGCGTGTGAAGTGGGATCATCTGCGCTCGGACGGCGTCGCGGTCGACGCGCGCGGCTCGACGGCGATTCGATCGCAGGCGGCGTCGGGCGTCGCATGGGACGTCGACGTGGTCCGTGGCGTGCGCGGCGTGGTCGCGACGACCGACCTCGATGCGGCGGTGAGGCCGTTCGATCGCTCGACGATGGAGGCGGCGTGGCGCACCGGTGGCTGGACGGTCGCGACCAGCGTGCGCGCCGTGGCGCCACGCGGCGGCGACGTCCTCGATCTCGGCGCCGTGGGCCCGATTGCGACCGTGCGACGCGGAGAAGCGATAGGCGGCTTCGGTGCGTACGACGCAACCGTCGACGGCGGCGTGCTCCGCTCGCCCGGCGTGCCTCCACTGAGCTTCGCACGCATGGACACGGGGGCGCTCGTCGCGACACGCGTCGGCGCGCTGGGCGCGTCGCTCGCGCTTCGTGGTGTCGGCGACGTCGCGTCGGACGGCCTCGTCCGCGGTGTCGACGCGGCGGGATCGGCGCGCGCACGCATCGCCGTGCCGTTCGTCCGCGGATGGGCGTCGAGCGACGTCGAAGATCCGTGGGCTCATCGCATCGAGCCGCGCGTCGACGTCGCCGCGCTCGGCCTCCGCTCCGACGGCGTGCTCGGCACGGCGTTCGGACGCGGCACGGCGATCGCGCCGGGCGCGGCATGGACGGCGACGGGTGGGCTCGCAAGTGCGATCGGACGATGGGGCGCGCGCGGGGCCGTCGAGATCGACGTCGCGGGTGGAGTGGTCGGCGATTCCGATCGAACCGCGCCCGCGTTGCGTGAGCGCGCGACGATCTCCGGGCCGTGGATCGGCGTGTCGGGCGAAGCGGCGCAAGTCGTAGCGTCGGGTGCTTCCGGCCACGCCGTCGCCGCGCGCGCGCGCGTCGGTCGCGTCGACGGTCCGAACGTCGGCGCCGTGCTCGCGGGCCGCGACGGCGTCGATCCGATCCGCGCGCGCGCCCTCATCGACGCGCCGCTCGAGCCGTCGAGCGGATTCCTCGCCGCCGAGACATGGACCGGCGGCGCGCGCCTCGCGATCCCGTGGTCGCGCTCGATCGTCACGCGCGGCGGCGCCGACGCGGATCTCGCGACGGGACGCCTCGTCGCCGCATCGGGCGCCGTCGAGCTCCGCGACGGCTGCGGCTGCCTCGTCGTCCGCGCGACGGGGGCGCACCGTCTCGGACGCGACGGCGTCGACGTGTGGCTCACGGTCGATCTCCCGCACGCGCTCTAGCCATCGACACGTGCATCGTTCGAACGTCGAAACAGATCTCGTGGCTCGCGCGAGTGCGGTAGCCTCGGCCGCATGAAGGGCGACCCGAAGATCATCGACCTCCTCAACGAGGTCCTCACCGGCGAGCTCACCGCCATCAACCAATACTTCTTGCACGCGCGCATGTGCTCGAACTGGGGCTACCGTCGCCTCGCCGACAAGATTCGCAAAGAGTCGATCGACGAGATGAAGCACGCCGACGTGCTCATCGAACGCATCCTCTTTCTCGAAGGGCTTCCGAACGTACAGAAGCTCGGCAAGCTCGCGATCGGTACGAGCGTCGTCGAGATCCTCAAGAACGATCTCGGCCTCGAGATGATCGCGATCCCGCTCTTGAAGCGCGCGATCCCGGTCGCCCGCGACACGAACGACAACGTCTCCGAGCACCTCTTCATCGACATCCTCACGTCGGAGGAACATCACGTCGACTGGCTCGAAGAGCAGCTCGAGCTCGTCAAACAGCTCGGCGACGCGCACTACCTCGCGCAGCAAATCCGCTCTTAGTTTCCATCCCCATCCCCATCCCCATCCCCATCCCCATCCCCATCCCCATTCGCTTCGCTCGTGGGGGCCCCTAGGTAACGATTTCGCCAGCTTGCGCGTGAGTCGACAGAAATCGACCGTCGGCTCCTTGATGTTGATAATGGCGTTCATTATCTTTTACGGAGCATGTACGTCTGCGTTTGCCGCGCCGTGACCGACAAAGAAGTCGAGGCTTCCATCGATGCGGGCGCGCGCACGATCGAGGCCGTCACCGAGAAGTGCCACGCGGGTGGCGACTGCGGCGCATGCCACGACATGATCGCGGACATGATCGACGCGAAGACCGGCTGCCCGTCGAAGCGCCGCCTCCAAATCGTTCGCGCCGCGTAGCTTACGTCCGCTTCACGTCCGAAGGGGCTTGCTCCGCTCGCGCTCGTCGCCGCACAGGCGCTCGACGAGGAACGACGCGACGTCGCCCGGCTTCGTCCCCGGACCGAACCCCGCGTCGAACCCGAGATCCAGCGCGAGCTTGTGATCGATGCGCGGCCCGCCGAAGAGCAGGATGACGTCGTCGCGCCACCCCTCCTTCTTGATCGCGTCGACGAGCGCCTGCCCGTTCTCCTTGTGGCAGTTGCGCTGCGTGATGACTTGGCTGACGAGGATCGCATCGGCGTTGAGCGCGCGCGCCCGCAGCATCAGCTGATCGTTCTCGACCTGCGCGCCCAAGTTGTACGACTCGAAGCCCTTGTAGCTCTCGAGCCCTTTGTCGCCCGCGTACCCCTTGTAGTTGAGGATCGCGTCGATGCCGACGGTATGCGCGTCGCTGCCGGTGCACGCCCCGACGACGACGATCTTCCGTCCGAGGCGCGTCTTGATCCGATGCTCGATCTCTTCGCGCGTGAGCGCTTCGGTGCGTACCTCGGGGACGTCGATCTGCGAGACGTCGATCGCGTGCTTCGAGTGGCCGTACACGACGAAATACGTGTAACCCTCGGCGCACGCTTCCATCGTCGCGACGAGCGGCTCTTTCAGCCCGTGCATCTCGGCAAAGCGTTTGGCGGCCTCGCGCGCGCGCGCCGACGGCGGCATCTGAAGCACGAAGCTCATCTGCACCATGCCGTCGCCTTCGCGATCGCCATACGCGCGGAGCGGCTTGTTCGGAGAGGTCGGGTGCGGCATCAGCTCTTTCCTTCGAGCGCTTCGAGGATCGGGTTCACGTAATCCTTCGTTCGCTCGACGACGCCGGCGTAGCCTTTTCCGCCGGTGCGCGTGCGCTTCACGTCGGCGAACGCGCCGTGACCGATCGCTTCCCAGATCGTGTCCTTCTCCACCTCGCCGAGCAGCGTGAGCGCCTCGTCGAGCACCTGCACCGCACGCTTCGCGACGATCCCGTCCGTCTTGAACTCGATCTCGTCGCCCAGGTGTTTACATGCATTGTACACGTAGCGCGTCGCCTTGAGCGAAAGGTAGCGATCCATCAAGAGCGGGTTGTGGATCGCCTCGCTGAACATTCCGAGAAGCGCGATCGACTGGTTGGTCGTCACGCCGACCAAGTTGAACATCGCGTCGTGCACGTGCGCGAAGAAGATGTCGCCCGTCTTGTGCTTCGTCGGCGGCATCCACTTGATCGGATGCTTCGCGAAGATCTGCCGAATGAGCTGCGCTTGCGCGATCTCCATCAAGAAGCTGTCCTCGACCCACGGATCGATTTCGTACGCGTGCCCGAGCCCCATCTGCTCTTCGACGAGGCCTGCGCGGAGCGCGAACGCCTCGTTGATGAACTGGCTCGCCAGCACCGTGTGCGCCTTTTCGATCGCGTCGGCGGTCGTGAGGTAGTTGTCCTCGCCGGTGTTGATGACGATCCCGGCGCGCGCGATGAAGCGGCGCGACACGTACTGATCGATGAACGTGCGGCACATGTTGATGTCGCGAAAGAGGATCCCGTACATCGCGTCGTTGAGCAGCATGTCGAGCCGCTCGACGGCGGCCATCCAAGCGATCTCGCTCATGCAGAGGCCCGACGAGTAGTTCGTTTGGTGCACGTAGCGGCCGTACTCCTGCGTCGCTTCGTCGGTCGCGCGCCGGATGATCTTGAAGTTCTCTTGCGTCGCGAAGGTGCCACCGTAGCCCTCGGTCGTCGCGCCGTGAGGGACGTAGTCGAGGAGCGACTGCGCGGTCGCGCGGATGACCGCGACGATGTCGGCGCCGGCGTGCGCGGCGGCCTTCGCTTGGATCGCGTCGTCGTAGATGTTGCCGGTCGCGACGATGACGTACTTGAGCGGAGCGTGGCCCGCGCCGATGCGCGCCTTCAGGCCTTCGCGATCAACGCGCGCGCGATCGATCCGCGCGATCGCCTCGGCGGTGTGCGTTCGAAGCGCGTCGCGCGCGGCCGCAGCGTCCGGGCCATCTTCGCCGCGATCGATCTCCGGCGCGAACGCGAGCTTCTCGGCGGCGTCCTGTGCCGTGGTCGCGCCGGCGAGCAGCGCGCGGCCGAGGAAAAAGCTGATCCCGCGACCAAGGAGCCCCGCCTTTTGGTAGCGATCGACGGCGGTGTTCACAAGCGGGACGCCCTGATCGTCGACCCCCTCGACGCCGTACGCGCGCAGGATCGTGCGCTCGGCACCGACGCTCGTGTGCTTTTCGATGTAGCGCTGCACGTCGTCGGCGATGGAGGCGGCGATCTCGCGGCACTTCGCGACCTTCTTGTCGTCTAGCGGGACGGTGGGCATCGCGGCGTGGTTTGCCACACGCCAGGCCGGCTGCACAACCCCTCGTCGCCATCGGCTCGTCGGGCGAGGAGCCGCACGAGCGCCGCGGCCTCGAGGCCGAAGTGGAAGTACGTGAGCGCAAAATAGCTCTCGCGCGCGGCGCCGCCCCCAAGGACGAGGACCGGGATGGAGAGCGCGCAGAGCCCCGCGAGCGGAAGCGTAAGGCGGCCAAAGTCGGATCGGAGCGCGACGAGGGCGCGGCGGAACGTCCACGGAACGCGCGTCTCGCGATCGGCCTCGGGCACGACGCGGAGCCACATCGCGAAGTGGAGCGACTGGCCGAAGGCGTACACGAACAGGGCGCGGCGCAGCTCGATGCCCGAGACGCCGTCGAGCGCGACGCCCGCGGCTTCGAGCGCGATCGACGTCGCGGCGGAGCGCGGCGCGACGAGACGCTCCGGAAAGAGCGGATCGAGGCCGCCACCGAGCGCGATCACCGCGACCAGCGCGGCGACGGCGACGACGGGGCCAAGCGAGATCCCGCGACGATGCGCGACGACTGCGGCGTACGCGATCGATCCGACGGCGTGGAGGTGCGCGAGGGCGAGCAGCGCGAGCGTCGGGCGCGCGAGGCCCACACCGATGCACGCGGCGATCGCGATCGCGAGGGGCGCGGCGCGTGAGGCGCGCGGGCGCGCGGCGACGAGCTCGACGAGCGCGGCGGAGCCGAAGAGCGCGATGAACGCACGCGCGGCGACGTCGCCGGTCGCGCCGAAGCCCGCGAGCTGCGCGATGCCGACGCCGGCCGCGGCGACGGTGAGCACGAGCGTCGCGCGCTCGACCTTGCGGCGAACCGCGACGTGCCGAACGCCCGACACGACGTGGGGTACGCCGAAGAGCGCGGCGCCGAGCCAGAGCGCGAACAGCGGCGCGCACAACGCGACGACGAACGACACGACGAGCCCCAGCGAGGCGCCGACCGGAACACGCAGCCGCGGATCGACGAAGACGGCGCGAAGAGGACGCGCGCGGAAGAGCACGCGCAGCGCGTCGCGGCGGACGGCGTCGAGCGCGGCGATCACGCGCGCCCGTGCGCCCCGCGCCGACGACGCGCTGCGAGCATCGCGAAGACGAGCGCGGCGAGCGCGAGCACGCCTGTCGGCGCGTCGACCTCGCCGACGACGCGAACGCTGCACGCCGAGAGACCCGCGTGCTCGACGCAGCGCTCGCCGGCATGCGAATCGGAGCTCACCGGCTGCGGAGCGCTCGCGTCATGCGCGGCATCTCGCGCCGCGTCGCCTGCGTCGGCGTCGACACCTGCGTCGAGTGACGGCATCGCGACGACCCGGCCGCCGTCGTCGGTCGACGCGTCGGTATCGACGATGTCGGGCGGACTGAACGAGGCGCCCGCGTCGAGCTTCTCCCATCGGATGCACGGGCCTTCGCTCTCGGCGCTCCCTCCTCCTCCGGAGTGGTGATGGCTGTCGGCGAGCGCGGTGGCGGCGGTCGAAAAGCAAACGGCGACGACGAAGAAACGAAGCAAACGGTGGGGGTGCACGGAGACCTCCCGAAGGGCTGTGGTGTGCTGGGTGCGTCAGCAAGCGCTGCGCCAGTCGCGCGAAGCGCGTTTTTCCCGCGGCGGCGCTTGTGATGCGATCCGACTCGTGAACGCCGCTTCCCACCCGTACGTGAAGCGTTCGCGTGCGAAAGAGCCTTCGCGGAGACTCGTCTTCGGGTGGCCGCACCCTCTGGGAAAGTCCATATTTCCTTCAGCAGTTTGTTGTCGTTTCGCCCGCTAGTTTTCGCGCTGATGATGGGGTCTGCAGGAGCGGGACTCGGCGCGAAGGTGCCCGACAGCGCAACGTGCCCGGGGACGTGCGAGGCGCGCGTCGGCTACACCGTCGATCCGCGCTTCAGCGACGACGAGCGACGCATCCTCGCGACCGCCGCGCGCGCCTGGGAGCGCGGCACCGGCGGGCGCGCGTGCTTCTACGAGGGCGGGCGCGATCTCACGTTCTTGCGCGTCGACGACGCGCACGATCTCGAGCCCGAAGATCCCGATTGGGCGAAGCACGTCGCGCTCTGCAAGTCGGGACGCATCTGGATCGTCGCCTCACGCGTCGACGACCGCGACGAGTACCTCGCGCTCGCCATCCACGAGATCGGTCACTACCTCGGCCTCTCGCACATCGAGGACACGCAGGCGACGTTCATGCACAGCACGATCAGCGACACGCCGCTTGCGCTGCGGACGGACGCGGAGATTCCGCTCCGCGATCGTCTCGAGTTCTGCAAGGTACGCGGCTGCGTTTGCAAGTGATCGCACGCCAAGGCGTGCGATCATCCTGAGCCGCGTGCGGCGAAGGATCCCCCAACGGACCCCCGAAGGATCCCCCAAAGGATCCTCAGTCGCGCGGCATCGGGAGCGACGATGCAGCCGCGCGGAACTTCGCGACTCCGCCCCACGCCGTGAGAAGCTTCGCCCCCTCCGCGTCGATCTGGCTCTGCTGAAGCGGCCACGTCACCAGGTGATACGACTTCGGGAAGACGAGGTACGTGATGCGGTCCTTCGTCGAGTCGTGCTCGCCGTGATGTCCGCCGCCCTTCGGATTGGACTCCAGCGTGAGCGCCTTCGCGAGCGCGATCGAGCCTTCGCCGAGCGCGCCTTCCTTGCCACCGACGTCGCCGTAAATGGCGTACGCGATTTGGTTCGTGTCCCAGTTGGCGACCGCGAGAATGTCGCCTTGGTGCACGTTGAGGTGGCCGATGCCGCTCGGCAACGCGACGTAGTTGATGCTCTCCGAGTTCACGTAGTTCGTCGGGTCGCACGGATCCCAAGCGGTGTGCGCCGGCATCGCGCCCGCGCGGTGGCGATTCCACGCCGTCGTCGACACGTAGTGCCCGCCGTGCGCGTCGTTGTTGAGGATGCAGAGCTTGCCATCGGAGCGCTTTGCCATTCCGTAGAGATCGCCCGGGCGCCCACCGTTCGCGAGGTTGTCGAGGCCGCTGTTCGCGTACGACGTGCGGCTGCACGTGACCTCTTTCGTGTCGCCGTCGACGCACTTGTCGCCGTCCACCTTGCAGCGCACCACCGTCCCGGGGTGCTCCCAGTGCGGCACCGACCGGAAGCCGCGCGCCGTCGCGCACTTCGTGGCCTCGTGCTTCGTGCACTTGGCGCCGTCGCAGACCTTTGCGCAGTGGACGACTTCGTGCTCCCACTCGTTCTCGCCGTCCGAGCACGTCATCCCGACGTGGTAGGTGTTCGGCGAGCCGTCCGCGTCGACCTCGAGCTTGCCGCGAAAGAAGATGCGGTCGTCGCCCGGGTAACGCAGGACGTGGTGAACGTTGGTATGGCTCTTCCCGTCGGGGAACGTGTGGGCCTCCGGCTGCGGGGGCGTCGTCTGCTGCGCGGGCGATTCGCTCGCGACCGCGGCCACGACGAGCGCGCTCGCGCCGAATGCGAAACAGCTCACGACTCTTCGAGAATGAATGTTCTTCATGGGATCTCCGTGCGGCTCTTCGCCGACGTCACCCTTCAGCAACGTTCGTTCCGACGAGATGCCCGAGAAATGCGAGCGCTTCGTCGTCGCAAAGAGACACGCCGCGGGTTGCATGCAACTCCTCGCGCGATGCGTGTCAGCGACGATTCAGGGCGCGGCGCGGAGCGGCACCGGCGTCGGGCCGAAGCCCTTTCCCCAACAGCGGACGCTGCCGTTCCCGAGACGCGCGCACGTCTGCGCGGGGCCGGCCGCGAGCTGCACGGCATCGGCGAGACCGGCGGTGACGGTCGGCGTGAAGCGATCGCTCGTCGTGCCGTCGCCAAGCTGACCCGCGTCGTTCGCTCCCCAGCAGACGACGTCGCCGCGGTACGGGCGCGCGCAGGTGTGCGCGCCACCTGCGACGAGCTCCGCGATCGATCCGAGCCCTTCGATCTTCGAAGCGAGCGCGCGGTCGTCCTTCGCGCCGCCGATCTGTCCGCGGTCCGCGGCGCCCCAGCAGCGCACGCCTTCGGTCGTGAGCACGCACACGTGCGCGGCGCCGAGCGCGATCTGCACCGTCGCCGCGACGCCGTTCACCGGCACCGGCACCGAACGGCGATCGACCGCGGCGACAGCACGCGCACCGCGCGCCGGCGCGGGATCGCCCATGTCACCGAGCTGCTTTCGATCGTTCTTCCCCCAGCAGCGCACCGTTCCATCGCCGAGACGCGCGCACGCG
>JAYVXB010000630.1:0-3963 GCA_043785585.1 Deltaproteobacteria bacterium | reverse complement strand
GCGCACCTCGATCGCGGGCACGCGCTCGCGAAGCTTCGGCATCGCGAGCACCTCCCGGCAGACGTCGGCGATGTTCTTCGCGGACGTCGCGCCGTTCTGAATCGGCGCGAGCTTCGCGAGCTCGTCTTTGTCGAAGTTCGTGTGAACCTCTTTGCCTAGTGCCATTCCGACGAACACCGTCGACGACCACTGCGTGATGAGAACATCGCAGTTCGCGATCATCTCCTCGGCGCTCCCTTGCTGGAAGATCAGCGCATCGGGCGCGATCGACGAAATCTCGCGCGTGCATCGCGCGAGGTTTTCGTTCGGGTGAAGCTTGAAGACGAGCCGTCGCCCAGTCGCGATCGCAACCGCGCGGCGAAGGAAGCGCTTACGAAAGTCGATCTTCCCCGTCTCGCGCGTGTCCGACGTGCAGACGAGGACGTACCCGCGGTGCGGAAAATCGTTGGCGTAGAAGCGCTCACAGTCGTCGAAGTTCGGAATCCCTGTCGCGACGATCTTCGCGGGATCGGCGCCATTGCGAACGAAGTGTTGCCGGTAGCCTTCGCTCGCGACGCAGTAGCGATCGTAGAGGTTGCTCATCCCGGTCGTCGCCGTGCCCGCGTACCACCGCGGCAGGAAACGGAAGCGCTTGACGAGGCGAAAGACGAAACCCTCGGGATCGAGGATCCCCTCTTGGACCATCACGAGGCGGTTCTTGCGGACGTTCTTCGGGACGACCATGTCGGTGCAGCCGACGACCAGATCGTAGTCGCCTCGCTTGCCGTCGAGATCGATCGTCAGATCGTGCGCGCGCAAGTAGTCGAGGCACCAGCCGCGCCGTTTGTTCCCGCCGATCGAGATCTCGATGAGCCCGAGGCGGCGCATCGCCGTCACCGTCCGGTCGCCGTAGTACGGCGTAAAGCGCGCCTCGCACTCGGGAAACGCCTGCGCGACCTGATGGAGCTGCGTCGTCTGGTTCATCGACCCGCAGATGAACAGGACCTTCGGTCTCGAAGCGGACGTCATGGTGCCGCCTGAGCAGATGCCGCAGGGGGCGCGAGCGGTTCGACCGAAAGGATCTCGGGCTTTCCGCGGAGGATAAGGAGGAGCAGGTAGCCAATCGCGATCCAGAAGAGCTCTTTCGCGCGCTTGAGCAGCACGAACGCGGCGCCGACCGTCGCGGCGCCCGGATAGCCGAGCGCGCCCAGGTAGGCCATGTAGCCGAGGTCGAGGACGCCGAGGCCCCCCGGGGTGAAGAACGCCAAGTTTCGCAGGAGCGACAGCCCGGCCTCGAACGAGAGCACCTCGGTGAAGCCGACCGGCGCGCCGAGGACGCGCAGGATGACGAACGTCTCGACCGACTCCATCAGCCATGCGGCGACGAAGAGCGCCGACGCGCCCACCTCGCGCGAGCGCCCCATCGTTGCGAATCGTCCGAACAGCGTGTCGGTGGCCACGAAATGGTGTCGGCGGCCGTCGAGCCACGCGCGGAGTCGCTTGGACGGGAGCCTCCCGAGGAGCGTGTGGAGCTTCTCGACGACCGCGCCGCGCGACAGCGTGGCCGCCATCGCGATCGACAGCCCGAGCGGCACGAACGCCGACGCGAGGACGATGTATGGGAGCCCATCGAAGCCGACGATCGCCCGAGAATGCTCGCGTAGAAACGCGAACCCCACGACGAAGCTGGCGAGGATGTAGAGGCCGTGGCCGCGCATCTGAAGCCACTTCTTGCCGGCCATTCCAGCGACCGCAACGCTCCCCGGGATACCGCAGCGGCGGTTCAAGAGGTACGGGTTGAGCGACTCGGACCAGACGCCGCCCGCGGGGAGGCTCATGTTCACGGCCTCCGCGGTGAGGCGCACGCCGACGATCTGGTGGAGCTTCGTCGGGCGTCCGAGTACGGCGAAGAGGATCCGGCACGCGAGCGCGTCGAAGACGATCGCGCCGAGGAACGGCAGGGCGATCACCGCGACCCAGGGACCCGCCTCGACGATCCTGGCCGCCGCGCGCGGCAGGTCGGCCTGGATGAGCGCCCGCACGAGGAATCCGAGCGCGACCGCGCACGCGATCCACTTCAGAGCGTCCCCCCACGTCACCCCTCGCTTCTGCGGCACGGCGGCCCTGCTTAGCTCATTTCCCAGCGATGACACAGCCTCGGTAGGCGAAGCGGCGGACGCGCCCAAAACGGCGCCTTTCGAGTGTAAGGCCGCGCCTTTCGCGCTCGTTAGTGGAGTGAATCCCATGCGCTTCGATGGTCCTTACGCCGGGGCATCCCGTCCGGATGCCGGCGGTGCGCCCTCTCCTCTGATGCTCGACGGCCCCTTGCCAACGCGTCGCGCGCCTGCTCCTGTCTTCACGCCATGACGCTCCGCACTCCCCTCCTCGGGCTCGCTGCCGTCGGCCTCCTCGTCGTCGCGAGCTGCGCGAGCCAGCCTGGAATGCCCGCGCCGCGCCAGTCGCCGGTCGGTCCCGAGCCGCGGACCGTCGACGAAGCGCAGGCCGACATCGATCGCTGGGGTGCCCAGCTCGGCTTGAGCGCGGCGACGACCGCGCCGACGGCGCCGCCACCGCCTGCGACCCCGTCGGGAGCCGGGCAAGATCCCGCGCGACCGCCGTCCACGGAGCACCCGACCGCGCCGGCCGCACCGCCGTCGCCAGGCATGGGGCCGACGAGCGTCAGCGCGGATCGCGCGAGCGACTCGAGCACATCGAGCGCGAGCAACGAGTGCGTGGCGCCGTGCCGCGCGATCGCGTCGATGCGCCGCTCGGTGACGGCGCTATGCCGGATCGCAGGCGAGGACGATCCGCGGTGCGTGAACGCGCGACGGACGCTCGACGAAGGGGAACGGCGCGTCGCGCGTTGCGGCTGCTGAGCCGACTGTCCGCGGACACCTCCAAATCTGTCCCAGGACAGGTCCGGACCGCCCAAGCACGCGAAACTTCTCACCGCGGCGATCGGCACACACGTTGATAGGTCGGCCGCATGCCGATCTCTCCGCGCGCGCTCGTCGTGGTCCTCGTTCTCGTCGCGCTCCTCGTCCGCGCCGGCCCCGTGCGCGCCGAGCCTTGGTTTGGCTTCCATGACAACCGCGCAGAAGATCGCTACGCCGACGACGACATCGACGCGGAGGACCTCGTTGCGCTGCGCCTCGGGCGTGGCCACGTCGGGTCGAGCGATCTGCGGGCGCGAAGCTGGTTCACGGTGATGGGCCTCTACGCGCAGCGCGCGGCCGGCACGCGCGAGATTGGCGTCGTCGCCGTCCTCGGGCTTGCGTTGGACAAGATCGCAGCGGGGCCGGTGCATCGCACGCGCGACGTCATGCTCACGTTCGCCGACGGGACGGGGCCGCGCCAGCCCGCGCCTGCCGCGTCCCCAGCGTCATCGTATCCGGCAGCACCGCGCCTTCTCGTGACACCGCTCACGGCGCGATCGTGCGTCGCGGCCGCGTGGCGCGCGTCGGGCCTCGGCGTCGACGACGCGCGCATCGATGCCATCGTCGCGCGCGCGCGGCTCAGCGCGGTGCTCCCCGAGACGCGCCTTCGCGTGATGCGCCGCTACGACGACAGCGCGCGCACCGACACGACGACCACGACCGACACGCAGCGCCTCTACGACACGACCGGCGCGAACCTCTGGCTCGAAGCGCGGTTCACGTGGCGCCTCGACCGCCTCCTCTATGCCGACGACGAGCCGACGCTCGAGCGCGTCCGTCTCGAACGCCAAGACGCTCGCGCGCGCGTCTCGGCCCGCGTGCTCGAAGCGCTCTTTGCGTGGCAACGCGCGTGGCTCGACGTCTCCGCGAACGTCGTGGGTTCGCGCGAGCAGCTCGAAGCGACGGTGCGCATGATGGAGGCCGAGACCGCGCTCGACGTGCTGACGGCGGGGTGGTTCGGCGCCTGGCGCGCGACACAAAGCAGCCTCGTGCCGCAGTGACGAGGCCAGCACAGGGTCCGGTTGGGATCCTTCGCTTCGCTCAGGAT
>JAYVXB010000629.1:0-12554 GCA_043785585.1 Deltaproteobacteria bacterium | reverse complement strand
GGCTCTTCTGAAGCGGATCGAGAACCGCCGAGAGGACGTACCTGTCGATGTAGTTGAGGAAATTGAGCGCCGTAAGAAGGGCGAGAATGGTCGCGGGGCGCGTGATCATTCGCGGAGGACGCTATCAGACGTCCAGCTCGTCGGCGGACGTCTCTCGCGCGCGATCCATGATGAAACGGAAGCGCGCCTGCGTGTCCTTTCCCATCAGCTCGTTGAGAACGCGGTCGGTCTCGAGCTCGCTGTCGATCGTGACGCGGAGCGCGCGGCGTCGCGACTTGTCGAGCGTCGTCGCCTTGAGCTCCTCGGCGGGCATCTCGCCGAGGCCCTTGAAGCGGCTGATCTCGACCTTGGCGTTCTTCGGCATCTTCGCGAGGATCTTGTCGCGCTCGGCTTCGTCGAGCGCCCAGAACGTCTCTTTGCCGTGATCGACACGAAAGAGCGGCGGCATCGCAATGTACACATGTCCGCCGCGAATCAGACCCGGGAGCTGACGATAGAAGAACGTGAGGAGCAACGTCGTGATGTGGTGACCGTCGCTGTCGGCGTCCATCAAGAGGAAGACCTTGCCGTAGCGGAGCTTCGACTCGTCGAACGCGGGGCCCATGCCGCACCCGAGCGCTTGGACGATGTCTTGGAGCTCTTTGTTCTGCAGGACCTTGGCGGACGACGCCTGCTCGGCGTTCAGCACCTTGCCGCGGAGCGGTAGGATCGCCTGCGTCTTGCGATCGCGCCCCTGCTTGGCGGAGCCGCCGGCGCTGTCGCCTTCGACGATGAAGAGCTCGCTGTCGTTGGGATCCGTCGACGAGCAATCGGCGAGCTTGCCGGGCAGGTTCAGCCGATGGCTGATCGCGCCTTTGCGCTTCACGTCCTGCGTCGCCTCGCGCCGTGCTTCGCGCGCGCGCGCGGCCAGGATCGCGCGCATCACGATTTGCTCGCCGGTCGATCCGTTCTCGATCATCCACTGCTCGAGCGCCGGACGCACGATCGCTTCGACCTGCGCCGCGACCTCGGAGTTGTTCAGGCGATCCTTGGTCTGCCCTTGGAACTGCGGGTTCTGCACGTAAACCGAGAGGAGCGCGACCATGCCCTCGCGAATGTCCTCGCCCGTCAGCGTGACGCCGCGCGGCGCGAGGTTCTTCGTCTCGATGAAGCCGCGGACCGCGCGCGCGATCCCCGACGTGAGGCCGTTGACGTGCGTGCCGCCGCTGCCCGTCGGGATGCCGTTGACGTACGAGCGAACGATTTCGTCGTTCGACTCCGTCCACTGGAGTGCGATTTCGAGACGGAACGGCGGCTCTGCATCGTCGCCTGGAAGCTCTCGCGAAAAATAGAACGACTGCGCGTGCGATACGGCCTTGCCGCGCCGCGCGACGAGGATCGGCAAGTAGTCCGCGAGACCTTGCGGATGGAGAAACTCTTGCTCGTCGCCCGACTTGTCGTCGCGGAAACGAACCGTGAGCCCGCCGTGCAAGTACGCCTTCACCTCGAGGCGCTCTTTGACGACGGACGGATCGAACGACGCCTTCTCGCCGAAGATCTGCGCGTCGGGACGGAAGTGGATCTTCGTCCCGCCCTTTCGGACCTTGCCGCCCTTTTTGAGCTTGGTCGTCGTCTTTCCGCGCGAGAAGCTCTGCGTGTACTCGACGCCGTCGCGCCAAACGGTCACGTCGAGCTCCGATGCGAGCGCGTTGACGACGCTGCTTCCGACGCCGTGGAGCCCGCCCGACACCTTGTAGTTCCCGCTCGAGAATTTGCCGCCGGCGTGAAGCGTCCCGAAAATGATCTCGAGCGCGGGCTTCTTGAACTTGGGGTGCATGTCGACGGGGATGCCGCGCCCATCGTCGATCACCGTCACGCCCTTGCCGTCCTTGTCGAGGACGACCTCGACCATCTTGGCGTGCCCGTTGATGGCTTCGTCGATCGAGTTGTCGACGATCTCCCAGAGGAGGTGGTGGTAGCCGTTGGTGTCGGTGCCACCGATGTACATCGCGGGGCGCTTGCGAACCGGCTCGAGCCCCTCGAGGACCTCGATGTCTTTGGCGCTGTAGCTCGTCGCCATCTCAGTTCACCTCGGGTGCCGCGAGCGTCGGCGCGGGCGGGACCACGCGTACGAAGTCGTCGCGACGAATGACGGCGGTGCCGACCTGCGCGCGCTTGCCCTTCACGCTCTGGTACGTGATGTCGATCATCTTTCCGCGCGTCGTCTCGGCGGTGACCTGATCGCGTGCCGAGAGCACGATGCCCGCGCCGACCACGCGCGCGTCGTCGTCGAGCTTCATGAACATGCTCCCTTTGCCGACGCCGCCGAGGAGGGCGAGCTCGCTCACCGGAACGCCGAGCGCATGCCCGTCGCTCGCGACCGCGACGACGCCGTCGTCGTCCCCCACGACGCCGACCATCGCGACCTCGTCGCCTTCGTTGAGCTTGGCGTACTTGCGCCCCGATTTCGTCGACGCCTCTTTGTGCGCCGACATCGAGAACCGGAACGAAAGCCCGCCCCGTGTGACCGCGACCGCGTACGGCGGCAGCGGCTCTCCGCCCTCGACCGGATCCGGAATCGGCAGCACGCGCGGATCGAACGAGAGCATCGCCACGATCCGCTCGCCGTCCTCGAGCTTGAAGAACTTCTGCACCGGCTCGCCGTACCCGGTCGTCGCCGGCACGTCGTGGATGCGCATCACGTAGCAGGCGCCGAGGCTCGAGAAGAACGCGACCGTGCTCTTCGTCGATCCCGCGACCGCCGCGAGGACCGCGTCGCCTTCACGCGTGCGCGTCGACGAGAGATCTTTCACCTCGCGAAGTCGTTTGATCCATCCCTGCTTCGTGAGGATGACGTTCGCGTCCTCGGCGATGATGAAGTCCTCGGCCGCGTACTCCGGCTCGTCGGTCGCGCCGATGATCTTCGAGCGTCGCTTGTCCGCGTACGTCGTCCGAATCTCCGACAGCTCGCTCTTGATGAGCGACCAGCGCTTCGACTCGCTCTTCAAGACGCTCGTCAGGATCTCCGCCTCGCGCTCTTTCGTCGTGAGCTCTTCGCGGATGACGAGGATCTCGAGCTTGGCCAAGCGATACAAACGAAGCTCGAGGATCGCGTCGACTTGTTCTTCGCTGAACTCGAAGCGCGCGATGAGCTTGGCGGCGGCGTCGGCCTTGCCGTCGCTCTTGCGGATGATCTTGATGACCTCGTCGAGCGCGTCGAAGACTTTGACGAAGCCTTCGAGGATGTGGATGCGCTTGCGGAGCTGTCCGAGATCGTAGCGAATGCGACGCTCGACGGTGAGCATCCGGAAATCGAGGAAGTGACGAATCATCTGCCCGAGCGAGAGGCGCTCGGGGACGGCAGGTGCGGTCTCTTCGGGCACCTTCGGCTCGAAGCCGTCGGCCGCGGTCGGGATCGACGTGTCGATCTTCGGCTCGGCGCCCGGGACGAGGCAGGTGAGGTTGACTCCGACCGACGTCTGCAGCGGCGTATTCTTGTAGAGGTACGCCATCACCAAGCTCGGATCGGTCCCCTTCTTGATCTCGAGCACGACGCGCACTTCATCGGTCGACTCGTCGCGCACGTCGACGAGCGCCGCGAGCTTGCGCGACACGATGATCTCCGCGATCTGCTCGATGAGCGTGCCGCGCACGACGGCGTACGGGAGCGACGTCAGCACGATCGACTGCGTGCCGCCCTTGTGCTCCTCGATCCGATGCTCGCCGCGCAGGCGAATCGATCCTTGTCCCGTCTCGTAGACCTCGGCGAGCTCGGAGCGCGACGCGAGGATCTGCCCACCGGTCGGGAAATCCGGCCCCTTGATGTACTTGAGGAGGGTGCGCGTCGGCAGGATCTCTTTTCCGTGATCGATCTGCGCGATGCACGCGTCGATCACCTCGCCGGTGTTGTGTGGCGGAATGCTCGTCGCCATGCCGACGGCGATGCCTTGCGATCCGTTGACGAGAAGATGCGGAAAGCGCGCGGGGAGCACCACGGGCTCGCTCTTCGTGCCGTCGTAGCTCGGTCGCCACGCGACGGTGCGCCGCTCGATCTCGCTCAACAGCTCGATGGCCGCCGCGCGGAGCTTCGCCTCGGTGTAACGATACGCGGCCGCGCCGTCACCATCCGACGACCCGAAGTTGCCTTGGCCGTCGACGAGCGGAAGACGCATCACCCACGGCTGCGCGAGGCGAACCATCGCGTCGTAGATCGAGCTGTCTCCGTGCGGGTGGTAATTTCCCATCACGTCGCCGACGATCTTCGCGCACTTCCTGTAACGCGCGTCGGGCGTGAGCCCGAGATCGCGGCGCATCGTGAGGAGAATGCGGCGCTGCACCGGCTTGAGGCCGTCGCGAACGTCGGGGAGCGCGCGCGACGTGATGACGGAGAGCGCGTAGTTCAAGTAGCGCGTTCGCGCTTCGTAGCTGAGCGACGTCTCGTCGATCGGCGGCGGGGGAGGGGCGCTCGGCGGAGTGGGCCTGAGCGGACCGCCACCGCCCTTCTTGCCGCCGGACTTGGTGGCGTCGCGGGACCGAGGAGATTTCGTCGTAGGTGTGCTCACAGCGAGTGTTTGCGAAGTAGCCTTCGTAGTGAACGGGTGTCAAGCGGCGCTTCGCCAACGGAAATCTCTTCGTCTCGCGCTCTCGCTACTTTCCTGACGGGAAGATCGCGGCGTCAGGGACCGTAAACGGGCGCGGACAGAACGCCCCGCGACGAATCACGCGCTCGGGCGTGGCGCCCCTCTCCGCAACCGCGCGCGCGACGCTCTCGTCCGCTTCGTGCTTCTCGAAGCGTTCCGGCGAGATCGGTTGCGTGCCTGGTGTGCTGCTTGCTAAGCCGGTCCGCGATGCTTCGGGTCCCCCGCGCTGTTGTCGTTCTCGCCGTGCTCCTCTTTCCGATCGTCGGGTCGATCGCGCGTGATGCGCACGCGGAGGTGGTGCCGCAGGCGATCGACTTGCCGCCGGTGTTGACGCTCGAAGAGGCGCTTCGTCTGTTTCGGCAGCGCGGTCTCGATTTGCTCATCGCGGAGGCCTCCGTGATGAGCGCCGAGGGCGACGTGCGCGTCGCGGGCGCGGTGCCCAATCCGTCGGTCAACGTCGGGTACGGGCGCGCGTTCGGGTACGACGCTTCCCAGTGCACCTCGTGCTCGGCCAACACCTACGCGATCGGGCTCAGCGACTCCGCTGCGATCGTCGACTCGCTCTCGGGCAAGCGCGGTCTCCGTGTGAGGGTCGCGCGCGCCGCGCTCGCCGCCGCGAAGATGGCGCGCGCCGACGCGCAGCGGCAGCTCGAGCTGCAGATCAAAGCCGCGTACGCGCAGGTCGCGCTCGCGCGTGCGGCGGTCGTCTTCGCAAAAGAGATTCAATCGTCCAACTCGAAGACCCTCGAGCTGAACAAGCTCCGCTACCCGCAGGTCATTGACGAAGGCGCGCTCGCCCGCATCGAGACGCAGAAGCTCGAGTCGGATCAGCAGGTCGAGCTCGCCGATCAGTCGCTGCGCATCGCGCGGATCAACCTCGCGTTCCTGATGGGCGTGCGCGGCAAGATCCCCGACTACGACGTCGAGAAGGATCTCCTCAAGTTCACGCTCCCTTCCGCGCTGGTCGGCGCGAACGAAGAGTCGCTCCTCAAGCGCGCCATCGAGCATCGCCCCGACCTTCGCGTCATCGCCTACCAGAAGTCGCGAGCTGAGGCGGCGATCGCCCTCGCGAAGCGGCAGCGTTTTCCGGACATCGCGATCTCGATCAACTACTCGCAGACTGGGACTGGCGACGGTCGAGACAACAATGGTGGACCTGCGAACTCCATCCAACCACCGACCCTCCTCTTCGGCCTCACCGCCCCCATCCCCATCTTCTACCAACAGCAGGGCGAAATCCGTCGCGCCGAGGCCGACTACAACACGCAGTCGCTCCTCTACGCGAAGACGACAGCGCAAGTGGTCGCCGACGTCAGCCTCGCTTACGCGCAGTTCTCGTCGTCGAAGCGGCTCGTCGAGCGGATGGAGACGGGCGGTCTCCTCGACCGCGCGAAGAAGGCGCGCGACATCGTCGAGGTGCAGTTCAAGGCCGGCAGCGCGACGCTCATCGATTTCCTCGACGCGCAGCGCACCTTCATCGCGATCAACGTCGAGTACCTTCAAGACCTCACCGCGTACTGGACAGCCATCTACGCGCTCGAGACCGCCGTCGGTGTGGAGCTCCGCAAGTGAAGCGATTCGTCCTTGGTGCGTTTGCGATCGTCGCGCTGTCGTCGGTGGTCGTTGCGGGATGCCACAAGAAGCCGCCCGTCGAGATCCCGGCGCCGGAGCCTCCCGCGGGTCAAGTGTGGCTCACGCCGCAGCAGGTCTCCGATGCGAAGATCACCTTCGTGCCCATCACCGAGCACGAGGTCGACGACACGATCCTCACGAGCGGCCGCGTCACCTTCGACGATCTGCGCGTCGGTCACGTCTTCTCGCCCGTCACCGGTCGCGTGCAGCGGATCTACGCGAACCCAGGCGATCGCGTGAAGAAGGGGGCGCCGCTCGCGACGATCGAGTCGCCCGACATCGGCAACGCCGTCGCCGATCTCCACAAGGCAGAGGCGGACCGCATCGCCGCCGAGCACGACTACAAGCGCAAGAAGGATCTCTTCGAGCAGCACGCCGCGTCGCTCGCTGATCTCGAAGCCTCCGAGGACAACTACCGGAAAGCGAAGGCGGAGGTCGAGCGTGCGCGAGCGAAGGCCGCGCTCCTTCGCACGGGCGGCTTCAACGCGGTCTCGCAGACGTACACCCTCGTCGCGCCGATCGAGGGCGAGGTCATCATGCGCGACGTGAACCCCGGGATCGAGGTCGCCGGTCAGTACGGCGGCGGAACCGCGAAAGAGCTCTTCACAGTCGGCGAGCTCGATCGCGTATGGGTGTTCGCGGATCTCTACGAGATGGACATCGCGCGCGTGAAGGTCGGCTCGAAGGTGGTCGTGAAGATCGTCGCGTACAAGGACAAGGTCTTCGAGGGGAAGGTCGATTGGGTCTCGGGGATGCTCGACTCGACGTCGCGCACGGCGAAGGTCCGCTGCACGCTCGACAATCCCGACAAGCTCTTGAAACCGGAGATGTACGCGACCGTACAGCTCTCGGTGGAAGAGCGCCGCGCCATGGCGATCCCGCGAGAGTCGATCCTACGGCTCGGCGACGCGACCGTGGTTTTTTTGCAAGTCGGCGAGTCCGACGGCAAGGTGCGTTTCGAGCGCGTCCCCGTGACCGTCGACGAAGGCGAATCGAGCAACTGGCTCGTGGTCCAGCACGGACTCGAGCTCGGCCAGAAGATCGTCACCAACGGCGCGATCCTCCTCTCGGCGAAGCTCTGATCCCATGATTCAAAGGCTCGTAGCGTTCGCCCTCAAGATGCCGTTCATCATCTTGTCGACGGCGACAGTGCTCGTCTTCGCCGGGTTGATGGCGTACCGCGAGCTCGACATCGAGGCGTACCCGAACCCGGTACCGCCGATGGTCGACATCATCACGCAACCGGACGGCTGGAGCGCGGAAGAGGTCGAGCGCTACGTCACGGTGCCGCTCGAGATCGGCCTCGCCGGAATGCCCGGACTCGACCACACACGCTCGCAGTCGCTCTTCAGCCTCAGCGACGTGAAGTGCTACTTCAAGTGGTCGGTCAGGTACGTCGACGCGCGCCAAGAGGTCATCAACCGGCTCCAGTTCATCAACTTGCCCGACGGCGTCGGCAGCGAGCTCTCGCCGTGGAACGCGATCGGCGAGCTCTTTCGCTACACGCTGAAAGGGAAGGGCTACACGCTCCGCGACTTGAAGACGGCCGAGGATTGGATCCTCGAGCGGCAGTTCAAGCAGGTGCCCGGCGTCATCGACGTCGTCAGCTTCGGCGGCGAGACGAAGCAGTACCACGTGCAGGTCGATCCCTACCGCCTGCGCGGCCACTCGCAGAGCCTCAGCGCGCTCATCGCGGCGATCAAAGAGGCGAACCAGAACGTCGGCGGCCAGCGGCTCGTCATCGGCGAGCAGGCGTACGCCGTCCGCGGCATCGGTCTCATCCGCAACGTCCACGACATCGACGACGTCGTCATCTCCGAGCAGAAAGGCGTCCCTGTCCGCGTGAAGGACGTCGCCAACACCGAGATCGGCTTCGCGCCGCGCCTCGGCATCGTCGGTCAAGACGACAACCCCGACGCCGTGCAGGGCGTCGTCCTGATGCGCTACGGCGGTGAGACGCCGAAGACGCTCGAAGGCATTCACGACCGCGTCGACTACATCCGCAAGTACCACATCCTCCCGCCGGGGATGGACATCGCGCCGTACTACGACCGCGGCAACCTGGTGAAGCTGACGACGCACACGGTCATCGAGAACCTGATCGTCGGCATGCTCCTCGTGTCGATCGTGCTCTATCTCTTCCTCGGTCACTTCCGGGCGGCGCTCATCACGGCGATGAACATTCCGCTAGCGCTCTTGATCGCGTTCTGCGGAATGGTCGGCACCGCCACGCCGGCGAACCTCATTTCGCTCGGCGCCGTCGACTTCGGGATCGTCGTCGACTCGACCGTCATCATGATGGAGAACATCTTCCGGCACCTCGGGCCGCACGGTCGCGGATCGATGCAGGACCGCATCTTGTCGGGCGCGCGCGAGGTCGCAGGTCCGATGACGTTCTCGACGCTCATCATCGGCGTCGCGTTCCTGCCGCTCTTCACGATGACCGGCGTCGCCGGCGTCATCTTCTCGCCGATGGCGATGACGTACGCGTTCGCGATCGGCGGCGCGATCGTTCTCGCGCTGACGCTGACGCCGGTCCTCGCGGCGAAGTTCGTTCCCGCGAAGACCGAAGAAAAAGAGAACTTCGTGATGCGGTCGATGCACGCCGCATACAGGCCACTCTTCCGCGTCGCGCTGCGGTCGCCGCGGCGCGTGCTGGCGATCGGTCTCATCCCGGTCGTCGTCGGCATCGCGCTCTTCGGATCGCTCGGCAGCGAGTTCATGCCGAAGCTCGAAGAAGGCAATTTCTGGATCCGCGTGACGCTGCCGACGTCGATCTCGCTCGAGCAGTCCTCGAAGTACGTCGGTCGAATGCGCGCGATCCTCCGCGGCTGCCCGCTCGACGAAAAAGAGAAGTGCACCGAGGAGAACAGGAAGAACCCCGAGGTCGTCACGGTCATCTCCCAGCTCGGCCGCCCCGACGACGGGACCGACCTCGCCGGCTTTCACAACATCGAGCTCTTCGCGCCGCTCAAGCCGTACGACGAGTGGCGCAAAGGGATGACGAAGGACATCCTCACCGAGCAGCTGTCGAAGCGCTTCGAAGAGGAGTTCCCCGGCGTCGTCGTCAACTTCTCGCAGATGATCAGCGATAACGTCGAAGAGGCGGTGTCGGGCGTCAAGGGCGAGAACTCGATCAAGGTCTTCGGCCCCGACCTCTACGCGAACGAAGAGAACGCCGAGAAGATCCTCGACGTGATGAAGACGGTGTTCGGCGTGAAGGATCTCGGAATGTTTCGCTCGCTCGGGCAACCGAACGTGAAAATCGTTCCCGATCGTCAAGCGTGCGCGCGCTACGGCCTCAACACGGGCGACGTCGAGGCGGTCATTCAGGCGGCCATTGGCGGGCAAGCGGTGACCAAGGTCTTCGAGGGCGAGAAGCGCTTCGATCTGACCGTGCGCTGGCTCGAGCCGTACCGAAGCTCGATCGAGGCGATTCGCGAGATCACGATCGCGACGCCGTCGAACATGCAGATCCCGCTCGGGCAGATCGCGAGCGTCACGCTCACCGAGGGGCCGTCGGTCGTCTACCGCGAAGACGGGCAGCGCTACGCGCCGATCAAGTTCTCGGTCCGCGGCCGCGATCTCGGATCGACCATCGCCGAGGCGCAGTCGAAGATCGCTGCGCAAATCAAGCTCCCGTACGACTCGCACATCGAGTGGGCCGGAGAGATCAACGAGCTGAAAGAGGCGAACGATCGCCTCAAGATCATCTTGCCGCTGACGTTTCTCCTCATCGGCTTCCTCGTGTACAGCGCGGTCAAGACGTCGGTGGACACGCTCATCGTCCTGCTCAACGTGCCTGTCGCGAGCGCGGGCGGCATCCTGGCGCTGTTCATCACCGGGATTCACTTCTCGGTTTCCGCGGCGATGGGGTTCATCTCTATCTTCGGCATCGCGGTCCAGGATGCGATCCTCGTCGTGACGTATTTCCAGCGCCTGCGTGACGTCGAAGGGTTGTCGATCATCGACGCTGCGCGCGAGGCCGCCGAGAAGCGACTCCGTCCGTGCCTCATGACGACGCTCGTCGCGATGATCGGCCTCTTCCCGGCCGCGCTGTCGAACGGCATCGGGTCGCAGACGCAGAAGCCGCTCGCGGTCGTCGTCATCGGCGGCTCGATCATCTTGGCCGTCGTCGCGCGCGCCGTTCAGCCGCCGCTGCTCGTCCTCGCGCACACGTGGCTCGAGAAGCGCCGTGGCGGTCCGCCGCAGACGGGCGGCTCTGTGCGACCGCCGCCGCCGGGCGACGAAGAAGCGGCGCACGCGTAGCCTAGAGCGCGATCCGATTGACAGGAGGTACGGGCGCGGAGAATTGTGCCGCGCCATGTACTTCGACAAAGTCCTCATTGCGAACCGGGGGGAAATCGCGCGTCGGGTGATCCGGACGTGCAAGCGGCTCGGCATCAAGACCGTCGCCGTCTATTCCGAGGCGGACGCGGAGGCGCCGCACGTCGCCGACGCGGACGAGTCGGTCCTCGTCGGTCCGCCCGCCCCCAAGGATTCGTACTTGAACGTCGACGCGATCCTCGCGGCGATTCGCAAGACCGGCGCGAAGGCCGTACACCCGGGGTACGGCTTTCTCAGCGAGAAATCCGGCTTCGCGCGCGCCGTCGCCGAGATGGGCGTCACGTTCATCGGCCCGCCGCCGCCCGTGCTCGATTCGTTTGGCGACAAGATGAAGGCGCGTCACGTCGCGCTCTCCGCCGGCACGCACCCGGTCCCCGGGACCGACGAGCCGATCGCGATCGACACGCCCGAGGGGATCGATCACGCGAAGAAGACTGCCGCGTCCGTCGGCTACCCGATCGTCGTCAAGGCGGTCGGCGGCGGCGGCGGCATCGGCATGCAAGTCGTCCAAGACGAAGCGGGGATCGAGCGCGCGCTCAAGAGCTGCTCCGATCGCGGGCGTTCCGCGTTCGCCGACGCGCGCGTCTACCTCGAGCGGTACGTGAGCAAGCCGCGCCACATCGAGGTGCAGGTCTTCTGCGATACGCACGGCAACGCGTACGCGCTCGGCGAGCGCGAGTGCAGCGTGCAGCGGCGCCATCAGAAGATCGTCGAAGAGTCGCCGTCACCCGCCGCGTTCTTCGAAGGCGAATCGGGCGCGGCGCGGCGAAAGGCGCTTCACGAAGCGGCGCTTCGTGTCGTGACGAAGGTCGGCTACGTCGGCGCGGGGACGTGCGAGTTCATCGCCGATGAGGCGGGGAATCTCTTCTTCCTCGAGGTGAACGCGCGCCTGCAGGTCGAGCACCCCGTGACCGAGATGGTCACCGGCCTCGATCTCGTCGAGCTGCAGCTCCTCGTCGCGAGCGGCGGCAAGCTCCCGGATCTCTCCGGCACGACGCCAAAGGGACACGCAATCGAGGCGCGTGTGTACGCCGAGGATCCGAGCAAGGGGTTCATCCCGAAACCGGGCGCGATCGACGAGCTCGCGTGGGGCGGGGGAGGCGAGTCGCAGACGGCGAAGCTCCGCATCGAGTCGGGCGTGCGCGCGGGGAACAAGGTCACGCCGTTCTACGATCCAATGGTCGCGAAGATCGTCGCCTGGGGCGAGACGCGCGACGCCGCCATCCTAGAGCTCGATCGCGCGCTCGAAGGCACGCGCATCGCGCCGTGCGTGACCAACCTGTCGTTCTTGCGAAAGCTCCTCGCGAGCGACGAGTTCCGCGCCGGTCAGTACGACACCAAATTCGCCGAGGTCCTCGCCAAGAGGACCTGAGGGAGAATTTCACGGAAGGAAAGAAGAAGAGAAGTTGGATTGGATCCAAAATCTTCTTCTCATCTTTCCTTCTTTGAAAGATCTCCGATTCAGCAGTACTTGACGCGAATCCGGTAGGTGACCTTCGTCTCGCCGCGCGCCGGCACGTTGACCTTGAACGTCAGCGTCCGTTGATCCTTCTTGATCGCCGGCGAGCTCGACTGCACGACTTCCCAGTCCCATCCGACCGGCTCGAAGAGCTCGACCTCTTGTGCCGTGTCCTTGTGGTTGCGAAGCGAGATCTCCCAGCCGCTCTCCGAGCTGCACGTGCCGAGGACTTTGTAGTCGGTCTGCTTGCGATCGCCGACGACGTCGAACGCCTCGCCCATCTTGATTCGAATTTTTTCGTCCCTCGGCGTGTGGTCGATGTTGTCCTCGCCGATGAACTGCTTCGCGCCGGAGCGATCCGCTTTGTAGACGCGCACGACGCCCTTTGGCAGCGGAATGCCGAGGTGATTGTTCTCTTTGTTCTCGATGTCGAGATAGACGCCGACCTTTTGGTTCGACGTCACCTGCCCGTAGTTGCCGCGGTAGTAGTGCTGCTG
>JAYVXB010000628.1:0-3968 GCA_043785585.1 Deltaproteobacteria bacterium | reverse complement strand
TGATCTACACGCACGGCGACATCACGAAGCTGCTCACGATGTACTCGATCAACGTCTTCGTCACGTTCTCCCTGTCGAACCTCGGCATGAGCCGCTTCTGGATCAAGAACCGCAAGCAGCACGCGGACTGGAAGAAGCACCTGCCCGTTCACGTCGTGGGGCTCGTGCTGTGCCTCACGATCCTCGCGGTCCTCTGCGTCGAGAAATTTCTCGACGGCGGTTGGCTGACGTTGGTGATCACGGGGCTGCTCGTGGCCGCGTGCTTCTACATCCGTCGTCACTACCGCAAGGTCGTCGTCGCGATCCGCAAGCTCGACGACGAGCTCCCCGATCCTCTGCCCGCCGTTCCCGCGCAACACGAGCCGGCGCGATCGGTGCGCGCGCTCGGTTCGGCGCAGGACGCGGACGCGCCCGGATCGAAGATCGACGGACGGAAGCCCGTCGCGATCCTCTTCGTCGGCGGCTATGGCGGTCTCGGTCGGCACGCGCTGCTCACGATGCTCCGCATGTTCCCGCACCACTTCAAGGGCGTCGTCTTCTGCTCGATCGCGATCATCGACTCGGGCAACTTCAAAGGCGTCGACGAAGTCCACGAGCTCGAGGCGCGCACGCGCAAGGAGCTCGAGAGGTACGTTCGCTACGCGGCGACGCTCGATCTTCCGGCGGAGGCGGTGTTCTCGACGGGGATCGAGGTCGCGATCGAGGCGGAGAAGCTCGGGCTCGATCTGATCGAGAAGTATCCGCAGGCGCTCTTCGTCGCGGGACAGCTCATCTTCGAGGAAGAGACGTCGATAAACCGGCTGCTCCACAACGAGACGGCGTTCATGATTCAGCGGCGACTGCAGCACGCCGGTGTGCCGATGATCGTGCTGCCGGTGCGGCTGGCGTTGAAGGGCGGGCCGCGGATCACAGCGCCTTCGCTCACGTCGGAACGGCCGACGATCTCGAATCGCGGGTGAGGCTCACTTGCACTTCGGTGTGGCCGACGCGAAGTGGCGACGGAGCGTCGCCTCGTCCGAGGCAAAGCTCGGCTGCTTGCTGCCGTAGTGCGCGACGGCCACCTCGCGGTATGCGGCGTACGCTGCGGCGCAGTCGCCGGCGCGCGCGAAGCAGCTCGGCGCCGCCGAGAGCATGAAGAGAAGCGGATCCTTGACGAGCGCGTCTTCGTCGTTGCGCGGCAGGACCGTCGTGCGAAGCGACATGAGCTCGCGGTACGCCACCGTGCATTCGTTCGGTGGGAGCCTGGCCGTCCACGCGCCGCGCTGCAGGTCCATCCTCGCCTTCAAAAATCGCTCGCGCGACGACAGGTTCGGGCCCTGGCAATATTGTCCGACCATCACGTCCGTGACGATGTCGGTGCGATCGGCATCGTCCTGCGGATGGTCGTTCGCCCACGTCGCACGAAAGTGTCGGCGCCCCGGCTCGCACTGACCGGCGAGCATCAGGCACTGCCCGCGCATCATCGCGGTGTATCCGGCGGTCGTGTCCGTCGATAGGCGGCCCGGTCGCGCGGCGATCTTGTCGTATGTGTCGAGCGCAACGAGGCACGCTGGTCCGTCGCGGAAGCGCAGCTTCTGCTGCGCGGTGTAGATGGTCGTCGCGAGATCGTCGGCCGCGGTCGCGGGGCCGGGGTGCGGCGTCGGCGGAGGTGCTCCCGGCGGCGCGGGCGTCACCGGGCGGAGCGCGACGCGAATCGGCACCATGCACGATTGCGGCGTGCGACCGAGCTCCTCGGACGGCGCGCAACGCGCGAGCTCGCCCGCGTTCTGCTCGTTGGTCGTGAGCGCGCGCGACGACGCAAGCGCGAACGCGCCGAGATCGTAGGCGTAGACGAAATGCGTCGCGCCGCGGCAGCCGGGGAAGGGGGCGAGACTGCGTTCGTCGATCGCGGCGCGCGTCGCGGTGCGCGTGCCGCTGACGTAGTACGAGAGGCGGAGCGCTTCGCCGCCACGAACGCGTGCGCCGAACGCCGCGCTCGCGAGCGGGAGCTTCGCGCACATCGTCGTCGCGTCGGCGACGTCGAGGGTTTGGATCGGCCCGGCCTTCTCGTCGAGCTGCTCGTACGCGCCGAGCGATCCTGGCGCGAGATCGTCGCGGCAGCCGTCGAGCACGTTGAGCGTGTGGCCGTCGTAGTGGACGAAGACGACGTCGTTGCGCGTCTGCGCCTTGAAGTACTCGCGCGTGCCCGTGTCGCCGTCGACGAGGAACGGAGCGTCCGCCGGGCCGACCGGGCACGACGACCAGCTCGAGCCACCGCCCGCCACGTTCGGATCGCCACGCCCTCCCGTGGCGGCGTTGCCCGCACCGCATGCGGCGATCGGAGTGGCGCCGAAGAGAAGCGCGCCGGCGGCGAGGGCGCGGCCGAGCCGAGGGCGTGATGCGCGGAGCATGATCGTTCCGTTGGACGGTCCTGCGTCGCGTGCGATGCAAAGAGGACCCCGCCCGCCGATCCGGAGAGGGGCGTGGTCTCGGTGAGAGACACATTCGAACGGCGACGCTCAGAGCGGGTGGACGCCGTTGCACGCGGTCGGATCGCTCCAGCGATCGACCCAGTGACCGTTGTTGCACTGGTACCAGAGGTGGTCCGCGCGACTCTGGACGCATGCGTTCGCGGGCATCGTCTGGCCGATCGTGCTCGAGTAACACGTCCCGCCACCGCCGCCGCCACCACCGCCACCGCCGCCACTGCCGTACGCCGCGAGCACCTGCTGCGCGTACCGAATGCGCGTCGTCTCGTCGCACGTACCGCAGCCTTCGAAGTCCTTCTCGAAGATGATCGTCGCGTCCGTGAGGTTGGTGCTCGCGTGGAGGCTGTGGAGGCCGTACCCCGAGAACGTCGTGAGCTCGTACCAGATGAACTCGAGCTGCACGTTCAACGACGTCGCCGAGACGCCGCGCGCGCTCGCGTACGCGACGAGGTTGTCGTTGTGGTCGTGGTTCCAACGTCCGCCGACCGACCACTGCGCGATTCCGCGCCCGGGTCCGCCGGGCTGCACCGAGCCGGGCAGGACGTTCGACTCCTGGATCAAGTTGCCGACGACGCCCGCCGACTGAAAGTGCGTCAGGCCCTTGGCGACGAAAAAGTCGTACGCGGCCTTCTCGTTGGCGGTGAGCGCGGCCTCGCCTTCGGACGTCGCGGTGTCTTCGCCGGGGGGCGCGCCGGAGCATGCGCCGAGGAGACCGAGGACGGCGGGGAGGACGAAGACCTTCGCGATGATCGTTGAGGTGCGCATGACAGCGGCTATCGCAACGCTCGTACCGTCGACGTTCCTGCGTCCCGGCTGCGCTTTTTCCGTCCGGCGCGTGCTTTCGCGTGGCTCTCCGATCATCCATGGCGCGAACGCTCGCGACGGAGCCAAATGTGCGACAGCGAGCGTTCGCGAGAATGTCGTGGATCGTCTTACCCTCGGAGCGCCGCGGCGATCGCGCGTGGATCGTCGGTCATCACGCCGTCGGCGCCCATCGCGAAGAGCGCGCGCGCGCGTTCGGGATCGTTCACCGTCCAGAAGTGAATGTCGAGCGCGAGCGCGTGGCACTTCGCGATGAGCGTGCGTCGCCCGAGATCGAGCGGGCCTTGGCGGTGCGGGAGCTGCGCGGCGGTGCCGCCGAGACGGAGATGCCGGAGCACGCGCGTCGGCATGCAGAGGAGACGGAGCACCTCGGACTGCGCGAGCCCCGTCGGCCCTTCGTATTCGAGCTCGCGCACGCGACGGACGACGCGCGCGTCGAAGCTCGTGAGCAGCGTCGTCGCGGTCGCGTTCGCGCGCCGCACGACGTCGACCACGCGCCTCGCCGCGTCGGGCACGCGCGATTTCACGTCGACGTTGAGCGGGACGCCGCGAAGCTCGACGAGTGCCTCTTCGAGCGTCGGCATCCGAAAGCCTCGGCCGGCGAAGCGCTCCCCGCTGCGATCGACGAACGCGCGTCCAACGTCCCAGGCGCGCACTTCGTCGAGCGTCGAGTCCGCG
>JAYVXB010000627.1:0-3976 GCA_043785585.1 Deltaproteobacteria bacterium | reverse complement strand
TCATCGGCATGGTGAGCACGAACCGCGACGTCATCGAGATCACGCACGCCGCCGACGCCGAGCTTCAGCGTGGCTTCGGTCGCGGCAATCGTCTCGTGACGGTCGAGGACGCGCTCGCGCTCTCCGCGCTCCAGCAGCAGACGTGCGAAGACGCGAAGCTCGGGCCGCGCGCGCGCGAAGCGGGTTTCACCGTCGCCGCGATCAAGCCACTCATCGACAAGCGCCGCGCGCTCGTCCTCGCGACGACCGGGAAGACCGTCGAGAAGGGCGCGGCCAAAGGGCTGCAACTCGACAAGAAGGCCGCGCTTCGCCAGCTCGTCGTTCTCACGGTGCGCGGTCGCAAGGTCGCGAAGATCGTCTTCAAAGGGCAACCGAAGGTCCTCGCCGAGTTCGAGACCAAGCTCCCGAAGCGAAAGCGCGCCCCCAAGTCACCGAGCGCGACGCCCGCAAAGCCCGCGACGTCCACGCCGGCCAGCGCAAGCGCCACGCCCCCGACCAACGGCATGACCGACGGCGCCGCGCGCAAGCTCACCGTGACCGCGACGGCCTCCGAATAGCGCCGCGCCGCCGTCCGCAAACGAGGTGGCGCCCTCAAACCATGAGATGGCGCCCCAGCGATCCGAGACAGCGCCCTCACGGTACAAGATGGCGCCCTCACGGTACGAGATGGCGCCCCCACCCTCCGCATCGGCGCCATCAGAACCCGACTCACCCGCCTCACGAAGCGACGTGGCGCCCCAGCAAAACGCGCCGCCCCCGTCCGAAAACGGAGTGGCTCCCCAACCCTCCGGCTTGGCGCCCTGGCGCCTTGGCGGTCCAACTCCGCGCAGTGTGCTGTAGTGGCTCCCAAACCTCAGGCTTAGCGCCTTGGCGGTCCAACTCCGCGCACTAGCGCTGCGCTGCGCTAGGCTGCCTCCGCCGATGCGCGTCTACGTCCTGAACAGCGGCTCGTCCGGCAACGTGACGATCGTCGAATCGGGCGGCGCGCGGATCGTCCTCGACGCCGGCCTCAACCCGACCGCCGCGGCGACGCGAATGCGCGCGCTCGGCGCGGAGCTCTTTCCGATCGGCGCGCTCGGCATCGTCGTCACGCACCACCACGGCGATCACATCTCGCGACTCCCGCCGCTCGCCAAGGCGCTCCACGCGCCGATTCATCTGCACGCCGGCATCGACGCGCCGCGCGTTCGCGATCGGCTCGACGTGAGGCCGTACGTGCCGGGGACGCCGTTCGCGATCGGGCCGTTCGAGATCGAGGCGCTCCTCGTGCCGCACGACGCGCCGCAGGTCGCGCTCCGCGTCGCGGCGGGCGATCGCTCCTTCGCGCTCTGCACGGATCTCGGGCACGTCCCGCGCGGCCTCGCGGCGATGCTCGCGCGCACCGACGTCGTCCTCGTCGAGGCCAACTACTGCCCCCGCATGCTCGAGGACGGCCCGTATCCGCCGCGCTTGAAGAGCCGCGTCGGCGGTCCGCTCGGGCATCTGTCGAACGAGGCCACGGCGCAGCTCGTCGCCGAGCTCCGCAACACGCGCGTGGCACGCGTCCTCCTCGGCCACGTCTCGCGCCACAACAACACGCCCGCCCGCGCGCTCGAGGTCGTCCGTTCGCGCGCGGGAACGCTCGCGGTCGACGTCGTTCCGCACGGCGCGCCGATGGCGTTCGACGTCGAGCGCGTAGTCTCGAACGCACCGTTCGAGCAGCTCGCCCTGCGTCTGTCTTCCTGAGCGAAGCGAAGCACCACAGGTCGCTGGCGCGTCGGCGTCGGTCCGGGTAAGAACGCAGCATCATGGCCGAACGAATCGTCCACTGTCGTCTCTTGAAGCAAGATCTCCCCGGGCTCGATCGCGTTCCGTACAAGAACGAGCTCGGACAAAAAATCTACGACGAGGTCTCGAAGGACGCCTGGAAGAAGTGGCTCGGGGACTCGGTGAAGTTCATCAACACGTACCGCCTCGATCTCGCGTCGCCCGAGGGGCAAAAGTTCATGCTCAAGCAGGCGGCGATCTACTTCGGCTTCGAGCAGGGGGATTTGGCGGATACGGCCTACGTTCCGCGTGAAGAGAAGTGAAGATGGGGCACGCACCGCCGCGCTCCGTCCCGCCTCCGCCTGCTCACGAAGATCGCGCGATGCCGCTCGGCGTCGCGGGGTACACGTTCGCGGATCTGTTCGCGCCGAAGCGGTTGCGCGCTCTGCACGACGAGTTCGATGCGTGGTTCAAGGCGCGCGCGCCCGAGGACCACGCGCGGTTCGATGCGTACCGCGCGTGCCGCGGCGAGGGGATGTCGAACGTCGCGAAGAGCGAAGCGCTGCTCGCGGCGGCGCCCCACGTCGGCGCGTACGTCGCGCGGCTCTTCCAGGTCGAGCGCGAGGCCGAAGCGCTGCGCGAGTCGGTGCTCGCGGACGATCCGATTTGGCGGTTCAAGAAAGAGTTCGCGAAGAAGCGCGTGCTCAAGGCCGACGCGGGGAAGGCGTGGGCGGACAAGCCGCTCGCGCTCGCGGAGAAGGTTGCGCGCGCGGCGATGGAGGCGGCGGGCGGGATCGCGGTGAACGCGACGACGGACGAAGAGCTCGCGGTGTCGCGCGCGGTCATCGCGCTCCTCGAGGTCGACGACGTCGCGCGCAAGGCAGCGAAGGCGGGCGGCGCGGAGTGGACCGATGCGCTTCGCGCGCGCGCAAACAAGGTGCGCGCCGCGATCGCCACGCACGCGCCGGACGTGTGCGCCCTCGCCGCTCCGGGGGGCGCGAGCGATCTCGAGAACGCGCGCGTCGTCGCCTTTGCGCTCGACGCCTGCGAAGTGTGGCTCGCCGCGCGCCGCGCCGATCACCACGATCCGGCGCACCGCTGGGCCGCGTTCCACACGCCGAAGCCGCTCGACTACGAGCACCTCGTCGACGTCCGCCGCCCCGACCCCGCGACGCCGGAGCTCTTCGTCGGCCCCGATCACGAACGCCGCCAGCGCGGCGGATTCACGCTCACCGATCGTCGCGGCGGCCCGCGCGAGGTCGAAGAGCAGATCGACTACTGCCTCTTCTGCCACGATCGCGACAAGGACTCGTGCTCGAAGGGCCTCGTCGATCCCAAGACGAAGGAAGTCAAAAAGAACCCGATCGGCGTGAAGCTCGAGGGCTGCCCGCTCGAAGAGAAGATCTCCGAGATGCACGCGATGCGGCAAAAGGGCGAGTCGATCGCCGCGCTCGCCCTCGTGTGCATCGACAACCCGATGCTCCCCGGCACCGGCCACCGCATCTGCAACGACTGCATGAAGGCCTGCATTTTTCAGAAGCAGGAGCCGGTCAACATCCCGCAGATCGAGACGCGCGTGCTCACCGAGATCCTCGCGCTCCCGTGGGGGCTCGAGATCTACGGCCTCCTCACGCGGTGGAATCCGCTCAACATCGCGCGCCCGTACAACAAACCCTACTCGGGGAAGAACGTCCTCGTCGTCGGCCTCGGTCCCGCCGGGTACACGCTCGCGCATCACCTCGCGTGCGAAGGCTTCGGCGTCGTCGCCGTCGACGGATTGAAGCTCGAGCCGCTCGCCGAGGAGCTCGTCGGCACGGCCGATCGCGGGCCGATCCCGATCCGCGATTTCAGCGCCATGTACACCGAGCTCGACGAGCGCGTCCTCCTCGGCTTCGGCGGCGTCAGCGAATACGGAATCACAGTTCGCTGGGACAAGAACTTCCTCACGGTCCTCTACGTCACGCTCGCGCGAAACAAGCACATCAAGCTCTTCGGCGGCGTCCGCTTCGGCGGGACGCTCACGATCGACGACGCTTGGGCGCTCGGCTTCGACCACGTCGCGATCAGCGCGGGCGCGGGCAGGCCGACGATCATCGACATGAAGAACAACTTGTCGCGCGGCATTCGCAAGGCGTCCGACTTCTTGATGGGGCTGCAGCTCACGGGCGCTTACAAGAAGAGCTCGCTGGCGAACTTGCAGATCACGCTGCCGGCGATCGTCATCGGCGGC
>JAYVXB010000626.1:0-3979 GCA_043785585.1 Deltaproteobacteria bacterium | reverse complement strand
CGCTCGTGCGTGACCTCGTCGTCGATCGCTCGCGCATGTTCAAGGATCTGGCGAAGGTCAAAGCGTGGGTGGATCTCGACGGCTCGCACGAGCTTGGCCCCGGTCCGCGCCAGTCGCAAGAGAACCAAGAAGAGGCGTACCCGCTGTCGCGCTGCATGACGTGCGGCTGCTGCCTCGAGGCGTGCCCGCAGATCAACGACTCGTCGAAGTTCATCGGCCCTGCGGCGATCAACCAGGTGCGCCTCTTCAACTTGCACCCGAGCGGCAAGATGCACGCGGGCGAGCGCCTCGACGCGCTGATGGGCGACGGCGGCGTCAACGACTGCGGCAAGGCGCAGAACTGCGTCGAGGTGTGCCCGAAAGAAATCCCGCTCGTCGATTCGATCGCGCAGGTGTCGCGGCAAGCGACGAAGCGAATGCTCTTCGGGTGGTTGCTGAAGTAGGGGCGGTGATATCGTCGCTGAGGTGCGGCGCTCGGTTCCTCTCGTCTCGCTCGTCGCGGTTGGCATCGCGGTGTCGGGCGTCGCGCTCGCGCAAGACCCGCCCGCCACGCCGCCCGCGACCGACGCGCCGCCGGCGACAGCGTCCGTGACCGCGAGCGTCGCCGCGCCCGATTCGTTCCTCGCGGAAGCGCCGCCGGAAGTGCCGCCGCCGCTCCCGCGAAAGAAGGGCGTCGTCCTCGAGTCGTCGCTCGGCGCGCTCGGATTCGCGGGGCAGTTCCGGCACGTCGCGCCGACGGCGTTCTGGATGCACATGCAAGTGGGCTACGAGTTCTTGAGCTGGCTCATGGCGTTCGCCGAAGGGCAGCTCGCGTACGCCAACACGTCGATCGCGCAAGACGCGAGCAAGGCGCACTCGTTCCCGATCCTCGGCTTCGGTGGCGGCGCGCGCGCGACGATCCGGATCACCGAGCGCGTGTCGCTCTACGGCCAAGGGAGCATAGGCGCGATGAAGGCCGACGTGCCGAAGCAGGCGCTCTTCATCATCGGCTTCCGCGACGCCGAGAGCTTCAATCCGTACTTCGGCGGCCGCGTCGGCGTCGAGTGGTACCAAATCGACCGCCACCTCGCGCTCGGCTTTGGCATCGGCATCCGCGACGCGCAGGGCTTCGCGCGCCTCGCGTCGACGAGCGACACACCGCTGATGTGGGACGCTGCCCTGTCGCTCCGCTACACGTTCTAGGAATCGAACGCCTCGCGTCGAGCGTTCAGATCGTTTCGTCGAGCGGCGCGTATCAGCCCGAATCGGAGGGCTCCATGCGCATCCTCATTGCCAGCCTCGTTGCCGCAGCCGCGCTCGTAGCGTCGTATCCAGCCGCCGCGTGCGGTGTCTCGCAGGTCGTCGAAGTCCCGCAGGAAGATCCCGCGACGCTGCGCGTCCAGGCCGCGCGCCTCGACGCGACGGCCGCGGGCGAAGAAGCGCAGGCGAGGGCGCTCGACGCGCAGCACGACTCGCTGCTCGTGCGCGCGCGCCAGCTCGATGCGCTCGCGATTCAACGCGGCGAGCCGGAGCGGACGCAGCTCGTCGCGCAGGCGATCCGGATGGAGGAGCTCGCGGCACAAGCGCAGGCGCGCGCGACGCAGATGCGGATGCGATCGGCGACGCTGCGACGTCAGGCGCTCCAGCTCCGCCAGCGCGCGGCGCAGATCGCGGGTGGCGGCGGTGGCTGGCGTCGCGTGCCGGCGCCCGTCTGACGCGCGTCTACGGGTTGTGGACCCAGGCGCCGAGGATCGACACGTACCCCGCCTCGAGCGCGGCGCGTCCCGTGTTCGGTCCATGCACGGTCTCGACGACGCAGCCCGTCTTCGACGCCGTGATCGCGAGCGGCGCGCCCGGCGGCAACCCCGCGATCGACGCGCGTCCGCTCGCCGTCGTCGACGTCGCGCCGTCGACCGGCATCGGGATCTTATCGGTCGAGTAGTACGTCAGGCTCGCCTCGGGATGACCCGGAACGGCGAACGAGATCCCGTCGAGCTTGTCGCACTCGCCGGTGCCGCCATTCTTCATCGCGCCGATGAAGACGACGCTCTTGTCGGTCGCGAAGCCAGGGATGAGCGCGGTGAAGATCGCGGGGAGCATCGAGATCGCGACGCCGCTCGTGTCGGCGTCGTACTTCTGCTCGGGCGTGAGCATGTCGGCGTAGCCCATTCGCTTCAGCCGCGCGTAGAACGGCACCGACTTCGAGATCTTGCCGTGCACGTTTCCCATCGCGTCGCTCGTCGTCGAACGGCCCGAGCAGATCGAGACGGTGAACGTCGCGCCTTGGAGGGGCGTCGTGCTCGTCGCGGAGAGCGCGCTGACGACGAGGCCGAGGTTTACCCATGGCGCATCGCCGCACGTGTCGTCCATCGCGGCGTCGTTCGCCGCGTCGCCGCTCGGACCGCCCGCGTCCTTCGCGGACGCGTCGCCCGCGTCTTCGAGCGGCCCGTCGACGAGCGAGACCCGCCCGCCGTCGGAGCAACCGACTGCGCCCGCGAGCGCGAAAACGAGCAGAGAAAACGATCGCATGGACGGTGCACCCTAGCCTGGCGTGCTTGCCACCGCGCGACCTTTCGTGCGATCCCCGCTGCATGTCCCGACTCGCAACGATCCTCGCAGGTGCTGCTTTCACGCTGTCGGCCTGCGGAGGCAACCCGCCGACCGCGACGACGATGCCGGCGCCGACCGCGTCGACGCCCGCCGCGAGCGCCGCCGTCGATCCGAACGCAGGCCCGGGGATGCCGCCGGCGCGCACGAGCGAAGAGGCGCACAAGTTCGTGATGCTCGCGACGGCGTGCTGGTTCGGCGGGCTCTGGGCGGACGCCGAGGGCGAGATCGGCGAGGTGCGGAAGGCGGCGATGGAGTCGCGCTGCACCGACGTCGCGAAGAGGGTCTGGGGCGCGGACGACAAGACGCACGTCGAGCAGCTGCGCGCCTACGAGCCGAAGGCGGTCGGTGACGTCGCCGCGGCGGTCGAGAAGATCGCGATCGGCGACAACGTCGACAATCCGCGCAAAGAGAACCTCGTCAAGCTGACGATGGCGATCGCCGAGGCGCAGCGCGAGCTCATGTACGCACGCCGCGCCGGCGACAAGGTGAGGCGCGACGAGGAGACGAAGGATCGCGACAAGCTGACGAAGGACGAGCAAGACGCCGTCCCCGCGATGCGCGCGCACGCGGCGATGGACGCGCTCTTCACGCTCGACGTCGGCGATCTCACGAAGGAAGCGCACGCGCTCGGCATTCTCTGCGCGATGGATCGCGTGAACATCTCGCGCGGTCTGCCGCGGCACCTGAAGATCTACACGGTCGGCGATGCGTTCAAGACGCTCTTCAACATCGACGTCCCCGCGACCGTGACCGACGACGTGACCAAGCCGCTGAAGCACGGCCTCTGGGTCGGCTACCTCGCCGACGTCGCGAAAGCGGCAGGCCACGCGGTCCCCGACAAGCAGATGAAGGACCCGAAAGACAAGTACGCGCTCGCGTGGGCCGGCGTGCTCCAAGGGATTTCGGACAAGCTCGCGGCGGAGAGCGACGGGATCTCGCCGAACACCGAGCTGCAGAAGGTGGTCCTCGTCGTGAAGAGCCGCCTCGAGGCGGAGTTCCGCGCGGAGTACGCGGCGCATCCGGGGAAGAGCGCCGCGCCGACGCCTCCGCCGCAGCCTCCGAAGGCGCCGCCCGCGAAGAAGTAGCTCGCGCGACCATTTCGCAACGACGCGAGGCCTGCGATCCTCGGAGGCATGCGCACTCCGAAGGCTCGCTCGCTCGTTTTCTCCTTCGTCCTCCCGCTCGTCGCCGCGCTCGCTGCGATCGCGTCCGCGTGCTCCGGCAAGACCGTCGACACGGGATCGCCCGGCGCCGACGCGAGCTTCCAAGACGGAGGCGGCGGAGACGCATCGCCGCTCGCGCCCGGTTGTCCGGGCACCTTGCCGGCCGAAGGCACGCCGTGCACGCACGACCAGCTCCTCTGCGAATACGGCGACGACTACAATCCGCT
>JAYVXB010000625.1:0-12592 GCA_043785585.1 Deltaproteobacteria bacterium | reverse complement strand
CATCTTGATCGGCGCGCGAGACGTTGAACTTCTTCGCGACGTTCTCTGCGGTGATCCCCATCGGCGTGTACACCGAAGCGACGCGCTTCATCGCTTCGGGCGACGCCGACAGCTTGTTGCCCGTCATCGGCACCATCGACATCGACTCGACGCCGCCGGCCAGCGCGATGTCGTTCGTCCCCATCGCGATCGCACCCGCGGCGATCGCGAGCGCCTGCAGGCCGCTCGAACAGAAGCGGTTGATCGTCATGGCGCTCGTCTCTTCCGGCAGGCCGCCGAGGAGGCCGACGACGCGCGCGACGTTGAGGCCTTGCTCGCCTTCGGGCATCGCGCATCCGAGGATGACGTCCTCGACGTCCGACGGCTTCACCTGAGGCACACGCGCCATGAGCGCGGCGATGACCTGGCCGGCGAGCTCGTCGGGACGAGTCTGTGCGAGCGACCCTTTGAGCGCACGACCAACGGCAGAGCGAACGGCTTCGACGATGACGATGTCCATCGCCTTGAGATAGGCCGTCATCGCTCCGGCGGCAATGCTCAGTGGCGTCCCGTCAGTTTCGCAACGGCTTGTTGTTCATGAGCATGAACTGGAGTGCGCCTCGAGCGGAAGCGCGGAGTTCGGGGGCGCGGAGAGTGCGTTCCTCATGCGCGGCGGCGGCGTGTCAAGAGCTCTTCGCCAAGGGCGGGCGTCGTCTTGTACGTCCCCGCCTCGCGCGTCGCGGTCAGGTTCCCTGTGTCGAGCCACTCGTGGACGTCGCCTACGCGCACGCCCGCGCGCGCGAGCTCTGTCAACGTAATTGTGACGCGCGCGGCGGCCGACACTCTCGTCGCTCGCTTGCGCTTCGCCCTAGGCACCGGCGCGCCCAAGCGATTCTCGATCGGCGTGCCGGTCAGCGCGAGGCGCGTGCGCGACCGGAGCCCCTTCACGGCGCGCGTCTGCTTGGCTCCTGGGTTCTTGATCGCCTGCGCCTCGTCGAGCACGACGAGATCCCACTCGGCGTCGGTGATCCAAGGGACGCGCGGCAGCGTGCCGTACGTCGTGAGCACGACGTCCGCACGCGCGACGCGCTCGGCATCCACGCGCTCCAGCTCGGCGGCGCTCATCGCCGACGGATGTGCGACGACGATGTCGAGGCTCGGTGCGAAACGCGCGGCCTCGGCCGTCCAGTTACCGACGAGCGACGCGGGGACCACGAGCAGGCTCGGCCGCCGCGCGCGACTCGCGCCTTTGCTCGACCTCGCGCTCTTCTTCATGAGCAGCAGGAGTGCGAGCACCTGGAGCGTCTTGCCAAGCCCCATGTCGTCGGCCAAGCAGCCGCCGAGACCGATCGTCTGAAGCCAATGGAGCCACTTGAGCCCGAGCCGCTGGTACGGACGCAGCTCGGCGCGCAGGAGATCACCGACGTCGACCGCGGCGAGCCCTTCGGGCGACTTGAGCCCATCGAGCACGCTCGCGAGCCATGGTCCGGCCTCGACGCGCGACCATTCCGCCTGTGGGTCGGACGCGTCAGCGATTTGCGCAGCGTCGCGGACACCGGCCAAGAGCCGCATCCCCTCGAGAAAAGAGAGCCCGTCGCGCGACGCGAGCTTTTCGGCGGTCTTCCAGTGCTCCAGGACGGCGCCGAGCTTTTCGCCGTCGACCTCTACCCATCGCCCTTTGACGAGAGCGAGCCCGCTCGCGCTCTTCAAGATCTCACGCAGCTCGGCGCGGGTGAGACGCTCGCCGTCCAGCGTCACGTCCACGGCGAAATCGAGCAGCGCGTCCGCACCGAGCAAGGACGGCGCTTTGGTGCCGACGCTGACCTTCACTTGTGGGCGCGGTGAGCGTCGCGCGTCCCACCAATTGGGGACGCGAACGACGATCCCGCTCTCTTCGAGCGCCGGCACCTCACGCAGAAACGCGAGCGCCTCCTGCGGCGTCCACGCGAGCGGGTGGTAGATCTCGCCGTCGTCGACCATCGTCTTGACGAGGGCGCTCTTCTCGCTCGCACGATGAACGGGACCGAGGAGCGCGAGGAGCGCCTTGCGATCGCGGACGCCCGCGAGCTCTTCGAGCGCGCGCCCGAGTGCCCGGTGCTGCGGTTTGGCGTTTGCGGAGACCCGCGTCGTACACGTCGCGAGGAACGCAAAAGGCGCGTGTTCGTTCCCCTTGTTCTCCGCGAGGTGGAAGAACACGCGCCCGACGAGGTTCCAGACCGGGTTCTTCGCGTGCAGGTACGACGCGACCGCGCCGCGATGCTTCGCGATGTCGCGCCGAAAGAAAACGAGCGCGCCCTGCCAGAGATCTGCGAGGCGGTCCGTCGTGACGTACTCTGCGCCACGCATTGGCGGCACCGAGGCGGCCAGTTCCTCGAGACGCTCGGACCGCGGCGCGACGTCGACGGCGTCGCGAAGCTCTTCGAGCTCCGGCTCCGCACGGAGCGCCGTGACGAAGTCCGTGGCGAGCTCCCGGAAGAACGCGAACGTCGGCGGGAGCGCGGTGTCGACCTCGACGGCCCCGAGGTGGAACAGCCCTTCGCCGGTGTCGTGCGCGAACGCGCGCTCGATGCGTGCCGCGACGTCGGCGGCGACGTCGGCGTCGGCTGCTGCATCGAAGTGGAGGAGGCCGTGAGGCGAGAAAGCGAGAGAACGCACCGAGCTCACACCCCAGGTCCACTCGCGCGCCGTGCCAGACGGCGAGCACTTCGAGCGCGTCCTCATGAACGCGGTAGTAGACGTGGTAGCCCGTCTTCCGCATGAGGACGCGACGCACGTCGAGAAACCGTCGACTCGCGGCGGGCGTGCCCAGCGTCGGTGCGAGCGCGACGCCCTCGACGGCCTGCTCGAGCTCCGTAACGAACAGATCGCCCGCGTCTTGCCGATGCGCACGCCACCACAGATCGATCCTCGCAGCGTCCTCTTCGGCGCGAAGCTGGAAGACGATCCGAAGGTGTCCGGTCATCGCACCGCGCGCAACCGGGCGAAGACCTCATCGGCTGGTACGACCTCGCCGCGATCAGCTGCCACGAGGCGCGACTCGAGCTCGGCGGATTGCTTCGGAGACAGCTCCCACGGCTCGCTTTCCGCATCCGTCGCGACGAGATCCACCTCAGTCCCTTCGGGAAGATCCGTCGGCTCGTCCAGCGTCAGTCGCCCGTTCTTCACACGCGCGCGGATGGTCATCATCGCGCGATCAGCCTAGCACTCTTCATTTCCTTGACGACCTCTGCGCTCGAACATCGCAAACACGTTGACGAGCGCGTCGCGCCGACGTCGCCCGTGTCGACAATGCAAGCACCCCGACAAGCATCCGTTAGTTCCGGAGGATACTATTGTTCATGAGCATGAACTGCATGCGCTCTTGGCTCTTGGGCTCGCCGCACAAGCTGATGAACGCCTCGCGTTCGAGCTCGAGGATCTCGTCTTCGGTGACCTCGCGCGCCGCGCCACCGGCGCCGCCGCACAGGACCTCGGCGAGCTTGCGCGCGATCTTCGCGTCGTGCTCGCTCGCGTAGCCGCCCGCGACGAGCGTATCGACCATCATCGAGAGTGTCGCGATCCCGCTCTCGCCGGGGAGCGTGAACGCGCGCGGTATCGGCGGGTGGTAGCCGCCCCGCGCGAGGCCGATCGCGCGCCCCTTCGCCTCGGTGACTTGGCGCGACCGATCGAACGACACGCCGTCGTTGCGACGGAAATATCCGATGTGCTTCGCCTCTTCCGCCGACGTCGCGACCTTTGCGAGCGCGATGTTCTTGAACGTCTGCGTCACGTACTCGTACGTGTTCACGTTCGCGCCTTCGGGGATCCCCTCGAGCGATCGCCACAGCATGTTCATCGTCCCCGCGCCGCCCGGAATGAGCCCGACGCCGACCTCGACGAGACCGCAGTACGTCTCGCTCGCCGCCTGCACCGCGTCGCCCGCGTAGCAGAGCTCGAGCCCGCCGCCGAAGGTGAAGCCGTACGGCGCGACCACGACCGGGACGCTCGCGTACTTCATTCGCTGCGTCGCGTCCTGGTAGCCCTTCACCATCTTTCGAATGTCGTCCCACTGCTGCTGCCCCGCCGCCATCACGACGAGGAACAGGTTCGCGCCGACGCAGAAGTGCTCGCCGGTGTTCGCGATCACCATCGCGCGAAAATCCTGCTCCGCGCGCGCGGTCGCGTCGTGGAGCATCTTGATGACGTCGGGATCGATGCTGTTCGCCTTCGTCTTGAAGGTCACGCCGAGGACGCCGTCGCCGAGGTCCCACGCCTCGGCACCGTCGTTCTTCAGGACGGCCGCCCCGCCCTTTTTCATGATCTCGAACGTCGCGTTGCGCGGGTCGATCTCGCGCGCGACGTATTTGTTCTTCGTGAGGTCGAAGACCTCGTTGCCCTTGTAGAAGGACGAAGCTCCGCTCGCCTTCATCTTCGCGATCGACTCGGGGAGCGCGATTCCGTCTTTCTCCATCCGCGCGACCGTCGCCGCGAACCCGAGCGCATCCCACGTCTCGAACGGTCCAAGCTCCCAGTTGTATCCCCACTTCATCGCGTCATCGATCGCGACGACGCTGTCGGTGATCTCCGGAATGCGTCGCGCCGAGTACGCGAGCGATCGCGCGATCGACTTCCACGCGAACTTCCCCGCAGGTCCCGTGTCCGCGACGAGCTTCTTCACGCGCTCTTTCGGGTCCTCGATCTTCGCGATCTCTTTGGTGACCGCCTTGATCGCCGCGTCGCCGCCCTTCGCGCGGTAGTCGAGCGTCTTCGGATCGAACGTCTCGAGATCCTTCTTGCTCGCCCCCTTGCGGTAAAAGCCGCTCTTCGTCTTGTCGCCGAGGAGCTTCTTCTCGAGCATCGTCTTGATGAACGCAGGGAGCTCGAACACCTTTCGCTCTTCGTCGTTCACGAGCGAGTCGAAGCAATTTTGCGCGACGTGCGCAAACGTATCGAGGCCGACCATGTCCGCCGTGCGAAAGCTCGCGGACTTCGGGTGGCCCATCGGCGTCCCGCTGATCGCGTCGACGTCCTCGGGCGTGAGGCCGTCGTCGATCATCATGTGAATCGTCGACAGCATCGCGTGCACGCCGATGCGGTTGCCGACGAAGTTGGGCGTGTCCTTGCCGAAGACGATCCCCTTGCCGAGCATGTCCTCGCCGAGCTTGCGGACGCGCTCGGTGGTCGTCGGATCGGTGTCCGGTCCCACGACGAGCTCGAGGAGCTTCATGTAACGGACGGGATTGAAAAAGTGCATCACGAGGAAGTTCTTTTTGAACTGCTCGCTGCGTCCCTTGACCATCTCTTCGATGCGCAGCCCCGACGTGTTCGATGCGACGACGCAGTCGGCCGGGACGATTTTTTCGAGCTTCTCGAAGAGCGCGCGCTTCGGCTCGATCTGCTCGAGGATCGCCTCGACGACGAGATCGCACGTCGCGAGCTTCTGCAAGTCGTCCTCGGTGTTGCCGATCGAGACGAGGCGCGCGTTCGCTTTGTGCGTGAACGCGGCGGGCCGGGCCTTCAGCGCCTTGTCGAGCCCTCCGCTCGCGAAGCGGTTTCGCGCGGCCGGATTCTTTTTTTCGGCGTCGGTGAGGTTCGGCGGAACGATGTCGAGGAGGACGACCTCGACGCCGGCGTTTGCGAAGTGGGCGGCGATGCCGCTTCCCATGACTCCTGCACCGACGACTCCGGCCCGACGAATCGGCTTGCTCATGACGATGTGGCTCCGTGAAAATCGAGCAGAGTTTGCTCGGGGGCGCGGAGCTTAGCGCTCAATCTTCGGAGCGGCGAGCGTGACGACGCCGACCGAACGTCATCGTGTTTCGGGAAAGAACGGCGCTTGGTGCGGCGGGGCGAGCGATCGAGCGCGCGTGGCGTCGTTCGTCTCGGCGAGCTGCTCGACTCGGAAACCGTCGAGCCCTCTGTAGAGGAGGAGGTCACCGCACGCGATGCGGCCGACGACGAGGTGGCCACTCGCGCGATCGCGCGTGCCGATCGGTGAGGCGTCCTCGTCGAGGGTGAGCTGGGCGGAGAGGTCGGCGTCCGAGCCGTCGTCGAGCCGCGCGCGCCCGACGACGCGGAGCTCGCGCCCGTTCACGACGATCCGCGAGCCCGACTCGAGGCGCCCGTACGAGTTGTCCGCGCAGACGAGCTCGAAGCCTCTCGCGCGAAGGATCGCGGGCGCGTCGCCGCACGGCGTGTGGCCGACGACGAGGCGTTCGATGCCGCTCTTCCGCAGCTGCTCGACGACCGCGGGCGAGGGGAGGTGTGGGTTGTTCGTCGCGTCCGAGAGGCGGCCGTAGACGACGCTCGCTTGGTTGCTTCGCGTGCCGGGGATCGGTGCTTGGTATGCGACGACGGCTTCGTAGGCCGAGCCGTCGTCGCCGTCGCGCGCGCTGCGGTAGCCGTCGATCTGCGCCGAGTACCAGTCGTTCAGCGCGACGATCCAGTCGTCGACGCGATCGTGCGTCGCGGCGGCGCGCGCGCCGGGGACGACGCCGAGGCTCTCGTCCGTGACGGCGCCGTGCACGAAGAGCGTCTCGCCCGCGCGGTACGCGAGCTGGCAGCGCGCGAGGTAGCGCGGGATCGCTCCGTCGCGCGCGACGTCGGCGAAGAAGCTCTCGGCCACGTCTTCGTCGCTCGCCGCTCGTCCGGTCGCCGCGAGCTCCGCAGCGCGCATCGCGAACGCCTCGCGCGCGCCCATCGTGTTCGGGAAAATCCATCGAAGGAGCTCGCCGCGCGGCGCGCTCGCGATCTCCGATGGAGCGCGACGCGGCGGATGCCCTGCGAGCTCGCGTCGGAGCCGCAGCTTGTTGATGTCGCGGTTCCCGGCGAGCAAGACGACGCGGTCCGGCTGCCGCTCTTTCGCGTCGAGGAGCGCTGCGACGACGCGTCGCCCGTGCGCTCCGCGGTCGATCGCGTCGCCACCGAAGACGAAGATCGCGCCGTCGGCAACGTCGATGCGTCCGTCGCGATCGAGCGTCACGTACGGGTTCGACGCCATGAAGGCTTCGAGCTTGTCCCAGCGGCCCTCGATGTCGGTCAGGTACGCGATCGGCGGTGCCACGCGGAGATCATACTCGCACCGTGATGGCGAAACCGTGCGCCGAGACGCTCGCGGGACGGCGTGTCGGGCGCGCGGCGCGCTACGGATACGCTCGCAGTTTCCGACACGCTTGATCTTCGTGCGCGTAACATATAGGTATAAAGAAAGTTCCTTGCGGGAGGCATTTTCCATGCGATTCACCCTTCGGCGCGCGACCAGCGCATCCGTGTTGATTCTCGGTCTCCTGACGGCGTGCGCCTCGACGGGCGACGCGACCATCGATCCGGGTGACGGAGGGGTCGGCGTGGCGCACGACTCGGCGGGCGCCGATGTTGGATCGGTCTACGACAGCAGCTCCGTCTACGACAGCGCGACCACGCACGATGGTGGCGGTGGCGGCGTCTGCATGGCGAACTGCACGACGGACACCGAGTGCCAGAACACGTGCCCGATGGCGCCCAACGGCGGGACGAACTGCTGCGACGTCGGTTCGGGTGTCTGCTTCGCCAGCTCGTCGAGCACCTGTCCGGCAAACGGCAACGACGCCGGGATGGACTGAGCGCACGAATCCCGAGCGGCGCTGCAGCGACGGATCCCCAACGACTCTACGGCGCTGGCTCACCGACGAGCGCGTCGAAGATGGCGAGCCATCCGGTGCTCTGGGGCGCGCGCCCGATGCAGCGTGCGACGAGCGTGTGGCGACCCGACGTGAGATCGCGCGTGCGGTCGTCGCCGCGTCGCTTCTCGAGCGTTGCCGCCCAGCCGTGCCACGTCGCGAGCGGCTCGTCGTCGATCGTCATCGCGTAGTCGCCGTGATCGGGGCCCGCGAGCCCGTCGATGCGCAACGCGAAGCGTCCCGCGAGCGATACGTCGAACGGGATCGTGAGCGTCGCCCCTTCGCGTGACCACGCGACGAAGAGCGCAGCGTCGCCGCTCGCCGATGGGAAATCGAAGTGCCGTGCGCCGAGCCCATGGATGCGTTGAAACGACGGCCATGCGCGCTCGAGCTCGACGAGGAGGCCCGGTGGCGGCGGAGGCGGTGTGTAAAGGCGCCCAATCTCGTCGCGGTCCAACGCGAGGAAGACGGGGAGCTTTGGGTGGATGCGCCGGAGCTCGACGAGGCCGGAGCGGTCGTCGATGACGACGAAGCGATCGGCGCCGTCGAGGACCGGATCGAACGCGGCGGACACGGCGGTGAGATCGCGGCTCTCGAGGATCCCGCGGTCGAGGGCGTGCCGAGCGACGATGCGGCGTAGGTCGGAGCGCGGCGCGTGGAAGTCGGTGACGCGCTTGGCGCGAGCGGTCCACACGGGGCGCTGCGCTGCTGCGATCCCGACGATCGTGGCGAGGATCGCTGCGCCGCGCGCATGCGGACCGTCGAGCCATCCTGCGGCGCGATGGGGAGCGTGCGCGAGCGCGCGCGCGAGGAGCAGAGCGAGGAATGGCGCGGCAGGAAAGAGATGCCGCGCGCCGTACGCGGGCGCGTTGCCATAGTAGAAGAGGCCGTACCCAAGCGTCAGCGCGAGCGTGAAGGCCGCGCATGCCGCGTCGCCGCCCGCGGGACGGAAGAGGAGCAGCGCGAACGCGAACAGTGCGAGCGGCGCGAAGCCGAACAGATCTTCGCCGAGCACGCTCGCGCGATCGCGCGTCACGCGCAGCGCATCGTCGAGTTGGTAGCCGTCCGCACCGTCCTTCGCGATGGCATCGGAATGCTCGACGTTGCAGCCGACGTCCGCGCCGAAGCCGAGGCGGTGGCAATGCGGCGGGTAGTCGGAGCGCGCGAAGTACTCGGACTGCGTCGGGACGAAGAACGAGTCCGTGGCGGCGCGCTGCTCGGCGGCGAGAAGCGCGAGGAAGGGGAGGGCAGCGGCGAGCGCGAAGGCGAGCGGTCGGATCGGGAGCGCGCGACCACGGCGGCGGACGAGCGCGACCGCGAGAACGAGCACGACGACGACGAATATGACGACGCCGTCGAGGAGGCGCGCGCTGATCGCCCAGCCGACGCATGCGCCGATCGCCGCAGCGAGCGCACGCGAGGGACGCGCGACGTAAAAGAGCGCGCACGCGATCGCGGTCGTGGCGAGGATGGCGACGAACGCGTGCGAAAGGAGATCTCCCGTCTCGATCGCACGCGCGAAGCTCGGGAGCATGACGAGGAGCGACACGCGCGTCGCGACCTCGGAATCGTCGGTCGTCCGCGACACGGCGCCGACCGCGCGTCCGAGCGCGTATTGCGCCGCGACGAGCAACGCCGCGGTCACCGGTCCCGCGAGCATCGGCGCGCCGAGCGCCACGAACGGCGCGAGGAAGAGCGGATAGCCGGGTGGAAAGACGCCGTACATCCGCCCGTCCGCGCCCGCGAAGAGAAAGCGCTGCCCGAACGCGAGCGCCGGCTCGGGGATCGGCGCGCCGAACGAGCCGTGCGCGAGCGCGCGCGCTTCCATCAAGTAGACGCTCGCGTCGATCGACAGCGGCGTGTCGTGGAGCGTCGACTGAACGAAGACGTAGGAGATCGCGGCGGCCGCGAGCGCGCACGTCGTGACGAAGAACCCGGTTGGAATCGCGAGGAGCGCGCTCGGAATGCGCGACGACACGGGGCGCAGCGCGAACGCGACGACGATGGCCGCCCCGAGCGCGATCGCAGCGTTCGTCGGCCACGCCGATGCCCGCGTCAGCGCCAGCGCCGCCCACGCGATCAGCCCGACCGCCCCGAGAATCCGCGTCGCCAACGAAGCGCACGTTACACCACGGCGTTCTCCTGAGCGGTCGATCTCGCTTTCGAGATTCACAGGAAGGCGGGACGACGGGAAGCGTGAGGAAGGTTTCTTTTCTTGGCAGGATTTCGGTCTTCCCGTCTTCCCGTCTTCCTGTGAGTCTCGGCTCGTGTCTCTGTCCCGTCAGGCTGGGCTCTTCGTGCTCGGGCTCACGTCCGCGGCGATCGTCGCGACCGAGGTCCTCGTCACGCGCCTGCTCTCGGTGAGCACGTGGTACGGCCTCGCGTTTCTCGTGTTGTCGATCGCGATGCTCGGCGTGACGAGCGGATCGCTGGCGGCCATGAAGGCGCAGCGCGACGCCGCTCCGATGGCGCCGTGGATCGCGCGGCGACTGGTCGTCTTCGCGATCGGCCTCGTCGCGGCGACCATCGTGATTCTGTCGGTGCCGATTTCGTTCACGCCGGACGTTGCGTCGTTCGCGTCGCTCCTCCTCGTGATCGCGGCCGCGACGGTGCCGATGGTCGCGGGCGGGAGCGTCGTCGCGCGCCTCATGGCGGAGTCGCCGGTATCGCTGCCGGCGGTGTACGCGGTCGATCTCGTCGCGGCGGCGGGGGGCGCGCTCCTGCCGCTCGCGATGCTGGGGCCGATGTCGGGGCCGGGCGCGATGGTCGCGGTGGCGGCGGCGCTCGCGGGAGCGGCGAGCGTCGTCGCGGAGAACGGCGCGCGCCGGACGGCGCGCGGCGCGTGCGCGGCCATGATCGCTCTCCTCGCACTGACCGAATTCACGTCGCACGGCCTCGTCGTTCGGTACGCGAAGGGGGTGCCGCACATGGACGGCGCGCCGCTCTTCGAAGCGTGGAACCCGCTGTCGTACGTCGCCCTGACGAGCTTCGCGCCGCGCCCGTTCCCGCTCTGGTCGTACGCGCCGACGACGCCGCCGCGGAATCACCCGGTCGCCGTCGCGCGGATCGACGGCGACGCGTCGACGGTCGTCTACGCGTACTCGACGCTCGACAAGCTCGAGCTCCTCAAGTCCGACGCCACGTCGTCCGCGCACGCGCTCCGATCGGACGGCACCGCGTGCGTCATCGGCACGGGCGGCGGACGCGACATCGAAGCGGCGCTTCTGTGGGGACACGACGAGGTCGTCGGCTTCGAGATCAACCCGGCGATGGTCGCGATGCTTCAAAGCGTCGCCGCGTACTCGCCGATCCTGCGCGATCACCGCGTTCGCGTCATCGTCGGCGATGGCCGCACCGAGCTCGCGCGTAGCGGCGTGAAGTGCCGCGTGCTGCAAGCGTCGCTCGTCGACACGTGGGCCGCGACGAGCGCAGGCGCGTTCGCGCACACCGAGTCGACGCTCTACACGCGCGAGGCGTGGTCGCTCTTCTTGCGTCGCGTCGAGCCCGACGGCGTGCTCACGTTCTCGCGTTGGTACGATCCGGCGCGCTTGAGCGAGACGTCGCGCCTCGTCGCGCTCGCGGTCGCGTCGCTCCTCGATCGCGGTGCGGCGCGCCCGCGCGATCACATCGCGCTCGTCGCCGCGAGCAAGGTCGCCACGATGCTCGTCAGCCCGACGCCGCTCTCCGCCGTCGATCTCACGAAGCTGCGCGAGCACGCGGCGAAGCTGCAGCTCGAGACGCTCGTCCTCCCGGGCGAGCCGTCGAAAGATCCGCTCCTCGACGCGATCCTCGACGCGCCGAACGACGTCGCGCTCGCCGCGGCCGGCGCATCGCAAAATCTCGACACCTCGGCGCCGACCGACGATCGCCCGTTCTTCTTTCAGATCCTGTCGGCGCGCGCCTGGCTGCACCCGATCGAGGTGACGCGGAAATTCGGGATGAAGCAGGGCGCGCTCTCGGGGAACGTCGCGTCGACGTTCGAGCTGCTCCTGACGTTCGGCGCGGTGCTCCTCGTCGCCGCGTTTCTCCTCGGGCCGACGCTCGTGCGCGCAGCGCGTGAGGCGAAGCCGCCGCTGCCGGGAGGGCGCGCGGCCGCCTATTTCGCCGCGCTCGGCGCGGGCTTCATGATCGCGGAGATCGCGCTCATTCAACGGATGCACGTCGTGCTCGGGCACCCGACGTACGCGCTCGTCGTCGTGCTTGCGGCGTTGCTCGTGGCGACCGGCATCGGGAGCGCGCTGTCGGTGAAGGTCGTGCGTTCGCGCGCAGCGGTGAGCGTCGTCGCGGCGCTCGCGGCGGCGCTGCTCATCGCGATGCCGTTCGCGATCATCAGGCCGCTCGCGCGCGCGACGATGGACGCCCCGTACGGCACGCGCGTGATGTGGACCGCGGGGTGCTCGGCGGCGCTGGGGCTCGTGATGGGGATGCTCTTTCCGGCCGGGCTTCGCTTCGCAGATCGCGAACGCGCCGCGCCGGTGGCGCTCGCGTTGAACGGAGCGACGAGCGTGCTCGGAAGCGTCGCCGCGATCATGATCTCGGTGTGGGCCGGGATTCCGACGAGCTTCGTCGTCGCGGGATGCATCTACCTCGTCGCCGCGGCGTGCGGGCCGTCGCGATGGCGGGCGGTGGAGTGAGATCCGCGGACGTGTGCTACGCCTCGGCGCGAAGCCGATGCGCGCGCAGCTCGTCCTCCTCTCGATCGCAGCCATGGTCGCTTGCTCGAAGCGCGACGCGGCGTCGTCCGACGGCGGCGCGGCGGCGGCGATCGATCCGTCTCCGTCGTCGTCGTCCTCTGCTGCGCCGCTGGCGTCAGGGGCGCCGGCGGCCGATCCGCGCTTCCCCGCCCAAATCGTCGCGCTCGCGTGGGAGACGAAGGTCTACGCCAAGCCGAGCGACTCCAGCAAAGTGCTCGGCTACCTCCGCGCGGGCGCCGTCGTCCCTGCGTCGTCTGCGGTCGCGGCGTCGTGCACGGGCGG
>JAYVXB010000624.1:0-12593 GCA_043785585.1 Deltaproteobacteria bacterium | reverse complement strand
AGCTTGCCGATCATCCCAACGATGATGGCGCGACGCGCGTGCCGCCTCGCGCAATGTCGGAGCGCGGTGCCGACGAAGTCACCGACTTGGATGAACACCTCGTCGGGCAGACGCGGGTAGAGCTGCATCGCGTACGCCTCGGATTTGCCGCCCGTAGTGAGGACGAGCTCGAGCGCGCCTCGCTCGCGCGCTACGTCGATCCCTTGCACGACGCTCGCGCGGTACGCTGCCGTCGAATACGGCTTCACGATCCCGGTCGTGCCGAGGATCGAGATCCCGCCGACGAGACCGAGGCGCGCGTTCGTCGTCTTCTTCGCCATCTCCTCGCCGCCGGGCACGCTGATCGTCACGACGGCGCCGAGAAAATCGCTCGACGCGATCTCCTCTTCGATCATCTCCGTGATGTTGCGCCGCGGAATGGGGTTCACCGCGGGACCGCCGACCTCGAGGCCGAGCCCGGGCTTCGTGACCGTCGCGACGCCTTCGCCCGCGCGGATGTCGACGCGCGCGTCATGCGTGAGCGCCACCTCGACGACGAGCTCGGCGCCGTGCGTGCAATCGGGATCGTCGCCGGCGTCCTTGATGATGCTGCACACCATCGTCGCCTCGCGACGCTCGCAACGACGAAGCAGGAACGTGACCTTGCTTCGGTTGGGGAGCGTCGTCTCGATCTCGGTGAGCGTCGTTCCGGTGACGAGGCAACGCGCGGCGGCCTTCGCTGCAGCGGCGGCGCACGCACCCGTGGTGAAACCCGTGCGAAGGCCCTTCTTGTCGCGTGGCTTCACCTCGGCGGTCATCACGGGGCCTTCCTCGCCGGGTTGTTGAAGAACGCTTCGAGCTTCGCGCGATCCGTTTGCACGCCGAGCGCGACGAGGTGATCGAGGATCGGATGAACGACCGCGCCGTCTCCGGCGAGGAAGGCGCTTCCCGGAACGCCGCGCGTCGCGATGTGCCGATCGACGATCGCGCGGGCGTGCGCGAGGCGCTCGGGATGGTGCGGCGCGAGCGCGTCCTCCACGTGAAGTCGAATCGGAACACCCGCGAGCTCCGCGCGCACGAACTCGAGCGGGAGGAAGTACGAGGGTGACGTCACATACCAGTAGAGGTCCGCGTCGCGCGCGAGCGCCGCGAAGCCCACGCTCCGCGCGAGCCCGAGCACCGCGGTAATCCCCGTGTCGGTCGCGAGGAGAAGCGCGCGCCCCGAATCGGCCTCCGGAACCATCTTGCCCCAAGGCCCGCTGAACGAGAGCTCCGTCCCGAGCGGAGCGTCGTGCATTGCGGTCGAGCCTGGCCCCGCATCGAGTCGCTTCACCGCGATCTGCACGCGCCGCTGCTCGCCGTCGTGCGAGAAGAACGAGTACGCGCGCTTCGCGAGCTTTCCCTCCGGCAGCGTCGCGCCCGTGTTCATGATCACGTATTGCCCGCCGCGAAAGCCGATGGCGGCCCCGTCGGCGAGCTCGAGGTCGAGCACCTTGGTGCCCGGCGCGATCTCGCGCGATCCCACGACGCGCGCTGTCTTGTGAACGGCCATTCGTCAGTCCGCCGGATAGATCTCGTGGACGAAGTCGTGCATCTCCTCGAGCTCGCGGTAGAAGCGCGTCAGCCCGTCGATATGCCCGCGGAGATCGAGCTCGACCTTCTTCGTGAGGATCATCAGCGAGCGCAGGTAGCCGAGCTTCGGATCGCTCGCGGGCGTCCGCGCGATCTTCTCCGACAGCTCGGTGACCGCGGCGGCGTACATCCGCGCCATGCTCTCGAGATCGGTCGACGACGCGAGCGCGCGGAGCGGCCCGGGCTGGGCGAGCGCACTGCCGAGCTCCGCCATCTCGTGCTGACGCTCCGCCTCGTCGCGGATACCGATCGTCTGCATCAATCCCAAGCGAAGCGCTGCGACCTCATGACATGCCATGTTCTTCTCCTCCACCTGGTGAACGTGCGCGCGCGATGCGTCGCGCGAGCGATGCGAAGAGCAAAGCGACGCCGGTCGCCGCCGCGAGCGCGGCGAGCGTCGCGACGACGCGCATCGGCCAGTGCGCGGGGCTCGATCGACTGACGAACCCGAGCACGTGCAGAGACCACAAGCGATCGAACGCGCGCCACGAGTCGTTGCGCCACGCGACGATCTCGCCGGTCGAACGGCTCACGAAGACGTCGGTGTGGTGCGGATCGGCGAGGCGCACGCGGTACGCGGGGCGCGGAACGTTCGGCGCGTCCGCGTGCGAGGCGACGACGTCGGCGCCGTTCGCGAGCACGTTGCCGCGGTACGCGGCGATCGCGATCCGCTGCGCTTCGTCGGCGCTCACGTCCGCGCGCAAGGCGCCTTCGTCATCGACGACGACGGGGCCGTGCGGCGGCGCGAGCTCCACCACGTGAACGACGCGTCCGAGGAGCACGCGCGTTCGCACTTGCACGACGCGAGCGCCCGGCGACGTCGACCGCGCGCGCGCGATCGCGACCGCGACGTCACCGCGCGCCTCACTGGCGTCCTCGGGGAGCGCGCGGTCCGCGTCGCCGTGGACCGAATCGAAGTCGGTGAACGAGAAGAGGAACCCGGTCACGGACCACACCAGGATCGGAATCCCGATGACGACCGTGAGCCAGAGGTGTCCGTTGCGAAGCGCGCGTCGCATCGTCGTCGCCTCAGTGGCAGTAGTTCTGCCCGCGCGGCACCGTCACGCTCCACGGGTACTTGCCGACGTCGTCGAACGTCTTGACGATCGCGTGCGTGACGGCGTCGATGACGACGACGCGGTTCGCGCTGCTGACCGCCGCGATGATCCACTTGCCGTCCGCCGTCGTCGACGCCGTCTCCGTGTTCCCGCCGACCGCGATCGAATCGACGCGCCGCCCCGTCACCGTATCCATGACGGCGATCTCCTGACGCACTCGGTTCATCACGAACGCCTGGTTGGGGACGAGCGGCGAGTAGTTCACCCCGAACGACTGCGAGTCCGCGCCGTCGATCGTCGCGCGCGACACGAGGTCTTGCAGCACCGATACGGTGGAGTCGCCGAAGTTCGGGACGACGTGGTGACGCATCGATGCGAACGGGTGCTCGGCGTAGACGATCCACGGTTTCGCGCCGACGGTGATCTCGCCGCGCTTCGTCTGCGACTTGGTGTCGTACACGAGCACGCGCCCGGTCTTCGCGTGCGCCGCGTAGAGAACGCCGTCTCGATCGATCTGCACGTCGGCGAACCCGCTCTCCTCGGGCGCAGGCGTCGGGACCGGCGGCCCCGCGAAGCCGTCGAGGACGATGTGAGCGTCGATGGATAGCGTCTCGAGATCGACGCGCGTGATGTGATGCGCCGCGAGGTTCGCGACGTACGCGTAGCGACCGTCGGGCGCGAAGCGAACGAAGTGCGGCAAGAAGAAGCCCTCGAGATGTTTCACGACGACCTCGCGATCGGAGTCCACGAAGTCGACGCTGTTGCCGCTCTCGTTCACGATCGCGAAGAGCTTGCCGTTCTTGCTCAACGACAAGTGCGTCGGCTCGGCGCCGAGCGGCACGCGGTTCTTAACCGTGAGCGTGCGCAGATCGAGGACGACGGTCTCGTTCGTGCCGGGCGAATCGACGAATCCCTTTTGGAGATCCGCCGTCACCTCGAGCATGTGATCCATCGTGCCGCCGGTGTAGACGCGGCCCGCGATCTCGAGCGTCCGAAGATCGATGACCGTCACTTCGTCCGAATCACGGCTCGTGATGTACGCGCGCTGCGATAGCGTGTCTTCGGTGGAGCCGGCGACGGAAGGCGTCGACGCTTGCGAGCAGGCGGCGCCTGCGACCGATACGACGACGGCGGCAATGGTCTTCTTCATGGGTTCCTCGGTTCGCGTTGCTCTTGTTCACTGCATGACGTTGTCGACGAGACGGGCGACCAAGCGGTCGCCGAACAGGTGATCCAGGGCGAGATCGCGCGCGTCCGCCTCGCGGACGGCGCGGTACCAGATGCCGTCGGGATACACGGCGACGGTCGGCCCCTCGCCGCACCGGCCCATGCACGACGTGCGCGTGATCTTGATCTCGCGCTCGCGTCCGGCGTCCTTCACGAGACGCCGGAGCGCGTCGAGGACGGCGAGGCTGCCGCGGTCGACGCAGTCGGCGTTCCCGCAGACGAGCACGTGCTTGCGGAGGGCGCGGTGCGCATGCTCGTGCGGCGCGGCCTCGGTGTGCGTGACGGCGTGGCGCACGCTGTAGAGCAGCGCCTTGAGGCCGCCGACGTGCTCGGTGACGCCGGGGAGCGCCGTGCGGTACATGCACGTGTCGCACGGGAGCGGAGCGCGACCGGCGAGCGCCTGATCCACGCGCTCGTCGAGGAGCGCGAAGAGGCGCGGATCCTCGCCGAGGTGCGGCGCGAGGCGCGCGTGTACCCACGGGTAGCGCTCCGCGAACGCGTCGACTTGCGCGCGCAGCTTCGTGATGAGTCGGCCCGCGAAGAGAAAGTACGGCATCACGAGGAGCCGCTCCGGTCGCGCGCGCGCGACGTGCTCGAGCGCTTCTTCGACGCTCGGGCGCGTGATCCCGATGAACGCGGGATCGACACGCATCAGGCCGCGACCTTCTGCAACGAGGCGCACGAGCTTGCAGAAGTCGCCGTTCGCATCGGGATCGCTCGCGCCGCGGCCGACGACGACGATGGCTGTGCGTGCGGCGGGCGCCGGATCGAGGGCGTCGATCTCCGTCGCGCGCTCGAACGCGATCTCGGCGAGCGACGCATGCACGCCGAGAGCGGGCGCGGCGACGAACCGAACGTTCGGGTGCTCGGCGCGCGCGCGAGCGAGCGCGATCGGGAGGTCGTTCTTGACGTGGCCCGCAGCGAACAAGAGAAGCGGTACGACGACGATCTCGCGCGAGCGCCTCGCGACGGCCGCGAGGGCTTCGGCGAGCGACGGCTGCGCGAGCTCGATGTACGCGTGCTCGACCTCGACGTCGCGGCGCCGTGCGCGAAAGCTCGCGACGAACGCGAGAAGCTCGGCGTTCGCGGCCGCGTCGCGGCTGCCGTGCGCGACGATCAGGATCGTCGTGCCGTTCATGCGCGCCGCCGATCGGAGGACGCGCGGACGCCGCCCGAACGTTCGAGCGCGCACGACGAAAGACTGTGTACTTGACCAAGGGTGAAATCCGCACCCGGTCGCAGGAGAGCTGAAGGCATAAGAACCTTTCGCTCGGCGATTCGGGCAGGTCTCCTGGCTCGTGGGTTGTGTCGCTCTCGCGACGGCGTCCGCTCCTCCTTCCCCGGCTTCGAGCCGAGTGGCTAATGGAGTCGAACTTCACCCACTTACAGTGGCGGGACCGCGCCGGCGTTTCACCGGCTTCCCTCTTGTGCCCTCGCGGGCACCCGAATCCCAAATGAGTTTTCAAAGAACGTACTGCGGGGAGAGCCGTAGTGCGTGACGTGCGCGCACGTCAAGGATGAAGTCCGCGTGCTCACGCGATCGCTCACGCGATCTCCCACGCGATCGCCGCGAATCCTGCGAGCTCGCAGAGCTGCTCCGTCGCTCCGAGAAAGTCGCCGGTGATCCCGCCGAGCCGTCGCGCGTACCGCCACGCCGTGACCAACGTCACCACCGCGAGGGCAGCGACGATCGCCGCGAGCCTCGCGGGCGTCACGAGTCCTACACCCGCGAGCGCGGCGGCAAGGATCACGAACCACGTCGTCGCGACGAGCGCCTGCGGCCATCGGGCGCCGACGACGTCACGACTTCGCGCGTCGTCCGGTCGCGTCGCGTAAGGGAGCGCGACCATCAGCCATGTCGGACCGACCCGCGCCGCGCAGCCGACGAGGGGGAGCGCCCACGCCGCGTCGTGGTCGATCCTCGCGACGAGAACGACGCGACCGACGATCGAGATGACGAGCGCAGCGGCGCCGAACGCGCCGACACGGCTGTCCTTCAGGATCTCGTGGATCCGAGCGCGGTCGTACGCGCCGCCGAGCGCGTCGCTCGTGTCGGCGAGACCGTCTTCGTGGAACGCGCCCGTCAGGAGCAGCGAGACACCGATCACCATCGTCGCCGCCGCGAGCGCTCCGAGCGGATGCAGCGCTCGGAACACCACCGCGAGCAGCGCGCCGAGCACGGCGCCGACGAACGGGAAGTGCGCCGCGGACCAGCGCCAGTCGGCGGGCGTGAACGGAAATCCGCCGACCGGAATGCGTGTGAGGAAGACGAAGGCGGCGCGAACGCCGCGCAGCGCGGGTAAGCCGCTCATGCCTTGGGATCTCGATCGACGATGCCCGCGGTCGCGAACGTCGCCATCTCGTGCTGCAGCGTCACCGCCGAGCGCAGGAGATCGATCGCGAGCAGCGCGCCCGTCCCTTCGCCGAGGCGCATCCCGAGCGAGAGGAGCGGCGACAAGCCGAGGCGATCGAGCGCGACCTTTGCCCCCTGCTCCGCGGACGCGTGCGACGCCAACATGTACGACGAGACCTCGGGCGCGATCGCGTACGCGATCAGCGCAGCCGCGTTCGAGAGGAAGCCGTCGAGGACCACGGGCATGCCGTGGGAAGCGGCGCGCATCATGAAGCCCGCCATCGCCGCGAGCTCGAGTCCGCCGATCGCCGCGACGACGGCGAGCGGATCGCGTGGATCCGGCAGGTGCAGCGCGAGCGCGTCCTCGACCACGCGCGTCTTGTGCGCGAGCGCCGCGTCGTCGATGCCGGTGCCGCGTCCGACGACGTCGCTCGGCGACGCGCCCGCGAAGACGCAGACCAGCGCGGCTGCCGCCGTCGTGTTGCCGATGCCGATCTCGCCGACGCCGACGATCTCCGTGCCGCGTTGCGCGAGATCGTCCGCGATGCGCGCGCCGAGGGCGAGCGCGGCCTCGGCCTCCTCGCGGGTCATCGCGGGCGCGCGACGAATGTTCGCGGTTCCCGCACGCACCTTCGCTCGGACGAGAGGCACGCGCGGCTCGCGCGGCGCGGCGCTCAGATCGCCCGCGACGCCGACGTCGACGGCGACGAGATCGACGCCGAGGCGACGCGCCAAGACGCTGACGGCTGCGCCTCCCGCCATCACGTTGCACAGCATGCCGGCCGTGACCTGCGATCCGTACGCGCTGACGCCTTCGACGACGACGCCGTGATCGGCCGCGAAGAGCGCGAGCGCCGCGCGCTCTGGCGCCGCGACGGGAAACGCGCCGCGCGTCGCCGCGTACCACTCGGCGATCTCTTCGAGGCGACCGAGACTGCCGTGCGGCTTGGTCAGCGTCGTCTGGTGCGCATGCGCCGCTGCGCGGACGGTCTCGTCTGGTTTCGCGATCACGGAAGCCTTCGCGGTCGCGCTTTCCGCTCGTGAGGGCGGCGCCATCTCCTCGCGCCAACGCGACGCGGGGTGCACGACGTCGCGCAGCGGTCTCCGCGGCAGCCATCCCGCCTCTTCGAGCATTGGCTTGTCGCGAAACGCCTGCGGATGCCCGATGCACAGGTACGCGATCGGCTCGACGCCGGCGGGCAGCGCGAGCTCTGCGCGGAGCACCGCAGGCTCGACGATGCTGACCCATCCCACGCCGATTCCCTCCGCGCGTGCCGCCAGCCAAAGATTCTGCACCGCGCAGCACGCGCTCGCGCGCACCGCTTCGGGCTGCGCCGTCGTACCGAGGATCGCCTCGCCACTTGCCCGCAGATCGACCGCGACGCAGACGTTGAGCGCCGCCTCGACGATCCCCTCGAGTCGGTACGACAGATATTTCTCGCGTCGCTCCGGCGGAAAGCGCGCGGCCTCGGCGGCGCGGCATCGGAGAAAGCTCGCACGGATCCGCTCGCGCACGCCGCTGTCGCGTACGACGACGAAGCCCCACGGCTGCGAGAAGCCGACGCTCGGCGCGAAGTGTGCGGCGCCGAGAATTCTCTCGAGCGTCGCGTCATCGACGTCGACGCCCGCGCGAAAGTGACGGATGTCTCTTCGGAGCGAGATGGCAGCGTAGATCGCGCGTCTCGCGTCGTCCGAGAATCGCGCGACGGCGTCGCCCTCGACGTTGGCCGCGTCCGTCATGACGCGCGTCTCTACTCCATCGGCGCGCGAAGGTCGAAGGACGGTCCTTGAAGCTCACGGTCTCCGCCCGCGTTGCAGGCAAAGACCGTGAGTCGCTCATCGAGCGCCTAGTTGCAGTTCGCTATCGCAATCGTGTTTCCCGTCTGACCGCCGCCGCCGATGTCGACGCCCGCTGCGCAGGTCGACGTCTTCGAGAGCGCGCCGGGGCTCACCAAGCGGCAGTCGATCGATGCAGTGCCAGCCGCCGTCGCCCAGAGATTGCCCACGGCCGAGAGCGTCTGGCTCTTGTTCGGCGAGATCGTGAAGCAGAGACCTGCGTTTGCATTGAACAGCGTTCCCGTCGTCGGCGACTGGAAGACGTTCGCGCCCGGATCGGTCGTCGGGTTCGTGCCGAGGTCGATGTGCGAGACGTCGTCGTTGTACGGGAGCGCGCCGCTTCCAGCTTGGTTTACGCCGATACCGACGAGGTTCTGGAAGAAGTTGCTGCCACGAACTTTGACGTTCGTCCCGCCGAGGAAGCGCGCGCCGTCACCGGTGTTCGAGTACGAGACGAGGCCGGTGATGGTGCTCAGCGTCGGGTAGACGCCGCCGTTCGGAACGCCGGCGATGACGACGCCGGGGCCGACGTTCGAGTACGTGAGGACCGTGCCCGCCTCGCCCGTGCCCGGCGTTCCGGTGACGACGATCGATCCGGCGCCGTCGACGCCGATGCCTGCGAACGAATTGTCATGAAACTTGATCGGGTCGGTCGAGCTCGTGATGATCGCCTGCCCGGTTCCGGTCACATGCAATCCGGGACGGTTCGATCCGATGCTCCCGCAGTTGTGGACGTTGGTCCCCGCTCCAATCGTGACGACGGCGGTGTCTCCGACGCGGATGCCGGCCTCGGTCGGGAAGTTGCGGACCTCGACGCCCGTGATCGTCGTGGACGCTTGCGTGCCCGTCTCCACTTGGATTCCGTGCGCGGTCGACGTGTTGCCTGTCCCGTCGATGATGAGGTTCGCGAGGCCCGAGCTCCCGAAGCGAAGCCGGAAGCCGTTGTTCGCGGTCGTCGGCACCGACACGGTGACGGCGCCCGTGACGCCCGTGATCGTGACGTTCACCGGAACGACGATCGGGAAGTTCTCGCCGGCTTGCACCGTGGCGGGACCGATGACGTTGATCTTCGTGTTCGTCGGAGGGTTCGCGCCGATGATGTTGAGCGCCTTGGTGATCGTCTTGAACGCGCACACCGACGCGGTCGCGCCACCAGCTTTGTTGCTGCCGTCGCCGAGGGTGTCGGAGCCATTGACCGGATCGACGAAGTAGATGTTGTTCGCCACCGCATCGCACGCGAGGCAGCTGTTGGTCTGGCAAGCCGGCGACTGCCCCGGGCATTGCGCGTTCGAGCAACAGTTGCCCGCGACGCAGACGTTGTTGCCGCCGACTGCGCAGCACTCGTCCGCGCTGTTCGTCGTGCACGCGGTGTTCACCGTCGTGCACGCGTTCGAGACGCAGGTACCGGTCGTCGTGTTGCAGACGAAGTTCGCGCCGTACTGCGCGTCGTTCTTGCACTGCGTGTCGGTCGTGCACGACGTGCAGCTGTTCGAGAGGCAGACCTTGCCCGCGCACGTGCTGCTCGTGTGGCAGTTGCCGGGGACGCACGAGCTGACTTTGCAGATGTAGCCGGTCGAACCGCCGTCGGAGTACGCCATCGAGCAGAGCGTGTCGTCGGACGGATCGGTGCAGGCGGTGCAGAGGCTCGTCTTGCAGAGACCGTTGGTGACACCGCCGCCGGTGCACGCGGAATTCGCGGGGCTGCACGCAACGGCCGCGTCGCTGGCATCGCCGCCTGCCTCCGTCGTCCCCGTGTCGGTGCTCGAGTCGACGGCTGCCGTATCGCTCCGGCCGTCGGCGGGGTTCCCGTCCGAGCCGCTGTCGGTGCCTGCCTCGTTGCCCTGCGTCGTGTCGCTGCCGCCGTCGTTCGACGACGTCACGTCCGAGCCGGCGTCGTCCGTGCCGATGGTCGTCGAGTCATCGCCGCCGCATCCAACTCCGAACCCGCACGCCGCTGCGAACGCCCCGGTCGCAATGAGCCACCCACGCCAAGCCATCGTACGCATGATTCCTCCCTCGTCCGTCGCGCGTTGCGCGCGAAGCCGCGAGCACATAAGCACGCGCGATGCCGACAGCTGCAACGCGCCGCTCGCGCGTTTTGCACGCGCGAACACGAGCGTCGCCCACGCGATGTGGTCGACACGCCGACCAGCGATGGACAGTCCGTCGACCGGAGCGACGCTCGCTGCGACCCTCGTTCCGTTGATTTCATCGCGCGACGGAGTTCGCGGGCTCGCCGTCTCGCGTGGCGCACGCGTTGCACGCGCGACGCCTATGACCCGACGCTCGTGGCTAAGCACTCTCGCTCTCCTCACGGTCGCTCCCGTCGCGTTCTCGCACCTCGCGGGATGTGGCGGTGACGACACGACGCAAGCGTCCGGAGACGACGGCGGCGGTGACGCAACGGGCGACGGCGGCGGCAACGGAGACGGCGCGGGCGGCGACGGGACGCTCGGCGATGGCGCCGGTGGCGACGGCACGAGCGGCGGAGACGGCGCGGTCGGTGACGGCGCGAGCGGTGACGGCAGCGCGTCGGACGGCGGTGTCGGGGATGGCGCGTCGTGCGTCATGACCGGTCAGACATGCGCAGCGGACGGCGAGTGCTGCACTGCGAACTGCGACATGCAGATGCACATCTGTTCGCGCCCGATCGGCGTGTGCAAAGTCGCGGGCGACACGTGCAGCACGGGCAACGAGTGCTGCACCTTCGTCTGCTCCGGCGGACACTGCGGCGCGCAGCTCTGCATCTCCGACAACCAACCGTGCACGTCGAACGCGAGCTGCTGCGGCGGCGCGTGCGGAGCGGGCGGCGGCGACGGCGGGTCGACCTGCACGCCGCTCAACCCGTCGTGCCGCACCGCGGGCAACGCATGCCAGGTGAACGGCGACTGCTGCGCGAGCCTCTGCACCAACGGCCGGTGCTCTGGCCAAGTGTCGTTCTGCACGCAGACGGGAGACGTCTGCAGCACGAACGCGGAGTGCTGCGGCGGGCTCTGCACGAAGCAGGGCACGAACACGCTTGGCGTGTGCGGGATCCCGCAGGTCATGGGGACTCCGCAGTGCACCGTCGCAGGTGAGCTATGCGGCGCGGGCACCGACGGAGGAACGCTCCCCGACAGCGGCATCCCGACGTGCGGCGGATCGTGCTGCAGTCGCGCGTGCGCCCCCTACGGGCAGACGCGCGCGCTCATCTGCGAGCCGCCGAGCGGGTGCCGTCCGACCGGCGAGCTTTGCCGAACCGACAACGACTGCTGCGGCGCGCCGGGCACGCCGACCGGCGGTGCCAACAGCGATGTGCACTGCGCGAAGCAGAATTCGAACGATCCGGTAGGCCGGTGCGACAACGGAAACAGATGCTCGCCGGCAGGCGCGATATGCCGCCTCGCGACGAACTCGTGCAATGCAACCGATCGCTGTTGCGCCGGCACCGTTCAAACGCATCCCTATCTCTGCAAGCAAGACATTGTCGGCATCCCGCGCTGCACGATCACCGGCGTCTGCCCGGATGCGGGCTCGCTCCAAGGCCAACCGTGCGCGTCGAGCGCCGACTGCTGCGGGCTGGTGTGCTCTCCGAATCCGAACGCTGGCGACGCGGGTGCGCCATTCGTGTGCGGCGCCTCGTGCGTCTCGCAGTGCGGCGCCTGCACGACGACGGCCGATTGTTGCCCGGGCATCGCGTGCGTCCTTCCGCCCGGCAGCTCGAGCGGAACGTGCGGCACGACGTGCGGCACGACCGATGGCGGAACCACCTCCGATGGCGGGACGACCTCGGACGGTGGAACCACGGCCGACAGTGGCACGCCGACCGATGCGGGCGTGTGCACGTTCTACGGACAAATCTGCTCGGTGTCGGGCGAGTGCTGCGATGGCGTGCCGTGCACGAACGGGCGCTGCGTCTTCCCGATCCCGTAGAGAGGCAACGACGAGGTACCTCCGTGAAGAGGTACCTCGACCTCTGCGTCGTCACGGTCCGCAGAACTTCTTGTTGTTCGCGCCACCGCCCGTCGAGCGACACGTGAACGTCGCGTTCGCGAAGCGCTGGCAGTAGACGCCCGGATCGGTCGTGCCCGCGCTCGCCGGGATGTCCGCCGCGTCGCAGCTCAAGAAGCAATACGTCTGCGGCGCGGACTGAAGCGGCGCGCAGATTTCTTTCGCGCCCGACGCGCACTCGCCTGCGACCGCGCAGCAGTCCGCGTCGGCGGTGCACGTGTGCGAGCAGTACCCATTCTGAAGCTGCGTGAGGCACTGCACCTGTCCGTGCAGTGCGCCGGCGTCGATGCCCGGGTAGCAGGTGGCGGCGGTCGTGCACGCGCTGCCCGTCTGATTCGGAGGCGGTGCGCTACTCGAGCTGCTCCCCGAGCACGCGATGGCGCTGATGCACGCCGCTGACAAAAAGAAAGTCGCCGCCGTTCTGATCATGGATGTCCTCCGTTGATTTTTGTGGTGCTCCGTGAGCTGCGAGCAAGCGCGGTGCCGCGCTTCGCGCGATGCCCGAGCCATCTACGTCG
>JAYVXB010000623.1:0-12594 GCA_043785585.1 Deltaproteobacteria bacterium | reverse complement strand
CGCGGCATGTCCGACAGCTCGGGAGCCGTCGCCGTGATGATCGTGTCGTCGACGTCGTCGAAGCCGTCCTCGAATTGCGCGCCGCCCATCGCCTCTTCGCGGGCTTGCGGTGACGCGCGCATCGTCGGCTGCTCGTCGTACGCCGGGTGCGGCGCCGGTCGGCTTCGTGGCTGCGCGCCGCCGAGCTCACCGGGGAGCGCCGGGCGCGCGAGCGTCGGCGCTTCGTCGTTCGCGGGATGATCGACCTCGACGCGCGGATCGCTGCGCGGCGCGGGCGGGGGGACCGCACGATTGCCCGGCGGTCGCACGGTCTCAGCCGGCGACTGCGGGCGCATTCGTTCGGGGACGGCCGCGGCCGTGAGCGTCGCTGGGCGCTGTCTCGGCGCCGGCTGACTCGGCAGCTGCCCCGCGGGAAGCACAGCCCCCGCGGCCGGCCTCGGCACCGCGCGCACCGTCCCGGCGGACGGCTGCACCTCCGAGTTGTACGACACCACCGAAGGCTCGGCGCTCCACGCCGGCGCCTGCGGCTGCGCGGCTTCGAGCTTCCCCTCGATGTTGATCGTCTGCGTGACCTCGGCCGCCCAACGCAGATGCTCTTCGCGCTTGCGGATACGGTCCTGAAAAATGGTCTGCGTGTAGCCCGCGACTTCATCGCTCGCGATGAACAGCCCGCGCCGCATCAAGAGCGACTGCAGCGCGCGCGAGAACTCGCGCGACGTCTTGTACCGCTCGTTCTTCTGCTTCGAGAGCGCCTTCATCACGATCTTCTCGAGATCGATCGGGTACCCGCGCACGACGTTGCTCGGCCGCGGGACGTTGCACTCTTGGACCTTCGCGAGCGTGTCGAGATCGCTCTCCATGCGGAAGAGGCGCTGCCCCGTCGTCAGCTCCCAGAGCACGACGCCGAGCGCGAAGATGTCGGTGCGGCGATCGATCGGCTCGCCCGACACCTGCTCCGGTGACATGTACGCGAGCTTGCCCTTGAGCGTCCCCGCGCGCGTGCTCGCCATGCGCGAGCTGAACTTCGCGATGCCGAAGTCGACGACCTTGGTCGTGCCGTCGTACGTGACGAACAAGTTGTGCGGCGTGACGTCGCGGTGAACGAGCTGGAGCTTCTCGCCGTTCTTCCCGAGGAGCTCGTGCGCGGCGTGCAGCCCTTCGGCCGCGTCGGCGATCACGCGGCAGGCGATCTCCGGCGGCATCGGCTGACCGAGCTCTTCGGTGCGTCGCATGACCTCGCGCAGCGGCTCGCCGTGCAAGTACTCCATCGCGATCCAGTACGTGTCCTCGTGCTTGCCGAGCTCGAAGACCGTCGCGACGTTCGGGTGCGAGATTCGCGCGGCGACGCGCGCCTCGTCCAAGAACATGTGGACGAACGTGTCGTCCTCGACGAGGTGCGGATGGATGCGCTTGATCGCGACCCACTTCTGAAATCCGCCCGGACCATCCATGCGCCCGAGGTGCACGCTCGCCATGCCGCCGACTCCGATTTCGTCGACGACGCGGTACCGACCGAGAAAATACGTGCCTCCGCGGTTCCCCGTGTTCGAGTTGGCGCTGCCGCCGCTCATCGACGGATCGCTCGTCAGGGGGGGACGATGGGCGCGGTCGTACGTCATCCGCTACCGCACCGTCTGGAGGCGAGGGCCGCCGACGTTCACGTCGTCGGTCGATCGCGTGAAGTACCAAGCCGCGCCGCCGCCCGCAGCGAGCACGACACCGCCGATGACGTACGGCCACGGCGACGACCAGAACCCGCCGCCCTCCTTCTTCTTGTCGGCATCTGCTTTGTCTTTGTCGCGCCCCTGCGCCGGCTCGGGACGCTGCGCCATCACCGCCGCGGCCTCGACTTGGACGCGTCGCTCGAACGACGCGAGGCGGTTGTCGTGTCCGTCGAGCGCGTCGACGCGCACGACGATCGAAGCGCCGGGCAGCGCGATGCTCCCCGGCACGTCGAAGTGCACCGACGCCGACGCTTGCCGCGCGTCGGCGAACGACTTTTGCGTCAGCGGATCGCGCGCGACGACGCCGATCTTCGCGACGAACGGAACGTGCGGCCCATCGAGCGTCGCGTCGACGCCGAACCCTTGGCCCGTCTTGAGTGTCGACGGAAGATCGCCGCTCAGCGCGAGCACCATCGGTCCGAGGCGCGCCTTCTCCCTGCGCGCGACTTCGGCCATCTGCACCGCGCGCTTGCCCGCCTCGGACGGGACCACGAACTTCGGATCGATGGCGGCCGCGTGGCGGAACGCTTCGAGCGCCGGCTTCGGTTGCCCCATCACGGCACGCGCTGCGCCGAGGTGCACCCAGGCGTCGACGATCTCGTCCGGACCCAAGCCTCCCGCGTCGATCGCATCCTTATACAGAGGCTCGGCGACGTCGAAGTCGCCCTTCTGCCACGCAGCGCGCGCGCGGCTCAGCGCTCCGGCGCCCGAATGGGGCGACGGCGGTTGTGCCTGGGAGGCGGCGGCTGCGCTGAGAACGAACATGCAGACGACGCCTCCTCGCACGCTGCGCGCACGCGAAGGGCGGAAACTTCGCACCGTAACGTCAAAGGTTATCGGCCGGCGACGAGCGGCGCAAGGATACCAATCGTCTCCAACACGATCCGATGCGCGTCCGAACATGCGTAATCCGCGCGCGATCTACGTGCAGTCCTCACACGTCGCCGCGTGTCGCAGCCGCGCCGAGTGACTCCACGCGCTCACGGAAATGGCTGCGCGGGCTTTCCGCGCTGGAAATAGAACTTGAAGTTGCCTTTGAGGTGGCCGCGGCAGGGGGGAGGCGCGCCCACACCGCCGGGGCAGATCTCGCGCGGGTCGGCGAGGTAGAGCTCGAAGTCGCCGTCGTTGAGGCGCTTCGACGCGTCGCTCTCGTCGGGATCGGCGTTCGAGATGCTCGCGAAACGGATCCAGCTCGAGCCGGTCGGTCGCGAGACGGGCGCGGGGGGCGCGGGCGCGGGCGCCGCGTCGGATGGAGTGCCGCCCTCGGGTCCTGCGTCGCTCAGCCCGAAGGATCCGCACGTGGCCGCGCTCGTCGCGCTGCCACCGTCGAGCGCGGGATCGTCCGCGCAGTTTCCGGCGGCGTTGAGCGTCACCGCGTCGACCGCATAGAGCGCGGCGTTCTGCACGCGGCACGTTCGCTGGAGGTAGAGCGCCGCGTGCACGTGCGCGGGATCCGCGACCGGTTTCACCGGCACGCCCGGCGGCGTGACCTCGGGCGAGAGCGAGACCCGCATTGGCTGGCCGAGCTGCACGAGCTTCACGTCGTCGACGAGGATCGACAAGCCGTCGCTGAAGTCTTGGTAGTCGCCGCCGTTTTGGATGCGGATGATGAGCTGCGTCTTGCGGTACGCGACGGCGGCGAAGAAATCGGGTTTGAGATCGAAGCCGCCGGCCCAGCAGTCGGGGATCGAGAGCTCGCCGCTGACGGATCCTTTTCCTTCGCCGAGCGAGCACGCCGGCGCGAGCACGCCGCCGAGAACCGCCACGACGGCGAGCGCGAGGACGCGAGGGCCGAGCGAGGGTGCGCGCTTCACACTCCGGAGCTTACCATCGAGTCGCGGTGCGCGACGGCGATGCGGCCTCCGCCGAGGACGCGTTCGCCGTCGTAGAACACGGCGATCTGTCCGCGCGTGACGGCACGCGGGGCGCGCTCTCTGTCGAACGTCGCGCGTGCGCGTCCATCGCCCGTCGCGACGACGTCGGCGTCGACGCCTTCGTGGCGGTAGCGAACGCGGACGCGCGCGCGCATCGGAAGGCGCGCGCCGGGCGCGAGGACGACGTCGTCGAGCTCGGCCACCGACGCGGCGAGCGACGCGTCGTCACCGAGGTGCACGGTCGCCGACGCCGCGTCGATCTCCGTGACGAACGCAGGTTTGCCGAGCGCGACGCCGAGCCCCTTGCGTTGCCCGACCGTGAAGCGATGCACGCCCGCGTGCGCGCCGACGACGCGACCGTCCGCGTCGACGATGTTGCCGGGTCGCACGCGCCCTGCGGCGCGCGTCTCGACGAACGCCGCGTACGCATGCGCGGTGCCGCCGACGAAGCACAGCTCGACGCTCTCGCCCTTCGTCGCGCCGGGGAGCTTGCGCGCGACGGCTTCGGCGCGCACTTCGCCCTTGGTGCTCTCGCCGAGCGGGAACACGAGCCGCTCGAGCTGCGCGCGCGGCGTCGCATAGAGAAAGTAGCTCTGGTCCTTGTTGCGATCTTTGCCCTCGGCGAGCCACGGCGTCCCGTCCGCGTCGCGACCGACACGCGCGTAGTGCCCGGTCGCGATCCGCGCGGCGCCGAGCTTGTCCGCGATCGCGAAGAGCTCGGCGAGCTTCACCGAGCGATTGCACGTCGTGCACGGACTCGGCGTGTCTCCCGCGAGGTACGCATCGACGAACGGAGCGACGATGGTGCGCGCGAAGAGCTCGCGGCGATCGAACGTGTAGTGCGCGAAGCCGAGCGCGTCGGCGGTGCGGCGCGCGTCGTATTGATCCTCGGGCGCGCAGCATCGTCCGTGACCGCCCTCGGCGTCGGGATCCTCCGGGTAGTCCCACAAATGGAGCGTGACGCCGACGACGTCGAAACCCTCGTCGTGCAGGCGCGCGGCGGCGACGGCGGAGTCGACTCCTCCGCTCATCGCTACGACGACGCGCTCGCGCGTGGACATCGCGGCGCTTTAGCACGCAGCGTCGCTACTGTCCTTGCAGCACCGTCTTGACGCCGCTCGTCGTGCGATCGACGAGCTTCGCCGCGAGATCGACCGCCTCGCTGTAGCGATAGACGCCGGCTTGGAGCGCGATGAGCTCGGCCGGCCCGATGTCGCGTCCGGAGCGCGACGCCGCGAGCGCGTGCTTCATCATCGATTCACCCTGGTTCATCTCGCGGCCGAGGCCGTGGACGAGGCGCGAGAACGGCGACGGCTCACCCGGAGGGCTCGCGTGCGCGGGCGGAGGCGAGGGGACGTGCGTCGGGGACGGCGGCGCCGGAGTCGGAGGTGTTTCACGTAGAGAGCCGATGGCCATGGAGAGCTCCTTCTTTCCCTCTCTTCATCGGACCTCGGGGACATCGGTTGCGCGATTTCGATCCCAGAGCGAAAAAACTCCTGCGCCGACGCCGAGGAGCGCGAGGCCGGCGATCGCTTGCACGGGTTTCTCGATGAGCGTGCCGACGACGAACCACGCGGCGAGACCGATGAAGAGGAGCGGCGTCACCGGGTACCCGATCGTCTTGTACGGACGCGGCCACTCCGGATGCCGTTTGCGAAGAACGTAGACCGCGGCGCCTGCGAGCCCGAAGAAGATCCAATCGACGAAGACGACGTACGAGATGAGGCTCTCGAACGTCCCCCAGAACAGAATGAGCACGCCGGCCCAGAGCGACTGCAGGACGATCGCGCGCGCGGGGGTGTGGAAGCGCGGGTGGATGACGGCGGCGGCGCGGAAGAAGAGGCCGCGCTCGGCCATCGCGAGGTACATGCGCGGCGCGGTGAGCGTGTAGATGCCGACGGTGCCGAGCGTCGAGACGACGATCGCGACGGCGATCGCGACGCCGCCGGCGCGACCGAGGACCGTGCCGATCGCCGCGGCCGCGACCTCGGGGCGCGACGCCATGCGCGCGGGCGAGAGCAGGCGCATGTACGCGACGTTCACCGCGACGTAGACGAGCATCACCGTCAGCGTGCCGAGCACCATCGCGAGCGGAACGTCGCGCGCGGGGCGTCGCGACTCGGCGGCGCCGAACGATGCGTGCTGCCAACCGCCGTACGACCAGAGGACGCCGACCATCGCCGTCGCGAGCGCGCTGCCGAGGCCGTTCGGGAGCGCGCCGAGCGGCGTGGCGAAGTCGGTCGTCGCGCCGGTGCCGAGCGCGAAGCCCAGCGCGATGACTCCTGCGATCGCCGCGAGCTTGAGCACGGTGAACACGTCCGAGAAGAGCGCGCCCACCTTCACGCCGAGGACGTTCACGATCGTCACGAGCGCGAGACCTGCGAGCGCGACGAGCTTCGTCCCCCAAGGTCCGAGCGGGACGAGGTAACCGACGTACGTCGCGAACGCGAGCGCGAGCGCGGCGAGCGCGCCGGTCGTCACGACGACGAAGTACGCCCACCCGTAGAGGAACCCGACGAGGCGACCGTACGCTTCGGTGAGATAGAGGTAGACGCCGCCGCCGCTCGGGAGCATCGCGCCGAGCTCGGCGAACGTCAGCGCGCCGGCGAGCGTCATGGCTCCGCCCGCCGCCCACACCACGAGGATCGCGATGGGCGACGGCAACGCCTGGGCGATCGACGACGGCGTCAGGAAGATCCCCGAGCCGATCGAAGATCCGATCGCGATCATCGTCAGGTCGAAGAGCGACAGGCGCTTCGCGAGAGCGACGCCGCCGCGGGCGCTGCTCACGTTGCGACGCGGTTGCGCTTCAGATCGCGCGCGATCATCTCGATGGCGCGCGCGTGGATGCGGCTCCCCCACGACTTCGAGAGCCCGATCGATCGCGCCGCCTCGTCGAGCGTCACCTCGCCGTAGTAGTGGCGCTCGACGAGCGCGCGCTCGGAGTCGGGGAGGCGCGAGACCGCGGCGCGCATCGCTTCGGCCATCTCGGCGTCGCCGACGAGATCCTCCGGCGAGTCCGCCGATGGGTCGGTCGCGCTGTGGCTTTGGCCTTGCGCGACGTAGCCGAGCGCCATCGCGGTCGCGATGCTCGTCAAGTACCCCTTCAATCGCTCGTCGGCGTCCTCGGGCGTCGTGGTCGGGCGCGTCGCGTCTTCTTCGACGAGCGCTTCTTGCGTCTGTCCGCCCGCCTCGAGGGCGCGCAGCTGCTGGTACAGGCGACGCGGCAACGCGCCGCTCGCGCGCACGCCGTCGATGACCGCGCCGCGAACGCGGAGCGCCGCCCACGCGGTGAACGGAACACCGCGCGTCGGATCGAAGCTGCGCGCCGCCGCGAGGAGCCCCTCGTGCCCGAACGACTGCAGCTCTTCTTGCGTCATCGAGAAGCGAATCTGCCGCTTGACCTGCAGCGCGATCGTCTCGACGAGCGAGAGCCCATCGTGCACGCGCTTCAAAACCTGCGGCGAATCGGGTGGGCGGGGAGTGACGGACGAATCGGACACGGCGTTTGTCACTGTCCGAGGGGCCATGCTCCGCTGTCAACCCTTTCAGGTACGGTTTGCGAACACCGCGCGAACGAAATGCGAAAGCGAGCGCGCGTCAACGCACGTCGAACACGTCGTTGCGCTCGCACTGGAGCGATGGCGAATGCGTGTCGCGACTCTTCCGATCACGAGGAGGGGTTGCTAGGTTCCGCGTCGCGATGGGGACTGGCTCGGACCACGATATCGATCCGCGAGTCCGATCCGCGTGGCGTAGTTGGTTGTCGGCGCTCGCGTCCGACGCCGAGGCGGCGATGGCGGCGGCGCTCGCGTACGAGTCGTTGCCGGACGATGGGCGCGACGCGTGGCTCGACGCGCTCGAGAGCGACGCGCCGACGCTGAACGTTCCGAAGATCGCGCTCTACGCGCCGCTCCTCGCGGTCGAATCCGTCGTCGAGCGCCGCGTGCGCATCGAGACCGCGCTCGTCGACGACGAAGCGTCGACCGCCGCGCAGCCCGAGACGCGCGCGCTCTGCGGGCTCGCCGCGGACGGCGCGCATCTGTGCGTCATCATCGCACCGCTCTATCTCGACTTCGTCGAGGTGCTCGTCTGCCGCTACACGCCGACCGGCGGCTTCGTGACGGTGAAGCACGATCCGATGCGTCACGCCGCCGACGTGCCTCTTGGTGTTCACGCCGATCGCGCGGAGATCGAAGGCGTGAGCGTCGAGGTGACCCCGCTCCGCGTCGTCGTCGAAGAGCTCGCGCACGCGATCCTCGCCGATCGCCGCGCCAAACGCGCCGCACCCGAAGCCCTCACGTCGTTCGCGCATCTCTTCGGCCCGCACTTGGACGACGGCGATCGGACGGAGTGAGCAGGTGAGCGCTCCGAATCTCGAAGGCCGCTGCGGCACCTGCGCGCGCTTCATCCGCGTCACCGAGGCGATCGACGACAACGGCGAAGTCCGGCGCAGCGGCGACTGCTTGCTCGGCGTGTGGCCGTCGCCTCTCTACGAGACGAACTCGTGCTCGCAGTACGTGAAGCGCGGGACGTTCTCTCCTCGCGCCGCCGAGCGCCCGCGCCGCAACACCGCGAGCCGCGCGCGCTCGATGTCTTCGTCTTCTTCCGGCGGGACGACCGCGCCGATCCCATTTTCGATCCCCGAGGAGCTACTCGACATGGACGCAGACGAATTTCGCGAAGTGCTTCGTGACGTGATCCGCGAAGAGCTCGGCATCGGCGACGCGCCGCTCGGAGGCCGCTGGCAAGGCGGCGAAGTGATCCTCAAGCCGGGCAAAGAGGGGACCGCCGAGAAGCGCGTGCCGATCGAGTCGCTCTTCCGAAAGATCGTCGCGATCCGGGACAAGCTCCGCGTCCTCGAGCAAAAGGTGAACGGGCACGCGCGCCTCACCGACGAAGACAAACTGCAGATGCAGCAGTACATCACCGGTTGCTATGGATCGCTCACGACGTTCAACGTCCTTTTCGCCGAGCGCGCCGATTCGTTCGTGGGGCAAAAGGGTGATCGCGAAGATTGAGTCGCGCGCGGTCGCGGCGTGCGCGTCCCTGGTTGTCCTCGCGATCGCCCTCACGTCGTGCGGCGGCACCGCGCCCGAGCCGCCGGTCGGCGCGTCGGTCGTCGCCGGGCCGTCGAAGGTCGACTTCGTGTTCGACTCGCTCGACGATCGACCGGTCACGAGCGAAGCGATGCGCGGAAAGCCGACGCTCATCGTGTTCGTCGAGACGGGCGACCGATGGAGCCCGGCGCAGGTGAATTTTTTCGTCGTGATGGCGAAGAACGACGGCGACAAAGTGAACTACGTCGTCGTCGCCCTCGAGCCGCGATCGAACCGCGAGCTCGTCGAGGCCTACCGGGGCTCACTCGGCGTCACGTTCCCCGTCGCGCTCGCCGACGCGCAATCGCTGGCGGGCGCCGGCCCGTTCGGAAAATGGGTCGGCCTCCCGACGATCGTGCTCCTCGATCGCAGCGGTCGCCTACGATGGCGCGTCGACGGCCACGTCGTGAAAGCCGACGAGATCCGCGCGCAGCTGCGAGCGCTGGACGCCCCCGACGTGCCGCGCTGATCTCGCTTCGCTGACAGGCGTGTCAGCGGTGCTGCGCGACCGCGCCGATGATCGCCATCACGATCGCGAAGAAGACGAAGGCGAACGCGACGAGGCAGCCGACCATCGGGTTGGCGCGACGACGAATCTGGTTCGCGATCTCGACGCTCCCCATCACGCCCGCCATCCCGACGCCGTTCAAGCTCAGGGCGTCGGTCTCGGTGATCACCGCTTGCGAGATGAGCGTCGGGCTCTCGGGGGTGATGTTGTTCGCAGGGCGTAGGGCCGTTCCGACCGCGACGACCTCGATGAGACCTTGCGAGAGCTCGCGGATGTGAAGGCGATTGCCGATGACGCGCTCGGCGCCGAGGCGCTTGGCCTCTTGCCGCAGGAGCTCGATGCAGTTCTCGCGCGCGTGGTAGACGAGGCGCGTCAGCTCGCTGAGCTCGCCTTTGACCATGCCGCTGAAGAGCGTGCCGATGCCGCCGGCGATTCCGATCGAGTACACCGACGTCGCCATCACGAGCTCGACGGGCGCGTACCCGAGCTTCGCGAGGTTCCACAGCTCGTTGCCCGTCAGCTCGGACGTCGCGACGTGATCCGCCGTCAGCCTCCCTTGCGCGAGGTGCGGGTGGTGCGCCGCGGTGCCGGTCATCAAGAGCTCGACGATCCCTTGACCGAAGGGGCGAATCTCGATCCGCACGTCGACGACGGCGTTCGCGCCCGCGTCCGCGGCCTCTTGCTTCATGCGACGAAGCGCGAGATGGCGGATGCCGTTGTACATCTCCGAGTACTCTTTGACCTCGCCCTTCGCCATCGTGCGAAGCCCGCCGAGAACTCCGCGACCGACGCCGAGCGCGTAGGCGACGTTGCCCATGACGAAGCGCACGGGCTGGTAGCCCGCGTCGAGGTGGCAGTAGAGCTCGATGCCCGAGGCCGACGTCGTGAAGAGCGGGCGCGTCGCCGCGGCGGCGTGGTGGACGGCGGTCCCTTGCGAGAGAAACTCGGTGTAGCCCGACAGCGTCTTCAGCTCGCTCGTGACGCCGGTGACGCCGACGGCGCCGTGCTTCGCGGCCTCCGCCTGCATCCGCATGATCGCCGCGTGGCGACCTTCGGAGATGAGCTGCGTGATCGCCGCAGCCTCACCGCCGGCGAGCGTTCGCAGCGACGATCCCAGCGATCCCGCGATCCCGAGCGACCGGACGCTGTTGCCGACGGTGAGCTCGCCCGGCTGAAACCCCTTCTGCGAAAGGCAGAAGATCTCGTTCCCCGACATGCCTGAAATGATCATGTGTGCCCCTCTTCTGATTTTCGCGACGCGAGCTGCTTCACGAGCTCGGGCTTCATCACTTTGCCGACGGCGTTGCGCGGGAGCTCGCGCATCGTCACGACGACGCGCGGCACTTTGTACGAAGCGAGTCGCTCCTTCGCGAACGCGCGCACCGCTTCCTCGCCGCACTCGTCGTCGCGACCTTCGCGCGGCACGACGCAGGCGACGACGCGATCGCCCCACTCCGCGTCGGGGAGCCCGACGACCGCGACCTCGCCGATCGCGGGATGCTCGCGCAACGCCTCTTCGATCTCCAGCGCGCTCAGCTTGTATCCGCCGCTCTTCAAGATGTCGACGCTCGTGCGGCCGAGGATCTTCACATAGCCATCGGGCGCGACCTCGACGGTGTCGCCCGTTCGAAACCACCTCACGCCGTCTTCGACGACGAAGGCCTGCGCCGTTGCGTCGTCGCGCTTCCAGTAGCCCGCGAAGACGCTCGGTCCGCTGATCCACAGCTCGCCGTCGACGACGCGCGTGCCGACGGTCGCGAGCGGCTTGCCGACGGTGCCCGGGCGACGTTCGCCGACGAGCGGGTTCGACGTGCCGACGCCGATCTCGGTCATGCCGAATCGTTCGAGCGGGTACGCGCCGGCGATCGAGCGCCAGCGTTCGGCGAGCGAGACGGGGAGCGCCGCGCTGCCGCTCGTCGCGAGACGGAGCGCGCGTGCGTTCGCGCTCCACAGTTCGCGCGTCGCGTCGTCGGCCGCGTCGTACGCAGCGACGAGCTTCGCGTAGATCGTCGGAACGGCCATGAAGACGGTCGAATCGGCCATCGCGTTCCACACCGCGCGCGCGTCGAAGTGCGGGAGCATGCGCGCTTTGGCGCCGGCGCCGATCGCCGACAGGAGGGCGATCGCGAGGCCGTGCATGTGATGGAGAGGCAACGTGTGAAGGAGGACGTCACGCGCGTTCCATCCCCAAGCGTGCGCGAGGAGCTCTTGCTGCACGGCGAGGTTCTCGTGCGTGATGATCGCGCCCTTCGGTTTCCCCGTCGTGCCGCTCGTGTAGAGCTGCAGCGCGGCGTCGTTCGCGGCGACGCTCGGCAACTCGGCGCGAGGCGTCGTGCGGCGCGCTTCGTCGATCACGAGGACGCGACGTTCGCCTGCGACGGGCGCGACGGCCGCGACGCGCTCGACGAGCGCGCGCGAAACGAGGATCGTCGTGACGCCGGCGTCTTCGCAGAAATACTTGGTCTCCGCCGGAGGGTGCAGCGTGGAGAGGACGACGACGCATCCGCCGGCCAGGAGCACGCCGAAGAACGCTTCGACGAACGCGGCCCCCGGCGACACCAAGAGCGCGACGCGTTCGCCGTCGAGCGACGCGCGCGCACCGAGGAGCGACGCCGCGACCGATCGCGCGCCCGCGCACACATCCCGGTACGACGTCGCCACGTCGCCTTCGAAGATCGCGACGCTCGCGTCGTCCGCACGCAGAACGAAGCGTGCGGCGAGCCGTGACGGTGACGTCTGCGTGTCGGAAGGAGCCATCCGCCCGTACGATCTACAGCAGGCGCACCGCTTCGCGATATAAGAGAGGTTCTACGATGAGCGGCGAGGACACATCGGGCGCCTCGCGCGTGCCGTGCCCGCATTGCGGCGGCACCCACCGCGCAGGAAGGCGGCGCTGCAGCAAGACGGGCCGCGCGCTCGGCGGCGACGCACGCCTCGTCGGACAGCTCATCGACAAGCGCTACCGCATCGTGCGGATCCTCGGCGACGGTCCGCTCGGCGCCGTCTACAAGGCCGAGCACGTCACGGTCGGACGTCACGTCGCGCTTCGCATCCTGCCGAGCGCGCTCGTGCAGCACCCCGTTCTCCTCAATCGCTTCTTCCGCGAGGCGCGCTTGATGAGCTCGCTCGCGGGTCGTCGTCTGCACTCGCTCCTCGACGCCGGGCTCTCGTCCGAAGGCCTCGCGTACGTCGCGTACGAATACATTCGCGGTCGCAGCCTCGCCGCTGCGCTCGCGGTCGAGGCGCCGCTCCGTCTCGATCTCGCGGCGACGATCGTCTGCGACATGCTCGAAGCGCTCATCGCGATCCACGAGTCGGGGTTCGTGCACCGCGCGGTGTCGCCGGAGTCCGTGCTCTTGCAGATGTCGCAGTCGGGGATCGAACGCGCG
>JAYVXB010000622.1:0-3994 GCA_043785585.1 Deltaproteobacteria bacterium | reverse complement strand
CGCGCCCGAAGCCCGAGTCACGCGTCCCGCCATACGGCATGACGTCGACGCGGAACGTCGGCACGTCGTTGACGACGAGGCCGCCGACGTGGAGCCGCGCGAAGGCTTCGCGAATACGCGCGTGCGAATCGGTGAAGACGCCCGCCTGCAATCCGTAGCGCGTGCCGTCGGCCATTCGGAGCGCTTCGTCCCACGAGTCGTAGCGATGCACGGTGAGCACCGGGCCGAAGATTTCTTCCTCGACGACCTCGAGTCCGCGCCCGTCGCCGTCGAATTCGAGGACCGTCGGCGCGACGCGGTTCCCTTCGCGCGTCCCCCCGCACAGAACGCGCGCGCCTGCGGCGACGGCCTTCGCGATCCAGCTCTCGACGCGGCGCGCGTTCGCTTCGTCGATCATCGGCCCGACGACGGTCGCTTCGTCGAGCGGCGACGACGGCACGAGCTTCTTCGCGCGAAGGACGACATCGGCGACGACGGCGTCGGCGATCGTTCGATGCACGTAGAGGCGCTGCACCTTGATGCAGACCTGACCCGCGTACGCGAACGCGCCGCTCGTCACGCGATCGCCGACGCGCGCGAGGTTCGCGTCGTCGTGCGCGAGGACCGCCGCGTTGCCGCCGAGCTCGAGGAGAACGCGCTTTTTCCCGGCGATCGCCTTCAAGTGCCAACCGACCTTCGCGCTCCCGGTGAACGACAAGGTCGCGAAGCGATCGTCCTTCACGAGGCGCTCGGCGACGTCGACGTCGCACGGGACGATCTGCACGGCGTCGGGCGGCGCGCCCGCGCCACGAATGCATTCGGCGAGGAGCAGCGACGACAGCGGCGCTTGCGGCGGAGGCTTCAGCACGATGCTGCACCCGCAGGCGAGCGCCGGCGCGATCTTGTGCGCGACCAAGTTGAGGGGGAAGTTGAACGGCGCGATTGCGATCACCGGCCCCGCGGGCACGCGCACCCACGATCCCGAGTAGCCGCGGCTCGGGCCCGTGACGTCGAGCGGGATCACCTCACCGACGATCCGCGTCGCCTCCTCCGCGCCGAGCTGGAACGTCGCGATCGCACGCTGGACCTCCGCACGTGCCTGCGTGATCGGCTTGCCCGCCTCGCGCGCCATCAGCGTCGCGAGCTCGTCTTGCCGCTTCGCGATCGCGTCGGCCGTCTTGGCGAGGATCGATTTGCGATCGAAGCTCGAGAGCGCACGCATCGCATCGAACGCGCGCACCGCCGCGACGGTCGCCGCCTCCGCGCGCGCCGCGTCCGCCATCACGACGCGCGCGATCTCCTCGCCCGTCCAAGGATCGTGAACCGCGAGCGTCGGGCCCTCGGTGACGCGTTGCGAAGCGACGTGGAGCGCTGTGTCGACGGCGTTGGGCATGATGAGAGAGATTCACAGGAAGACGGGAAGCGAGAGGGAGTTTGTTTTGATGTCCCATCCCTCCTACCTTCCCGTCTTCCCGTCTTCCTGTGAGTCTCGTCTCGTTTCGAACTGGATCTGCGTCGATCCATCTTCGTGGATCCACCCGGCCACTGTCGGTTGCACGCTGCTCGTAATTTTCCGACGAGAACATCCAAAGGTGGGTTGGCGTGCTCCGTGCTGTACTGGTCGCATGGCGTTCTCTCCTCGCTTGGCTACGTGGCTCGCTCCTCTCGCTCTTGGTGTCGCGGCTGCGCTCGGCGGCGCATGCGGTGGCAGCGGTGATCCCGGCTCCCCTCCGGCCGACAACGGCGACGGTGGCAGCGAGACGAGCCTCGACGACTCGGGAAGCATCTTCGGCAACAACGACGTCGTGTCGATCAAGATCGATCCGCCGATGGCGGCGATCGAAGTGTTGAACGGCACGCAGGCGTCGCAGGCCTTCACCGTCACGGCGACTTTCCGCGACATGACGAGCGCGCCGCTCAGCAAAGACGTGTCGTGGAAGGCGAACAACTTCCCCGTCGGAAACATCGACGGCACAGGGCGCTACACGACGACCGGAATGACGGGCGGCGGCGTCACCGTCACCGCGACGTACAAGGCGCTGAAGGCGAGCGCGCAGCTCGACGTCAAGATCCACACGCAGGTGAACCCCGGCAACGTCGGCGGCGCGGCGCAGACCGCGCTCAAAGGCGCGACCGTCAAAGACACCGTCGCGACGTGGGCGTACCCGTATGACGGCACCGTGTTTCCGCGCGGTCTCCTCGCGCCGCCGCTCATGTGGATGGGCGGCGCAGCGGCGGACGCGTACTACGTTCACCTGACGAGCCAGTACTTCGAGCTCGAGTCGTTCACGAACGCGCCGCCTCCCGCGGCGTTCAATTTCACGGCGGCCGACTGGGAGAAGTTCACGTCGTCGACGGGCGGCGCGGCGGCGTTGAAGGTCGCGCGCTTCGACGGAACGAAGGCGACGGTGCTCGCGGATCACAAGTGGACGGTCGCGCCCGGATCGATGCGCGGGACGATCTACTACTGGGCGAACAACCAGGGGCGCGTGATGCGCATCAAGCCGGGAGCCGCGACGCCGGAGGACTTCAGCGCGGCGACGTTCGCGACGGCGATCGCAAACCTGAGCCTGCCGAACGCTTCGTGCACGATGACGTGCCACACGGTGTCGGCCGATGGATCGACGCTCGTCAGCGGCGGCGACAGCCTCGGCGGGACGTACGATCTCCTCACGAACACGATCAAGCACGACACCGGCGGCGGCGCGGGGAGCGCGCAGAAGCGCACGTGGGCGATGCCGGCTGTGTCGCCGAATGGGAAGTACATCGTCGAGAACTCGTCGCCGCTTCCGGGGCCGCCGGGCGCGTCGGACGGGCTCTTCCTGAGCGCGGACGGCGCGCGCGTGCAGAACAGCGGCCTCGACGGGGCGCACCTCGGGATGCCGGCGTTCGCGCCGGACGGGACCCTCCTCGCGTACGTCGACATGGCGAACGGCGGGCTCGCTGCGTACAACTTCGATCTCCAGGCGGGCAAAGCGTCGAACCCGCACCCGCTCGTGCCGCAAGGCGGCGGCGGCGGCATCGCGTTCCCGAGCGTCACGCCGGACGCGAAGGGGATCATCTATCACCGCGGTCCGCTCGACACGCGCAACGGCGCGGGCGATCTCTTCTTCGCGAACGCCGCGACCGCGGGACAAGAGGTGCGCCTCGCGAAGCTCGACGGCGACGGCTATCCGTTCGCCGCAGGAGCGCGCGATCTCGCGCTCAACTACGAGCCGACGTTCGCGCCGGTCGCGTCGGGCGGATATTTCTGGGTCGTCTTCACGAGCCGCCGCACGTACGGCAACGCGCTCACGGGCGGCGCGACGGTGGTGAAGCAGCTGTGGGTCGCGGCGATCGATCAGAACCCGATCGCTGGACAGGATCCGAGCCATCCGCCGTTCCGACTTCCGGGCCAGGACATTTCGTCGGTGAACATGCGCGGGTACTGGGCGCTCGATCCCTGCAAGGGCGACGGGCAAGGCTGCGCGTCCGGGACCGAGTGCTGCGGCGGGTACTGCGACGGCACGGTGGATGCTGGTGCTCCTGTGTGCCGCTCGTCGCAGACGCAGTGCTCGCAAGTCGGCGACCGCTGCAACGCGAATGCGGATTGCTGCAACTCGTCGACCGGAGTTACCTGCATCAACCATGTCTGCTCGGAGCCGCCGCCGAAGTAGCACGCTGCCGCGAGACTCGGGCGGAGCTGCAGCGGGATCGGGAGAGGGGGGATCGGGTATGACTACGTCGAGCTCTCCCGATGCCGAGGCGCTCCTCGAGACGGCGGATCGGTTGCAGCTGAGGACGGAGCTTTTGTCGGACAGCGTCGAGCGGCTGCGCGTCAGCGCGCAGAACCTGCAGAGCAGCACGGAGAGGCTGCGATCGCGGAGCGCGAAGTTGGAGGCGCGGAGTAAGCAGGGGCGCGGGGCGCGGGGCGCGGGGTAGCGACCTCGACCTCGACCTCGACCTCGACCTCGACCTCGACCTCGACCTCGACCTCGACCTCGACCTCGACCTCGACCTCGACCTCGACCTCGAC